>NZ_JBEHFW010000012.1:0-59126 GCF_040225475.1 Corynebacterium sp. KPL2861
TAATGCGCAGCGCATCGAGAAACACTACGGGGTAGAATTCGTCTAACTGGCGGTTTTGCCAGACCATGACCTCATCGCCGACGGCGTCGGTGACTGCGGAGATCGTCTCATGGGAAATATCGACACGCATCGCTGTTGCCATATGATGCTGGATATCTCTAATCGTCATCCCGCCGGCGTACAAGCTGACGATCATGTCATCAACGTCGGTCAATCTCCTCGAGCCTTTGAGGGGCCATAGTCGGCAAGAATGTTCCAGCCCGATCTCTCGGCACATCAACGGTCACTGGCCCGTAGTTAGAATCCACGGTCTTTGGATACGACCCGTTGCGGTGATTGTTTGTCCCAGCAGCAGCTTTAGCACTCCTGTCGCCAGACTCGTAGCCAAGGTGGGCATCCATCTCAGCATTCAAACCCCTAGTGATCGAGGCTTGCACCATGCCCAGAACCAGGTCGTTGGCATCCGTGGTGGACGTGCCTAGGTCATCAATCAGTTTCGCGATGTCAGGGTTAGCAAGCAGCTTCTTTTCAATCGCATCAATCTTGGCCTTATCAGCCGGATCTCGTCGTGCCACACTAGTCATTCTGGTCCATCTCCTCATGCAGGCTGGGAACCTACACACAAACCATCAGACACTCTCATGCATTAGGCAACAGCCCTGGAATCTGGTAGTACGTGTTGGCCAGTGCCGTCGGTGTTAGAACTTAACCTAAAATTTTGACTAGAACGAATGCACCGCCGCAGCATCGAGGGCATACCGGTACACCGTAATGATTGGGAAAAGTCAAGTCTCATCTACCTCACCGGTTAAGAGATGGTGGGTCGATCACATATGGAAATCGCGAAAATAGGCTGCACTACTAAACCTTATGACCTCCGAATATAGATTGAATCTCGTCATCGGCATGCGCGAACGGAATCCGTTCCTGTTCGATGCGTAGCTTGCCTTCGGTGAAAAGGTGGCGATAGGCGCGCTGCTCTTCGGTGGTGAGGTGGCTAAGTGCTGCGGAGCCGTCGCCGGGATCGGGGACCGCGAGGTGGCGGAACGCGGTGACGGTGGCGGTATCCATGAGCAGGGACTCCGTGTGGGGAAAGTGGGCGCGCACGCCGTTGAGGATGCTGAAGCCGGCGGCGTCAAGGTCGCCCCAGTAGGTGATTTCGGCATCGTGGAGCCAGGCAAGGGCGTGAAGTTGGCGGGCGGCATGGCCGGCGCCGAGGATGGCGATGGTGGGTGGGGCGGCATCGGAAAGCAGGGGCAGGGCTAGGAAGGTCTGCTTGTTTTCTACGATGAGAACGCGCGGGGGAGCGGCGGGAAAGAGCTGTGCAGCCTGGGAAAGGGGAACCTCGATATCGGACAGCGCTGGGGCGTGGTTGAGGTAGCGCAGGCGCAGGCGGGCATCGGTGCGGCGCAGCCCCAAATCCGTGATGCCAAAGGGCGAAAGCAGGGCGAGCAGCAGGCGGCGGTGGGTGCCTATCCATTTGCCGTCTACTCCTTCAACTGGGACGGCGCGCTCCCACTCGCCGGAGTCCGGGTGGGCGCGCAGCCAAGTCAAGCATGGTGTCAAGCAGCGCAGATCGTATGCGTTTAGCTCCTTCCACTGGGCATAGGTGCGGTACACGGCGTCGGCGAATGCAGGGGAGTCGGGGAAGATCGCGGCGATGTCGTGTGCGCGCTGTTGCGCACGGGAGTATTCGGCGCTGAGGCCCGCGGCCGCGGCGATACGGGGCGCACCGGTAAGGACCGCGCGGGTGGGAACGGAATTGGTGCCTAGGCCCGTGCGGGACCAATTGCGCGGTTCGTAGTGGATCTCTTCTTGGTGCGGCCAGCGCTGCCAGGCGCGGATGAACTCCTGGGTGGCGGGGACATCGCGCGCGGCGTTGGCGGCCGTTGGCGGGTGCAGCGGCCAATCGATACTCAGCGAATCGGGAGTCGACAAAGCCTTCGCAAAGTGGTTGCGCAGGTATTTTGCCGCATGGGTGTGCAGGTCATTAGGCATCCGCATCGGTGGACTCCGGGGATTCCTGGGAGTAGGAGGTGGCATCGATAAGCGAATAGCCCGTACGCGCCTGCGGGCGGCCTTGGATAATGGGCTCGTCGTAATTGACCACGATGGTGCCATCCACGTACGGCGATAGCGTCTGAATGAGTTTGAATGGCGTTGCCAAAATCATGTGGAAGCCAAAGGACGCAAACACGGACATGGCGGTGCGCGTAAAGGCCGGGTCGGCGCGGTCGAAGGCCTCATCCAAAATGATGGAACCGTAGGTAGGAACGTCCTGATCCGGCTCCGCCAGGCGGAAGCGCAGCGCCGCAGCCAAGCAGAAGAACACCAGCTTTTGGGCCTGGCCGCCGGAAAGAGAGGCGGAATCCTGATACGTATTGGCGGTCGTGCCATCGGGATAGCACTCGCGGCCGATGAAGCTGACATGCTTTCGAGTATCGAGAACTAAGTTGCGCCACCGAATATCCTCCGTCTCAGACGAGCCCAAGCGGCTGAGAATCTTATCCAGGGCGTGGTAGCGCGCTACCGCAGCTTCAGGCTCATCGGCACTAATTTCCGCCAGGCTATGGGACGTCGCGGCATCGAGATCGCGCTGGAAGTCCTGCACCACCTGGCCGCGGGCATCCTTCACATCGATCCGCAGTGTGCGATCGCCATTGAAGGGCGTGCGCTCCAGAGACTTATTAATAAACTCCATGCGCTGTTCGATATCGCTACGGGCATGGCGAAGTGAGGAGGCAAGGTGCGATAGGTTTTGCACCGTCGTGCCATTGAGCAGCTCCAAGAACTTCGCGCGAAAATCCGCCAGGCGGTCCGCGCGCAGGAATTTAAGCTTTTCCATACCCTCGCCGGCGAAGCTGGCCTGCGGCTCCAAATCCGCCGCTTCCGCCGGCCACTGCGATAGGTATTTGTGGAGGACGGAGACAATCTTGGTATTCGTCTCCTCGATGCGGCGCGCGGCCGTACGCGCGGTTTCTTGCAGGTTAGCCTGCACCTCATCGCGCCGGGCATCGATGTCATCGATGGTGAGTTTTCTTCTGCCCTTGTGCAGGGCTTCTTCGACCGCCTTGGCGATGCCCTGATCCTCCACCCTGGGCACCGTGCCGATGCTCTGTCGCCGCTGGGTGGAGCGGTTTAGCTCGCCCTCCACGTTGCCGAGGTGTTTTTGGGCTTGATTGAGCTGAGTGCGGGCAGCGGTGAGCTTTTCTTTTGCCTGCTCGTGCGCCGTGGCTAGGGCCTGCGCCTCTGGGGAGGAAGCCAAAGAATCATACTGTTCTTGCAAATCGCGCTTTCGCGCCTCAGCAGAAGCGGTATCAATATCCTGGAACTTAGTCTCCAGTACCCGCTGCGCTTTATCGCGCTGTGTGCGCAAGATATCCATCTTCCGGTTGAGCTCATGGACCTGTTTGGCCATGGCGCGAGCAGTGGCCTTCGCTTCCTCCAATTGGGCACGCAGGAGCTCAATTTTGGCGGTATTGGTAGAACCTACTCGGTACCACCGCGTGCCATTAAAGCGCGTGCGATCATCCTTGATAAAGCGCGTCGAGCCATCCTTATCCTTGGGCCGGCTTTCCAAGCCATCGCGCGTGACGGCCGGGGTCTTGGTTACCTGTTCGAGCGCCGCCACCGAGTTGACGCATTCGTAGTTAAAGCGGCTCGAAATATGGTGGCGCACCCACTGCGCCATGGGGTGATCTTGAAACTCCAATTTGTGGATGAGCTGTTGCGGGCTGCGCGCGGGCGCAGGCGCCGGTGCAAACTCCGGGATAGTGCGGTACTCGAGCCGGGTACCCACATTGCGAGAATTGACCCACTGGTTAATGGCTTCCCGCGCGGTTTCCGGAACGAGCAGGGTGGCGGCGAATCCGTGCAGCAATTTTTGGATCACCGGTTCCCACTCCGCCTGCTGCGGGGCAATATCCAGTAGCTCGCCAGCGAAGGGAAGCTCCGATTCGGCATAGCCAGTATCCCGCGCGAGTTGGGTGCGTAGCTCTACGAGGGCCTTATCGATATTGGTGCGCCGCGAGCTAAATGAGTGCAGCTCACTTTCTAAGGACGCGGATGCTGTCGCTGCATCGCGGGCGGCCACGCCGGCTTCTTGCTGCTGCTCAGTAAGCTGGGCCGAGTCAGCCTCGAAGTCCGCGATGCGCAGGTGGGCATTTGCCTGCAGCTCGGCGAAGCCGTGCGGGTTGAGCTCAAAGTGGTCGGTCCACTGGTCGGCGGCAGCGGCAAGGTGGTGAAACTCCTTGGAGCGGTGCTCAATTTCCTTCTCCGCGGTTTCAATTTTGGCTTCTAGGGCGGCCAGCTCGCCGGCACTGAGTTGGGAGACGGCTACGGCGGCGCGGCGCTCGGCATCGTCAAGGTGCGTGACCTCCGCTTCGAGCGCCTCGGCCGCAGAGTGTGCCTCTGCTTGCTGGGCGGTCAGCGCGCGGATGCGATAATCCAGTTCTTCTGCCACCAAGCGGGCGCGCACCGCCGGCAGCGCCTCATTCATCGCCTCGGCCTTGTGCTTATCCGCCTCCGCGGTGGTGCGCTGGGAGTGCAATTGGGGGAGGGGAGCCAGCGTCTCAATCTGGGCCTTGACGTCCTCTACCCGCAGGTATGCCTGGCGCAGATCTTCAAATTGCTCCACCGACTCCTCCGCCCGCTCAAAAGTAGACGGCGCATCCAGCATATAGTCCCGGAAGAGCTGGTCCAGGCTGGATAGAGATTTGGCAGACTGCGTGCGGTGCAGCAGGACCTGCCCCTGCTCGCTCTTGATGCCCAGGCGTTTGCGGAAGCGATCCGCAAACGTGGTGTACGTCGGCGTAAATGACGCACCAGGCCCCTTGTACATGGCCTTAATCTTGCGGGTATCCAGGCTTCGGGTGAGTAGGGGGCTGAGCTTATCGATGTCCTCATCTCCCTGCACCACCCCATAGAGCCTTTTAATCTGGCTCACCGAATTTTCACCGCCGTTGAGGCGGAAGATGGCGATGAGGGTGTGCTGCGTGCCAGCCCCATTATCGTAGGTCAACGCCACCACCGAGTTTGTTGCACCCTCACGCAAATACTCCGGGGCAATTTCGCCCGTGTGCGCATTTTCTTGCTGCCGCCACGCCCCGCGAATATAGGAAACGAGGGTGCGCCCATTATGGCGCCCGAGGTCCTGCTGCGATGCCGCGTTGAATTTGAGGTCCTTTTGCGGCACCAATACTGCCGACATCGCATCAAGCAGCGTGGACTTACCCGAACCGGATCCGCCGGTGATGAGGAAGCCCTTGCGTGCTACCGGAATGGAAAAGTAGCCGTGAAAAGTGCCCCAGTTAATGAGCTGGATACGGCTGATGCGGAATTGGCCTGGATACAGGTTAGTCATCGGAAGCCTCCTCCTGGTCGCCCTCGGCTTCTGCGAGGCGGGCGTATTCATCCCGGATAGCGGTGACCGTGGCGGCATCGAAAAGCTGACGCAAGACGGGTGATACCTCGTAGCGCCCCTCAGTCTCGGTGGCACTCAGCAGCGAATATTCATTGCGGATGCGTTTAATCGCCGCATTGAAGCGGTTATTGAACCCGGCTTCATCGCGGTTATCAACCGCGCGGACGTAGCCAATTCCCTCCCGGAGGTCTTCTACATCCACAATCACGCGTTCACCCGGCAGCGCCAAACCAAGTTCCTGGCGCAGGTTTAGCAGGATGGCGGTATCGATGTGCTTAAGCTTATCCGTGCGCAGCACTTGCGGGATAGGCAGCGTTTCTTCTTCTACCATCCGGGTAAACGCAAACCCTTCCGCTTCATCGACGACCAGCTCGAGGAATACCTCATGCAGGCGGGCGCGCAGGTTGTCTTCGTCCGAGATGATGGCGGACCATAAGACAGGTTCCTTGTGTGCTCGCACTAGCGGACCTTTCAAAAGCTGCACCAACGCGCGGCGCGAGTTATAGGTCAGCGATCCTTTATCGCTTCCCCACAGCGGGGGCTCATGTGCCGAATCGACGCGGTGATTATCAGTAGCGCTCACTACAACTCCTCAACGGTGGTGCTATCGAAATACATAGTAGGGATATACGCCGCGCGAATGGTCCCATCTTCTTCGGTCCAGGTGACTTTCTCGTGCGCATCATGCAGCGCCGGAAGCGGGTGCTGGTCCGCAATGTGCACCAATCCCACGACGCTGGCCAGGCCCTGCGTGGGCGGGTACGCCTGTAAAACCTGGCCAATCGTGCACGGACCCGCCTTGCCGACGGCCCCGCGGATCGCCCCATGCAATTCCTCAAAATCAATCTCTGATTCGCGCACCAGCTCATACAACGCCTCCGCATTCTCTTGGCCCGGCTGGAAGGCTTCCGGTGCTTCCTCCACGACCTCCCGACCCGGGTTGGCCAAGTGGATGCGCGATACGGAATGAATGGACATGCCGATGCGCTGCAGGGGAGTTTCCATGCGGTGAAAGGCTTTTAGCTCCGATGCCTGCGCTGCATCAATGGCCATGCCCCGTGCCTCACGCAGTAGCTCAATCATGCGCCGGTCTTCTGCGAATTGTTCCGAGGAGACATAGTTGCGCAAGCTGCGCGCCAGGCCAGTCATCGTTTGATTGACCTCGAAGCTCGTTTCTTCCATATCGCGGAAGAGATTCCGCAGCTGCCGCCGGTTTTCTGGTGCCAGCTCTTGGCCGACCTCGCTTTCTAGAACTTGGTTAATCCACTGGTCTAGCCACGCACTGCGTTCTCTATCCATGAGGTAGGAATAGAATCCGCGAAAGCTACGCCCCGCGTCCGATTCCGCGATGTGGTCTACGCCGCTGAAGATTTCCTCGAGCACCTCGCCGCGGTAACCTTCTGGATCCAAAAGCTGTCGGCGTAATCGGTGATTGAGGGCTTCAAGTTCGTGGCGAACCCTGGCGAAATCGCTTGGCACCGCCATAGCCATGTTCAGCACGTCTTGGACGCGTTCCTGTGTCTCTGCCGCAGTCAGCCTTTCAAACTGCCCTAAATGTGCCTTTTCAATTTCGCGGTCAATGCGGTCTCGCTCCGCCTCTAAGCTGGCGACGCGGCTCGAAATATCCTCATTTGTATCTCGCGCCAAGCGTTGTAGCGCCGAGCCGATAGATTCCACGCGCGATGCCGTGACCGTAGTAACCGGCGTTTCCCAACGCTCAACGGCCTCGAGCGCGGATAGTGCTTCCTCGCTCGGTTCCAAGGTTTCCCCGCGCGAGCTCTTGCCAGATTTACGGACTAGCCATCCAGCTTTTACCCAGTCATTGCAATAACTTTGCGGTGTGCGCGGCATTGAGAATTCACTGGCGAGCACCTCGAAATCGGTGACCATCAGCTCATATACTTCTGCCGCCGGCCGCGCCCGAGTGCCGCGGGGAAAATACTCAGCAATCAGCGCCAAAATCACCGGGGCATTATCGGCCGCCAGCAGCCGCACTGCCGCGGAATCATGTAATAACCGCCGCAGTGAAAGGGCGCGAGCTTCAACAGACATGATTCGATTTTGCCAGCTACGCCGGACACGTGCAGCGTAGTTTGACTCACTTATTCGAATCAGTGGATTCGCCCGCGCATGGTGGCCCTTGCGGGCCGAGGACTAAGAGACTGTATTAGTCCTTCTTAGTCCTTATTAGTCCTGCGCAACGGTGACGTTGACGTCAATATTGCCGCGGGTGGCATTGGAGTAGGGGCAGACCTGGTGGGCGGCATCGGCAAGCGCCTGTGCCTTGTCGTGCTCCTGGGCGGGGATAATGACCTCAAGCTCAACGGCGAGCTTGAAGCCTTCGCCCTCCTTGCCAATGGACACGCGGGCACCGACGGAGGAATCGCCCAACTCTGCCTTCTCGCTGCGGGCTACCACCTGCAGGGCAGAGTGGAAGCAAGCGGCATAACCAGCAGCGAAGAGCTGCTCCGGGTTGGCGCCGTTGCCATCTCCACCCATTTCCTTTGGGGTGGACATATTGAAGTCAAGGTCAGAATTTTGCACTACGGCGCGGCCATCGCGGCCTGCTCCGGTAGCGAGTGCTTCAGTGGTGTAAAGGGCGTCCATGATTACTCCTTTTCTAAAGTGATTTTCGTACTAGCGGTGAGTACAGCCGCCGATTGTACTCAGAATTGCTAACGGCGTTTTTCGAGGTCAGCGACCTAAGAAGTGAAAGGACGCGCTAGGAAAAGGTGGTACGGCTCAAGTGTGTGTCGCAGGCCTACTCAACCCGCGCCGGGGGAGTGGGTGCTCCTTCGGGCGGAAGTACCTTGGGGTAGCGCTTGGATTGGCTGGATTCTCAACCCATCGTGAGGACGGCGAAGAGAAAACAGGGTTGAATTATGGCATGGGCTCATCGACAGCAACAGATAGGTTTCAGTCTCGTACAGGAGAAAAGTTTCTAGCTATAGACATCTTCTGTAGAGCGCAACCAAAAATCCATCATCGTTCCTATGGGATCTGCTGACGAATAGATGGCTTCCGCTACATCGGATGGACTCCAGTCATCGGGGAGGTCTATAAAACGACCTGCGAGTTTCCCGATAGTCACTGAAGGAGATTCTTTAACGGCCTCGAGAATAATTTCTACGTCTTTGTAACTAGCATGAGATGCATTTTTCCATTGGCTCCAGTTGCATCGGCAATGCAGATCCAATCATCGACTTCGCTCATGTCTTTCAAGAGATTGTCAACTATCTTTTCAGGATTTGTCTCCATACTTATAAGCATATTGTTAATTTGATAGCTCTTGTCAAGGTTTATCCTTTATCCCCGTCGCAGCCATTGGCTGAGGTGGTGCTCCCGCGTGAGTGGGATATTGTTCCTCGATTTAATGTCCCAGATTTTCTGCCAAGCCCAATAATGAATAAAGCGAAGGGATATTCAGCAACGACGGTTAGTACTTCGGCTGTGAGAACAGAATTCATCTTCACTGAGGCTCTCACGTGGGATGCAGTCGCAGCACGGACATCCACGGTTGAGTGTTAGGGGTTCGACACCGGTGAGTAGTGGCTCAAGAAGAAAACCGTGCAACGTAAGTTCACCGACGCGAATTTTGGTTCGCGTTTAAGCTAAGCCGGATTGTGCCGGCAGTGCCACTCGAGGTGAAACGGCGTCACGCACTCAACTGGGGTTATTTTATGAGGGGCCGTGAATTGGTCTTTCGGGAGCTATTGACTAATCTTTTGGGAGCGGAACGTCGTGATTTACGGCATGGCATCCGTGTGGGGCTATAGCTCAGTCGGTTAGAGCTCCGGACTCATAATCCGTCGGTCCCGGGTTCGAGCCCCGGTGGCCCCACGGTAGAAGGAGGCGTCGGCAAGCAGTGCTGACGCCTCCTTTTAATCTTCGGTGCGCACGGGCTCGGAGAAAATCGGCTGGGCGGTCCACTCGGTGCGGTTGCTAATAGTTGTGTTTTCGAGGTATCTGCAAGGAACGCATCGGGGTTTCGAGCCTGTACGTGGCATCCATTGCGTGCTTATAAATGTTCGGGGTAAGGCGCAGTCTCTGGCATCGTCGGCGATGATTTGTGCGTTCTCGCGAATGCTGCATTTGCCGCCGACCTGCGCAGTGAGTGAGGAGTCCTCGTCCTCCTCTGCTTTCTGCGAGGGGGGACGAGCCCCAAGCAGCAAGAGCGCGAGGAGTTCTTTTATGCGGAATGTAGGAAGAGATAGAAGGGGAATTAGAACAAAGAGAGCACAGCACCGCAGAGCATGTGGGCAGGCGAATTGCGCGTGGGTGAGCAGTGCAGTCTAATAAACGGCATGACAGAAGTAGATCCGCTCATTGAGTCCCTCTATCGCTGGTCCGATGTCAGCGGTGTATTGCTGATGGGAATTATCGGCGGCACCATTGCGCGCAAGCGCGGGTATGACATCATCGGGTTTTTCTTCATCGCGATGTTTTCTTCCCTGGGCGGGGGCATGGTGCGCGATGTGCTTATCAATCGCGGCACCGTGGCGGCGATGAGCGAGCCGGAGTACCTGTACCTGGCGTTTACTGGCGCGTTGATCGCGCGCTTTGTCTACTTTAAGGGCAAGACCTGGGATTATATCCAGGCGCATGGCGATGCCGTCGTTTCCGGCCTATGGGCCGGCACCGGCGCCGTGAAGGCCATTACCTATGGGCTGCCGCCAATTCCGTGCATCATGATGGGCGTGTTTACCGCTACCGGCGGTTCCATGATTCGCGATATCGCCATGGGGCGCGAGCCCGCGGTCTTTGGCGATAATCAGCCCACGGTGATCCCAGCCATCGCCTGTGCGGTAATCGTGCTGGTGGGAAACCACTTCGATATGTTGGCCGTCGGCATGATCGTGGGGCCGTTGGTCTCCATTTTCTTGGCGCTGCTGGGCATTTGGGCCGGGTGGCGCGTGCCCGCGAAACAGGAATGGGCGCCGATTAATGATACGGCCGCGCAGGTCAAGGTGCTGGCAAAGAAAGCAGAAAACAAGAGCCGCGCGGTCGGGCGCAAGCTGGAGCCGCACCGCGTGCGCTCTTGGCGCCACCGGCAGATGGAAGAGGCGCTGCAGCGGCGCATCGAAAAGCAAGTGCGTTCCGGCAAGCGCCGCCAGGATGCGGCGGAGGAGGCCAGCGAGTTTTTGCAGTCCTTCGAATCTGATGTCGACCAGTTGAGTAGTGTCTCAGCTGAGTCCGAGGACATGGATTTTGGAGTGGACTTTAGCGGCGATTCCTATGAGGCGGAGGAGCAGACCTCCAGCGAGGAATCCCAGCGCCTGCTCGATACGATTTTGGAAGATGACAAGCTTACTGATGAACTGATTGATCGCCTGATGGACCGCTACCAATCGCGCGACTAGCCTCCTAGGCCTCTGCTTGCCGATGCCCCCATCTTCCCACTCCTGCCTTCTTACTTCTGTCAGAAAACTGGCATCAATTTCTCAGCTAGGTGCCATATCCTTGAACCATGAACTTGAGGTATTTCTTTTTTGAGCTGTGGGGCCTCATCGTTGACCACGGCTTGCCGCTCATCGCATTCGTGATTATCGGCATTCTTTTGCCCCGCATGGGCCGCCTAGCCATCCGGATCATTGAACATAATTTGGATGAGCAAGAAGAGTCCACGAAGGCACGGCTGGCGCTGACCGGAGCATTGGTCTACATCGTCCAGGCGGTTGCGTACTTCCTATTGGTCGCCGCCGCGCTGACTAACCTCGGCGTTCCGGCGCTGGGCGCTGCGGTGCCTGCGACGATAGTTTCCGCCGCAGTTGGTTTCGGCGCCCAGTCCGTGATTTCGGATTTCCTCTCCGGATTTTTCATCCTCACGGAAAAGCAATTCGGCGTGGGTGACTACGTCTCCTTTGCTGGCATTCCTGGGGTGGAAGGCGATGTGGTGACGCTGACCCTGCGCACCACGAAGGTGCGCACCCCAACTGGTGAGCTGGTGACCATCCCCAATAGCTCCGCGGGCGTGGTGACCAACTATTCCAAGGAATGGTCCCGCGCGGTGGTCAATATCAACGTCCCAGTGCATGAGGGCGAATCCCTGCCGGAGATTACGAGCCGCGTCAAAGAGATTTCGGAGCACGCTATTGAAGCCCCAGAGATCTCTGTCGATGTGGCCGGCGAGCTCACGGTACTTCCCGCCACGCAATTGGTTAGCCCGCAGGTTGCCGGCCAGCCGTGGCAGGTGGGCTACCGCATCATGGTGACGGTTAATCCCGCCCGCCAGTGGTCCGTGGAGCGCGCCATCCGCTCGGCGCTGCTTTCGGAATTCTGGGACCACTACGGTTCCGCCATCGACTTTGATGAGCTGCAGGAACAGAAAAAGAAGCATTCGGCAGAACCAAAGCATGCCGCGGCGCAATCGGCCAAGGACGCCTTGGATGCCGGGGAAGGATCCCGCCCCAATACGCCAGTGGATGACCCCACGGTGGAAGAGGAACTGGCCCCAGAGGAAGTTGAGCTTGCTGAGACCAAGCTCGATGAGCAGGCAGTCACGGATGAAGCGGGCGAAGATGCCGCAGACGACGATGATAAATCACGCCGAAAGATCTGGCGCACGATTCAGACCAATACCCAATTCCAGAAGCTCGCTACCATCGGCGGGCGCGTGCGCGCCTCCACCACCGGCCTCGTGGCGGCCCTGCTTGTCGTTGGCCTGCTCATCCTCGCGGCAAGCAACCCAGAGGAAGGGGAAGCCGGCTGGCTGTCGCCGGATTATTGGAAGGATAGGGATACGCAATCCTCTTCTGAGGTACCAACGGAATCTGGGGAGAATGTGCCTTCGGAAGACCCCCTTACTACCGGCACCCCAACTGAACCGACGGACGCTGACTCAACACCCACGACCACCAATACGCCGACCGTTCCTAGCTATCCCAGCCAAGCGCCCAACTCCACGCCTAATTCCGGGGACGGGCACGGCAGCGGTCAGGATGGGCCCGCTGACTCAAACGGCAATGCTGGCGATGGCCAGGGGAATGGAGATGGAGACTCCGGTGCAGATGGAAATAGCGGGGCGGCGAATAGCCAGCAGACCGCGATTCCTTCAGAACCCCACTAGATACTACTGAGGGCCGCCGGTTACCTCGAGGCGGTCAGTCCAGAAGCGATCGAGTCCCTCGGCGTGGTACATGGCACTTAAGCTATTGTCTCCGTCTTTCCCACAGATGAGTCCGCGGTGATCTGATCCTATGGAACAGCGAAGATTATAGGTCTTACCGGTGGTAGGGCTGGCGACGGAAATTTCGGTGCTATACGCGCCGTTGGCTCTCGGATCGCGCCGCTGGAATGTATAAGTGTGCTTCAGCGCTTCATCAAAAATGGGGCCGGTAAATTCACAGGATGTATGTTCGCCTGCGAGGATGGTGTCTCCCTGGTTGGTATATCCGCAATCGCCCCCAATTTTCCCAGCGTAAAGCGTGTGATTTCCAGCTGGGGGAGCGTCATCATTCGAGCCGGCATCGCCATGTTCGGCGCCTTCTTTATCGCCTTTTTCCGCGGTGGAGTCTGGAGAATTCTCCATGGTTTCCGTCACGGTCGTAGGGGCCGTGGAAGCCTCGCTGGGCACAAAAGCAGGTTCGGGTTCGGCAGAATCGGAATCATCGGAGGTACCGCAGGCGCTCAGCATGGTAAGGGACAAGGCGGCAAGCATTAAGGAAGTGTGGCGTTTCAACATCATAAGAACGGGTAAAAATCGGCGGTGTGAACGGTGAAAACTTTAGCACTTAAACCAGCATCTAGCTGTGGATTTATAGAAAGTAGGCCACAGGGTGGAACAAATTTGATACCCGGGCTGTTTCAGTAGACATGACATCATTATTTACACCTTTGGAACTTGGCCGTTATACGTTGAATAACCGCGTGACCATGGCACCGCTGACTCGTCAGCGTGCAGGTCACAGCGGTGTGCCCAGCGAGTTGCACAAAAAGTATTATTCCCAGCGCGCTAGCGCTGGTCTCGTGGTGACGGAGGGAACCTTCCCCGCATGGACCAACCGCGCGTTCCCGGGTCAGGCGGGAATCGTCGATGATGAGCAGGCGGCCGGTTGGCGCGAGGTAGCCAACGAAGTGCACGACAAGGGCGGCGTCTTGTTCATGCAGATCATGCACGGCGGCCGCACCAGCCACCCGGATCTCATTGATGGCGCCCAAGCAGAAGCCCCCAGCGCGCTGGATTGGGACGGCCAGGTTCGCGGCTTTGCCGGCAAGATGGATGCACCGGTACCGCGTGCACTAGAAGCCGATGAGCTCCCGCGCATCGTTGAGGAATTCCAGGCCGCCGCACGCCGGGCCGTCGACGCGGGCGTTGATGGTGTAGAGATTCACAATGCGAATGGCTACCTGCTGCACGAATTCATGGCTCCGTCTGCCAACCAGCGCGACGATGAATTTGGCGGCAGCCCCGAAAACCGGTGGCGCCTGCCAGAGATGGTGATCCGTGCTGTTGTAGATGAAATTGGTGCTGACCGCGTGGGCGTGCGTTTCTCCCCAGCCCACGTCGTGCAAGGCATTGCTGAAGACGACGAGGCGGATATGCTGGCCACCTACGGCGGCTTTTTGGACGCCATTGCCCCGCTGAACCTGGCTTATGTCTCCTTCCTGCACGCCGAGCCGGAAGGCGAGCTCATCTCGGCCTTGGCAAAGAAGGCTCGCGCCAATGGCGAAACCAAGGTCTTGATGAATGATGGTTTCGGCACCGTCACCACTAAGGAAGATGCCGAGCGCGAGCTGGAATTGGATCACGTGGATGCCGTCGTGGTGGGTCGTCAGCTCATTGCTAACCCGGACTTGGTACGCCGGTGGGAAGAAGGTCTGGCCCTTAATGAGCCGGACCAGGCCACGTTCTACGTCGGCGGCGAGCGCGGCTACATTGATTATGAAACTGCCGCGGACTAACGCGTAGTCCGCGGCAGGTAGGGGGAGAGCGCGAGTGATAGAGAGTGAAATATCCCAGAGAGGATCTTTCACTCTCTATATCGAACGTGCACCCAGCGAGCGTTAACAACTGCCCGCTAAAAATTAAGAACTAAATCCCTCATCCGGGCGCCATGTCAGCGTGACGGCTTCGTTTACTGCTGCGGCGGGATTGAGGAGATCCTCAACGCGCAGCCAGTGCATTTCCGCAGAATCAGGACGGATGGTGACGTAGCTATATCCGTGGTGATCGAGGTTTACGTGGCGTGTATGGGAGTTTGCCTCCAAAAGGAAGTGTTCTGCCAGCTTGGAAAGCTCGTTGTCCTCGGGAAGGTGAAGCTGTTCGTTGACATTGGGCGCGGAGACAGATGAGCACACCAATTCGGCCCCGAAGATGTGCCCGTCCTTGCTGATATTATGCGCCCATTCGGAGTGGATATCGCCGGTAACAAAGAGGGCGTGGGAATCGTGCTTCGCAAGGGCATCGATAAGCATCCGGCGTTCTGCCGAGTATCCATCCCATTGGTCGCCATTGACAGGAATGCCGGTGATATTGGATGACAGTGAGGACGATACGGGTGCCAGCTTGTCGTCGCGCTGCAGGGTAGCCAGGTTCATGGGGGAGAACATGACGGAGTTGCCCAGCATATTCCACGCGGCGGCGGAGGTATCGATCTTGTTCACCAGCCAGTCGTACTGCTCCGAACCGAGCATGCTTCGCCCCTCTGCGGACATCCTGGCGGGTCCAAAGAGCACCTGTTTATCGCGGTACGTGCGCAGATCCATCATGGTCAGTTCCACGAGATCGCCAAAGGTCAAGCATCGGTAGAGATGGCCATCATTGGAAGGGTTGCTTGCCCGTACCGGCATCCATTCAAAGTAGGCCTGCATCGCGGCGTTGCGACGATCGAGCCAAGCGCCTTCCTTTCCCTCCGTGTGGTTTTTGGCGCCATCCCGCCAAGAATTATCTGCGGTTTCGTGGTCATCCCAGACCGCGATCCACGGCAGGGCAGCATGTGCCGCTTGGAGATTTTCATCGGTACGGTAGCGGCCAAGGCGCGTGCGATAATCTTCCAGCGTCGTAATCTCGTGCGCGGGGTGGTGCAGACGCACTGGTCCAAAACCGGCGTACTCGCGCTGTGGATATTCGTAAATATAGTCTCCCAGAAAGACCATATAATCTAGTTGCCCGGCTCGTCCGCGCTGTGCGATATCGCCATAGGCTTGAAAGAAACCGGACTCCCAGTTGGCACAGCTGGCTACACCGAAGGTTAGCTCCCCTGGGGATGCCGTTACCGCCGGCGCGGTTTTGGTGCGACCCACTGGGGAGATCTTATCTTGGGCATGAAAGCGGAAGTAATATACGCTGTCTGGTTCGAGGCCGTGAGGATCCACGTGGACGGTGTGGTCTTGAGCAGGATCGGTGGTGACCTCGCCGCGCTTGACGATGTCCCTAAACTCCTCATCCCGCGCGATCTCCCACTTCACTGGGGTAGGCGCGCCCGCACCGGAGCCAGGCATCGCATCTGCATCTGGGGTCACGCGTGTCCACAAAACAACGGAATCTGGAATGGGATCTCCCGAGGCTACCCCGTGCAGGAAGGGGCGTTCCCCGAGCGTGGGCTCTACCATGTGTGGTTCTGGGCGCGAGGAAAGGCTGCTTTGTGCATGAGCAGTGCTGGCGTTGGCCGTGCTGGCAGTAGTGGTCAGCGCGAGGGCGGCGCCGACTGTGCCGCTGGTTTGGAGGAATTTGCGGCGGTTGACATGAGACATCTCTGTTTGCGGGCTGTGGTTTCTGCTAGTCATACTCATAAGTTTTCTTAGATAGAAAAGGCCTGCAACCGCTCAGGCCGCATTACACCAGAAATTCCTCTATCAGTAACCACGGGTTTACCTCCGCACCGATCGGCACGCCTTATTCAGAGGTCTAGAGCACAGTAGGCTGGAAGACATGAGCGAGTTGCAGCAGATAAATCAATGGCCCGTAGATACCGTGGCCGGAGCATTGATCCACAGCGGTGAGATGATAGACACGGTAGGAGATACATCGCGCCAATTTCCGGTTGCCTCAGTTACCAAGCTGGTGTCGGCGTTCGCGGTGATGATGGCAGTGGAAGAAGGTGCGGTGGATTTGAAGCAGCCCGCCGGTCCGGAAGGTTCTACCCTCGAGCATTTGCTCGCACACGCCTCGGGCGTGAAGTTCGATTCGCGTGAACAACAAAAACCAGTGGGCGAGCGGCGCATCTATTCCTCTGCCGGTTATGAATGGGCCGCAGAGATCGTTGAAGAAGCCACTGGCATCGAGTTTGCGGAGTACCTGCGCGAAGGCGTGTGCGAGCCGCTTGGAATGTCCTCCACCCGCTTGGAGGGCTCGGCTGGACACGGCTTGGTGTCTACTGTGGAGGATCTCGCTGCATTTGCTGCCGAGGTCCAGGACTCGCAGCTCTTGCACCCCAGCACCGTGGCCGATATGCGCCGCGTTCACTTTGCTGGTTTGCGCGGCATCGTGCCCGGTTACGGGAGCTTTAAGGATTGCACCTGGGGGCTTGGATTTGAGATCCGCGGTGAGAAAGACCACTGGATGGGAGCCCTGCCTGCCGATGCCACCGGGCACTTCGGCATGTCCGGAACCTACCTCTGGCTGGCCGACGACTACGCCATGGTGGCATTAACGGACCGAGATTTTGGCGATTGGGCAAAGCCGCTGTGGAATGAAACCAATACGAAGATCTGGCAGGCACTGTAGGAGGCTACTTCGCAGATTTCCCTTAATGGGAAAACGGGAAAAGCTCCCCATTCCAGTGGAGTGGGGGGCTTAATGCTGCTCTGTTTAGAACACCTGCAGACCAAGGCCTTCGAGGAACATGGCGAACTGGGTGAAGATGCCGTCAACGAGGGAGAGAATCTGGAATCCGAGAGCAGAAGAAAGATCAAACATAGGGGGTTCCTTTTGGTAGGGAGAATTCAAACCGGATTGTTTGAATTTATCTCAGTATAAGCAGGGTGCGAGTACCGTGTCAAACTGTTTCTTAGCCCAAAATAAAGTTATATCGACCTTCCGCCCGCGGGTCGTCCGTTTATTTCTATAAAGCGGGGTGTGGGAGCGGGGTGCGGGGGCTGGCTACCCCCGCTGCGGTTTTACCGCGCGGGACTTTTGGAGAGTTTTGCCCCTAGGGGGATTGGGGTAGTTTCCGGCCGAGGTTTTAGGGGATGAGTGCTAATAGGCGAGTGTTTCTGCTGGTATCTGCCTTGTAGGCGGCTCCTGTCGGAAACCCGCTTCAGACAATCAGTTAAAGGGGGCAAACCTCACAAATTTCACTGTTGTAAATTTAATTTCTTTAGTCACTTTAATCACAGTCTGGACTTTGGGTTGAGGTTTAGAAGTTGGGGGTTGAAGTGAAAGTTGAGGGTTGTAGAGGGCAGTGTGGCGCAGGAAAATTGGGTGCAGACGCAAAAGACAGTTCGTTGGGGAAGACGAAGCTCGTCTTTCACTGCGCCGCACGCCACGCGTGTGGATCGCAGTGGTGATTTGTCGAGGGAGATATCGGCTATGAATATTTGCGTCAATACAGTGCCGGTTGATCAACCGGCCTCTAACTACACGTGGCCCAGCCGCAATGGTGCGGCCGTCGTGGTTACTGGTGTGCTGAAAATTTCTGGGATGCCGCGTGCGCTGCGCCCGGAGGTAGAGCGCGCCATGGATCGGTGCATTCGCACTGAATCGGAGTTCATCGTCCCAGGCGATGACCCGCTGACCGCCCAGTGGTGCACTCGGTGGTATCGCGATGAGATCTTTATGGAGGCACTCGTGCGTGGTGAAGCCACGGGGCCGGGGATTGATTCCGGCATCGGTATTGGCTGCCACCAGGTGCTTACCGGAACCGAGGCGGAGCTTGCCGCGCTCGAGAGCGCGGTGTGCTACCTTGCGCAGCGCTATGGCTTTAGCGCCACCGTGCGTTTTAGCTAAGACGCTCGAGCGACTCGGCTCGAGCGCGGCCAAAATGAGCTAAGCCGCACGAGCTAGGTCGTGCGGCGGGGTGCCGTTTAGGATTCGTCGTCGGCGAAAGGATCCATGATCTTTTCGGGAATCTCCGCAACCGACTTAAACACGGCGGTCGGGCGATACGGGTAGCGGGAGATCTCGCGGTCATCGGAAATGCCGGAGCGTACCAAAATGGAGCGCATACCAGCCTCTAGGCCCGCCTTGACATCGGTATCCATGCGGTCACCAATCATGATGGTGTTTTCAGAGTGCGCGCCGATGTGATTGAGGGCCGAGCGCATCATGACAGGGTTGGGCTTTCCCACGTAATAGGGCTCGCGGTGGGTAGCGGCGGTGATCAATGCTGCTACCGCGCCGGTTGCTGGGAGCACGCCTTCGGGAGCAGGCCCCGTAACGTCCGGGTTGGTGGCGATGAAGCGGGCGCCATTGCGGATGAGGTTGATAGCGGTGGTAATCGCCTCAAAGGAGTAGGTGCGGGTTTCACCAAGGACCACGAAGTCGGCGTCATCGTTGGTAAGAATCCAACCGGCCTCGTGCAGCGCGGTGGTCAGGCCGGACTCTCCCACGACGTAGGCCTTGCTGGAGCTGGCCTGGGTGGCCAAGAAATTTGCCGTCGCCGTGGCGGAGGTCCAGATGCGCTCGGCCGGAATATCCAGTCCGGTATTGCGCAGCCGCGCCGCCAAGTCACGTGGGGTGGACATGGAGTTATTGGTCAGCACCATGTACTCAATATCGTTATCTTTCAGCGTCTGAATGAATTTGTCGGCGCCGGGGATCATTTCCCCTTCCCTGATGAGCACGCCGTCCATATCGGATAGGTAAGAAATCATTGGTGGTCCTCCAAATAGTCAGCGATATCGCCGATGGTCTCGCAGTTAAGCATTGTTTCCTCAGTAAGTCGCACCTTAAAGAGCTCTTCTGCACGCACGGTGAGCTCTATAAGCTCTAGGGATTCAACGCCGACATCGGAAAGCGCGGTGTCTTTGCCAAGTTCAGCCTCGGTACCGGTGACTTTGATGATGAGGGCGATGAGCTCGCCCAGCGTATCCCGATCTGGGTCTTGGTCCTTATCCGGGTCAGAACCCTGAAACTTTGCCTGCAATTGGGCACTGAGGTCATTTGCCATAGTGACTAGTGTAGTAGCGATTGGTGCGTGGCATAGGAGAAATAAGGACAAGCGGAACTGCTAACAACGTAATGGGGGGAATTGGGCAAAATATTCAGGCGCTCCCAGCATTAAGCCGGAAGCGCCTGAGTTACATCTCCATTGCGGAGGGGAGGGCGATATTACTCGCCGCTATTAGGTGCAGTTGGGTCATCCAACCTCAGCTCGGAGGCCGCCTTTTCTACGACGGAACGCTCAATCTTGCCTTCGCGGGCAAGACCATCGAGCACGGCGACGACGATGGATTCCGCATCGTTGTTGAAGAAGCGGCGGGCACCCTCGCGCGTATCGGAGAAGCCGAAGCCGTCTGCGCCCAAGGTGATGTAGGTACCTGGGACGTAGGGGCGAATCTGCTCCTGCAACTCGGTGGTGAAATCCGAGACACCAACAAATGGGCCCTCGAAGTCCTTGAGCTGGGAGGTAGCAAATGCCTCGGTGGGCTCTTCGCCTTTGCGCAGCGCTTCCTTATTGCGGCGGGCACCGTCACGGGCCAGCTCGTTCCAAGAGGTCACGGAGAACAGCGAAGCCCTGACATCGTAATCCTCAGCCAGCATCTTCTGTGCGCGAAGAGCTTCGTGCACGCCAACCCCCGATGCCAGGATATTGGCCGGGGTGGAGCCATTCTCGGCGGTATTGAAGTGGTAGATACCCTTGTGCAGGCCTTCCACGTCCAAGTTCTCCGGCTCGGCCGGCTGGTGGACCGGCTCGTTGTACACGGTGAGGTAGTACATGACCGGCTCGTTGTCCTCGCCGTACATGCGCTCGATACCGCGCGCTACCAGGTGTGCGACCTCGAAGCCGAAGGCTGGGTCATAAGAAATGACCGCTGGGTTGGTGGCTGCCAGGACAGGGGAGTGGCCGTCCATGTGCTGCAGTCCCTCACCGGTCAGGGTGGTGCGGCCGGCGGTAGCACCGATGATAAAACCGCGGCCCATTTGGTCGCCGGCGGCCCAGAAGGCATCGCCAGTGCGCTGGAAGCCGAACATCGAGTAGAAGATGTACAGCGGGATCATGGCCTCACCCTGGGTGGCATAGGAGGTAGCTGCGGCGGTAAAGGATGCCGCAGCACCGGCCTCAGAAATGCCCTCGTGCAGGATCTGGCCATCGGTGGCCTCGCGGTAGGACAACATCAGATCGTGGTCCACCGGCACATAGTTCTGGCCGCGGGGGTTCCAGATCTTCATGGTGGGGAACCAGGAGTCCATACCGAAGGTGCGGGCCTCATCCGGGATGATGGGGACGACGCGCTTGCCCAGTTCCTTATTGCGCATGACTTCCTTGAAGGTGCGCACCAAGGCCATGGTGGTAGCGACTTCCTGCTTTCCGGAGCCCTTGCGTACGGAGCGCAGCTTGTCCAAGGCAGGTGCTTCCAGCGGGGTGAAGTCCGTGCGGCGCTCTGGCAGGAAGCCGCCAAGCTCTTTACGGCGCTCCAACATGTACTTGATCTCCGGGGAATCCTTACCCGGGTGGTAGTACGGCGGCAGGTAAGGATCCTTTTCCAGCTCTTCATCAGTGAAGGGGATCTCTTGCTTATCGCGGAAGTTCTTGAGATCCTCCAGCGTCAGCTTCTTCATCTGGTGGGTAGCATTGCGGCCCTCGAAGTTGTGGCCCAAGCCGTAGCCCTTAATGGTGTGGGCCAAGATGACGGTCGGCTTGCCGGAGCCCTTGTTCTCCAAGGCGCGGGCATACGCTGCGTAGACCTTTCGGTAGTCGTGGCCGCCGCGGCGCAGTGCCCAAATTTCGTCATCGGAGACGTCTTCTACCAGCTTTGCGGTGCGCTCATCGCGGCCGAAGAAGTGCTCGCGCACATAAGCGCCGTCATTGGCCTTGAAGGTCTGGTAGTCACCATCAGAGGTGGTGTTCATGACGTTGACGAGGGCACCTTCGGTGTCCTTTTCCAGCAGCTTGTCCCAGCCGCGGCCCCAAATGACCTTGATGACATCCCAGCCGGCGCCACGGAAGAAGGACTCCAGCTCCTGGATGATCTGGGTATTACCACGTACGGGGCCGTCGAGGCGCTGCAGGTTGCAGTTAACCACGAAGGTGAGGTTATCCAGCTCGTACAGAGCAGCGGTTTGCAGCAGGCCGCGGGATTCTGGCTCGTCCATTTCGCCATCGCCCAAGAAGGCCCAAACGTGCTGCTTGGAGGTGTCCTTGATGCCGCGGGTTTCCAAGTACTTATTAAAGCGTGCCTGGTAAATGGCGTTAATTGGACCAAGACCCATGGACACGGTGGGAAACTCCCAGAACCATGGCATCAGGCGCGGGTGCGGATAGGAGGGCAGACCCTTGCCTTCGCCAAGGGAGACTTCCTGGCGGAAGCCATCGAGGTCTTCCTCAGAGAGGCGGCCTTCCATGTAGGCGCGGGCGTACATGCCCGGGGAGGCGTGGCCTTGGAAGAAGACCTGGTCGCCGCCTGAAGGATCGTCCTTACCCTTGAAGAAGTGGTTGAGGCCGACTTCGTACAGCGGGGCCGCACCCGCATAGGTGGAGATGTGGCCACCAACGCCGATGCCGGGGCGCTGCGCACGGTGCACCATGATGGCAGCGTTCCAGCGGATCCAACGGCGGTAGCGCTTTTCTAGTTCTTCATCGCCAGGAAATTCCGGCTCCATGTTGGTGGGGATGGTGTTGACGAAGTCCGTCGACGTCAACGAGGGGAGCTCCACGCGCTTGGCGGTGGCGCGCTCTAGAAGGCGCAGCATCAGGTAACGTGCGCGTTCTTGGTCAGAATGGTCCAGCAGACCATCGAGGGAATCCATCCACTCGCGAGTTTCTTCTGGGTCGCTGTCGTGAAGGTACGATGCAACACCATCGCGGATAAGCGGGAAGTTGGAATCGCCCTTGGCAGGGTCCTTCTCGGCCATGTAAACCTCCTAATTAAGGGTCTGCAGAGTTTATCTCCTACGATACGCGTTCCCAGATCGCGAGTGGGAGTCTAGGCCGTCTAAAACGCGGCGCTTTCCGATGCACCCCCCTACCACCTGCGGTTTGCTGCCCCAACCCCGCGTGCAAACGTGGGTAGTAGGCCCCTAAACGGCGCTAGTTGTCCCACAAAACAGACGCCGGTGTGAGCAGAAAAGGGCCTGCAAATTGGGGGAAAGGGGTGCTATAGCAAGTAAAAGACGCCCTGGGACGTTAAACTACATGTAATAACACACGTCCTCCCTGCCAAGCACGGGCTGGGCGTGAGCAAGAATTCACCGAATGAGGAAGGAAATGCATAGTGGCTGACGCTGCAGTCAAGCTCGGAATCAAGGAAGGGCAAATCGCTCTAGAGCTTGGTTGGGACGAGGATTGTGACACCACAATCTCTGAATCGATCGAAGCCGTACTCGGTGAGGATTTCCTCGAAGAGGAAAATGATGAGCTGTGCGATGTAGTCCTTCTTTGGTGGCGCGAGGAAGACGGTGACCTCGTGGACGGCCTGGTGGATGCCAGCCGTCCCCTCGCGGATAACGGATCCGTGTGGTTGCTGACCCCAGGCGCTGGCAAGCCCGGCACCGTGGAGCCTGGTCTCATTTCTGAATCCGCACAGCTGGCCGGCTTGGTGCAGACCAAAGCTGAGCGATTTGGCGAGTGGCAGGGTTCCTGCCTGGTACCGCGCGGATACACCAAAAAATAGCCCTCACCAGCTGATTTGTGTAGCTTCACAATCCTGCGCTACTGTACATAACAGCGCAAGGGCGCATGCGGCTTTAGCTCAGCTGGAAGAGCAATTGGTTTACACCCAATAGGTCGGGGGTTCGATCCCCTCAGGCCGCACCATTTTTCAAGTCTCGAGACATCGTTCCTAGAACGGTGGCTCGAGACTTTTTCGTTGTGTGGGGATTCATGGATGGGGGAAGGCTGCGGGTTAAACGACAAAATGTGTTGTTTTCTGGCGTGTCGGGGTAAACGACATTTTGTGTTGGTGGACTGCGTGGTTTAGGGCATGTGGCCTTTGCGTATTCCCATAGAGTGGTTGTAGGCAACTGTCGAAAGTTGCTGGTCGGCCGTATTCACGGCCGATGGTGGCTTGTGTTTCTTGGTTGGCTAGGGTGTGTGCTTTGGCTCGTGGGTCTGCGCCCTGATTCGCCCACTTTCCTGGGTCGGCCTCTAGCGCGAGTGACAGTGGCTTTACAGGTGTTCCATCGCCATCGCTGGTGCATAGGTGCTTGTAGTCCCGTATTTTGGTGCACACCTCGCTACAGACGGGGCATCGAGGATGATTCTTACTCATCCATTCATCGTGAACCTCAGCGCTTAGCACATCAGCACGCCCCCGGCGGTATTTCAGGTCCGAGGCTGCGTTATGTCTCCGGATAAGTGAAATAATCCTAATACCAGCAGGCCAGACGGGCTAAACATATAACTTCACCAACACATCCTGTCGTTTAGGCCAAGGCTGCAGCCTAAACGGCAAAATGTGTTGTTTCCGGTGTGCAGCCTCGATGAATGGGCTTTCAGGGTCAAATGTCGGCCTCGGCTTGTGCCTCCAGCCCATCAAGCATGAGGTCTATGAGCCGTGGAGTAAGTGCGTCAGGGGCGAGTGAGGGCTTGGGCTCTATCGGGATGGGGCGGGTGATTATCCCAAGGCCCATGTGAAAATCCAGCGCATTGAGGCTTTCCGGGCATAGGTGTGCCTTTTTAGCGGGGATTAGCAGTTTGTCGTAAATGCCGGTTAATTCCTGGGCGCGCTTATCAATGATCCGGTCCTTTTGTTTCCGGGTTTCCGGATCGCGCATGGCATCTTCATATATTGCTTGGGCAAGGGTTGCTAGCTGCAAAGTTCCTATGGAATGGACGGTGGTGCGCCACGCGGTACGTGCATCGCTAGCAAATTCCCCACTGTGGGCTTCGATGATTGCGGCGATATCGGCCGATGCTTGCACGCTTACTGCATCGAGGAGTTCGATGCGCTCGGGGAAGTGCCGGGTGGCCGTGGCCACACCCACTGAAGCGGCTTTCGCAATGATCCGCATGGAAATACCAGGCCCCTCAGTGGTGAGTAGTTGCCTGGTGGCGGTGACTATCGCCGCACGATTATTGGCTGCATCTTGTCTCATGGTTGACATCTTAACAAATGGAACACTATGTTTTATTTAAGTAACTGAAATACACTGTTCCAGATAAGGGGATTGTCATGAGTTCTACTGCGACTCGCAGGCGGCAAAACACGACCGTAAAAATCGTTGCCGCCGTGATTGGGGTACCAGTCATTATCGGGCTAATGCTATTTGCGTTCCTTGCTCCCAACTTTTCTTCCGGACCGCAAGGCGTGCCCATTGCTGTGGCCGGGCCCGAGCAGATGGTTAAGCACATGACCGATAAAGCAGGCGAGGGCGGACCCGATTTAAGGGTTTATGAATCCGATGCCGATGTGCGCGATGCGATTGAAAACCGAGACGTCGTAGGCGGTCTGGTTATCACCCCATCGGGAGCACAAACCTATACCGCTTCTGGCAACGGTGCTGCCTACACAGAGATGGTGAACCAATTGGGTAAGTCATTCGAGGCGCAAGGCATGGAGGTTGCTACCGAAGACCTTGCACCGACATCGGAAGAAGACCCGCAAGCTAATGGCATTGGGCTGCTAGGGCTGCCTTTGGCCTTTGGCGGCATCGTTTCCGCAGTCATCGCCACCTTTGTTTTCCGCCGCCGAAAGTGGGTCAAGTTTGTAGTACTCGTTGGCATAGCAGCAGGGGGATCGCTCGTTGCGACGTGGATGCTGCACACCGTGTACGGCACGTTAATTGGCAAATTCGGTATGGAATGGTTGGCCATCGCCCTGGGTATTCTTTCCACCTCATTGCTCACGGCAGGCCTAGCTGCGGTGATCGGTACTGCAGGTGTAGGAATTGGTGCGGTGCTCACCATTTTCCTAGGTAATCCACTTTCGGGCTTGGCCACCGGACCTTGGTTGCTTCCTGATGGCTGGGCTACCTTGGGGCAGTGGATGCCCATTGGTGCAACGGGGTACCTTGTTCGTTCTTTGTCCTATTTTGATGGCCAGGGCGTGGGACACGCGTGGTGGGTATTCGCGCTCTGGATCGCAGTAGGTTTCGCATTACTCATGTGGGACCGGTCTGCCAGCACTACAGAATCGAAAGCAGGTCAGGCGGGCTAGGAAAGTTAGTAGCGCTCGCGGCGGCGCTTTTTCAGCTTGGCATAGTGATCCGGCTTGGAATCGCCGTAGCGGGAGCGGTTGCGCAGCGCGGCGGCGTGAGGTGCAGCATCCGTAGCGGTGTCGGTGCCAGGTTCGTCGTTGACGGAGGAGCTGGACGTGGGGGCATCGGCAAGCGATTCCGCATCCGCGTCGAGGGTCTGCATGGCGGCTTCTTCTTCGCGCAGGCGGCGGCGCTCGCGGATTTCGGACCAGATAAAATAGCCCAACCCCAGCGGGGCCATGATACCAAAGGCGATCCACTGGTAGCCGTAGGAAAGGTGGTTGCCGCGGTCGAGCTGCGGAATGGGCATTGCGTTGAGCACGCCCGGCTGGTCCTCGGAGAGCTGGATGTAGTCTTGGCCTAAGTCGGCACCGATAAGCGAGCCCACTTGCTCGGTGTGGATGGAGTAGACCTGCTGGTAGCCCTCCTGCGTGATGGGGGCGGTCTGGTGCTCGGCCTCATTCGAGCGCACCATGCCGGTAATGGTTATCTCTCCGGAAGGGGCGGGCGGAATATCCGGCACCGCATTGCCCTCCTCGGCGCTGACCCAACCGCGGTTAATCAGCATGGTCAAACCCGCATCGGTGCGGAAAGGCACCAAGGACTGATAGGACGGGCCGGAACCTGCGGGGCGCAGGCGGAGCAGCACCTCATCCTCGGGCAGGTAGTGCCCCTTGAGCGTGGTGCGGGACCATTCATCACCGGAAATGGCGCCGTCAGCGTCCACGACCTGGTCAATCGGCTGCGGATCGGCCTCATAGGCGTGGGTGATGTTTTCATTGCGCTCCACAATGTCATCGTCCTTTCCCAATTGCCATGGGGCAAGGACACTAAAGGCCAAGTAAGAAAATGCCACCACGAAAAGCAGCATGAGCACCCAGCCAGGCTTGAGGAACGTCTTTAGCATGCCCCCAAGTCTAGTCGCGGTTCTCGCGAATCCAATCCAGCAGGCCGGGGACCGCGGCTTCGATATTCTTGCGCGCGGTTTCGAAGTCTTCTTCGGTGCCGTAGTAGGGGTCGGCGACCTCTGCGCCTTCCGGGGAATTGGGATCGAAGCTGCGCATCAGACGGACCTTGGCAGGATCGATACCTAGATCGATGAGCGAATCATAGTGTCCGGAATCCATCGCGATGAATAGGTCAGCGTCCATGTGTTCCTCGCCCAATTTGGATGCGCGGTGGGATGCCCCATCGTGTCCGGCGCGGCGCAGCTCCGCCACGGCCCGCTCATCGGCGCCTTGCCCCACGTGCCAACCACCGAGCCCGCAGGAATCCACCGTGGCTAGGAGATCGAGCATGTCATCTTCCATTTCATCGCGCACGATGATTTCAGCCATGGGCGACCGGCAAATATTGCCGGTGCACACAAAGACGAGGTAGAGACCCGAGTGAGAAGAAGATTCAGTCATGCGAAAACCCTTTGCGCAGATAGTACTGTAGTGCGGGAGACAGGATATAGCACTAGCGTAATTTACAAGAATCGAGCATAAAGGAGTATCGCCATGTCTGCTGTGCGAGTGGGCGATGTGCGCCGCGTTTTGGACAAGGCTTACCCGCCCCATTTGGCCGAAAAGTGGGATGCCGTAGGCCTTATTTGCGGCGACCCCGCAGACGAGGTGCGTACCGTCGCCTTTGCTTTAGATTGCACCCAAGAGGTAGCGGACCGCGCGGTTGAGCTCGGCGCGGATATGTTGGTAGTCCACCACCCGCTGCTACTGCGCGGCGTGGAATCCGTGGCGGCCGATACCCCTAAGGGCAAGGTTGTTCATACCTTGATTAAAAATGGGGTGGCGCTTTTTGCCGCCCACACCAACGCAGATAAGGCTCGCCCCGGGGTTAACGATAAGTTGGCGGAACTCGTTGGCATTACCCCAGGTCGGCCCATCGTGCCGGAGGCTCCAGACGCCATTGATAAGTGGGGGGTGCATATCCCTACCGGCAGCGTGGAGCAGGTAAAGCAGGCGCTTTTCGATGCCGGCGCGGGCCACATCGGCGCCTACTCCCACTGCTCATTCGATATCGCGGGCGCAGGCCAATTCCAGCCGGAGGAGGGCGCGGATCCGGTTGAAGGGAGCATCGGCAAGCTGCACCGCGGCGACGAGGTACGGGTGGAATTCGTGGCTCCCGCCTCGTTGCGGTCCACGTTGATTGCGGCGCTGCACGCGGCGCACCCGTATGAGGTGCCCGCCTATGACATCGTGGAAACGGCCGGAAGCGGCGATCTTGATACCGCACTGGGGCTCGGGCGCGTGGGCGAGCTGCCCCGCGAGATGACCCTGCGGGAGTTTACGCAACAGGTGGCCAACGCCCTGCCCGAAACCGCGTGGGGCATCCGAGCCGCGGGTGACCCAGAGCAAAAGGTGCGCACAGTGGCGGTATCGTCCGGCGCTGGGGATTCCTTCCTGGGGGCTGCGGCGAAGCTGGGCGTCGATGTGTACGTCACCTCCGATTTGCGCCACCACCCGGTGGACGAGCATCTGCGCGCCGGGGGACCAGCCGTCATCGATACGGCCCACTGGGCCAGCGAGTTTCCTTGGACGGCGCAAGCAAGCGATATCGTAGAAGCAGCATTAGAACTAGATACGGAAATTATTAGCCTGCGAACTGATCCGTGGACTATCTCCGCGCACCCAAAGGAGTCATAAGTGAAACTATCGCAAGAACTACAACCGGTACTGCTGGAATTGGCCAACCTGGAACGCTCGCAAGGCATTGGCGGGGATAAAGAGCTGCCAGAAAAGGTCGAGTATGACAAGGCACAGCAGGAACACAAGCGCTTGCTCGATGCCTCCGGTTCCGCACAAATGGCAGTCGATGACATGGAAAATGAAATCCTGCGCATCCAGGCCGATGAGCGTAAGCTGCGCAGGCGCGAACGCGATGACAAGGGCCAGCTTGGCGCCGAGTTGGATACCGAAAAGCGCAAGGACATCGAGCACGATCTCTACGCCACGAAGTCCCGCATCGCCGATCTGATGAGTGAGCTGCAAGAAGCTCACAACGAAATTCACGCGCTGCGCTCCAACCTGGACGTGCACGGTGCGCGCGTCTCAGATTCTGAACGCAAGCTAGAAATGCTGCGCCGCGCCGCAGACGCCGCGCAAGAGGCTGCGGATAACCAGCCCGATCCCGCCGTGCGCATCGCGGATTTGCGCGAACAGCTGCCTTCCGATGTTTTGGAGGAATACGACGCGCAGCGGCAAGAAAACGGTGTTGGCGCCGCGCAGTTTAAGGCCAACCGGGCCTGCGGCGGCTGTTTCATCGTCTTGCCGCCCGCCGATAAGAACGCCGTGCGCAATGCGCCTGCCGATGAGCTTCCGCAATGCACCGACTGCGGTTCCTACCTGGTGCGCCTGGCATCATGAAGGTCATTATCTACGCCGATGGTGGCTCGCGCGGCAATCCCGGAGTAGCCGGTTCAGGCACTGTGGTTTATGCCGCGGATGGCACGACCACCCTGCGCGAAATCGTCTATGTGGTTGGCACCGAGGCCACCAATAATGTGGCCGAATACCACGGCTTATTGCGCGGGCTCGAGGCCGCCTCCGAGCTAGGTGCCAGCGAGGTGGAGTTCTATATGGACTCCAAGCTCGTCGTGGAACAGATCAATGGACGCTGGAAAATCAAGCACCCGGATATGCAAAAGCTGGCCCTTGAGGCCCGCACGCATATCGACGGGTTTTCTTCCTTCAGCCTGGAGTGGGTTCCGCGCGCAAAAAATAAGGTGGCGGATGCGCTATCCAATGACGCGATGGACGCGGCTGCGGCGGGGCATAAGGTGGGCATCGTCAAGAGCGAAACCGATGCGCCTGCCGCCGAGCCTTCGTCCGATGCCGCGCCGGGTGAGCCTACGCCTGCCGAGGACAACCAGGAGTGGGATACCTCCGCGCCGCACCCTTCTGACTGGCTGGGCGAGCGCGGCGATAAGACCCGCTTTATCCTGCTGCGTCATGGCCAAACCGAAATGTCTGCCAACAAGCAATACTCAGGGCGCGCCAATCCGGAGCTTACTGAACTGGGCAAAAAGCAGGCGCTCGCCGCCGCGCAAGCCCTTGCCGGTACCACCATCGACGCCATCGTGTCCTCGCCGCTGAAGCGCTGTCAGGAAACAGCGGCCGCCGTCGCGCATGGCCGCGATATCGACGTGGTGACCGAAGACGGCCTGATCGAGGTGGACTTTGGCGAGTGGGAAGGAAAGACCGCGGCCGAAGCGCACCAGCGCGACCCAGAGATACACGAGCAATGGCTGCACGATGCCGCTACACCGTGCCCCGGCGGGGAATCGCTGCAGGCCGTCAACCGTCGCGTGCGTGCTGCCCGCAAGGAATTGCAGCGGCGCTATAGCGGCAAGACGGTGCTGATTGTCAGCCACGTCAACCCCATCAAATCCTTCCTCTGCCAGGCCCTGAACGCGGGCCCGGCCACCTTCCAACACCTGTTTTTGGATCTGGCGGCGCTATCAGATGTCGAGTTCTGGGACGGCGGCTCTATGGTGCATGGATTCAACGATGTGGGACACCTAGAGGGGCTGCGCTAGACTAAGTAGCGCGAATGAGCCGGCCGGGCGATCGCGTCGCCGCAAACGGGCAGCGTTGGTGCTGCAACGTGGGCGCCGAGGAAAGTCCGGACTCCACAGAGCACGGTGGTTGCTAACGGCAACCCGGGGTGACCCGCGGGCAAGTGCAACAGAAAGTAGACCGCCTTGTGCCTTCACTTGCGTTTCGACCCAAGTAGGGGCCACAAGGTAAGGGTGAAACGGTGCGTTAAGAGCGCACCAGCACCGTCAGCGATGGCGGTGGCTGGGTAAACCCCACCGGGAGCAAGGCATCACGGCCCTGCCACGTTGCAGGGCCCGATCAGGCGTTTTAAGGCTGCTCGCTCGAGCCTGAAGGTAGCTGCTGGAACTAACTGGCAACGGTTGGTCTAGATGGATGTTCGCCGCGCGGTGCCCCACTTGCTGGGGCAACGCGGTTAGACAGAATCCGGCTTATAGGCCGGCTCATTCGCGCTTAATCTTCTACCTTGGCTGGCTCGCCAGCGGCCAGTTTCACAAGCAGAAAACCATCCTCTGCCAAGTCCGCCGCGAAGTTTTCCGCGCGGTTGCTGGGGACATAAGCAATAACGGCGCTAGAAAGTCCCGCGTGCGCCGAGCGCGCGGCCACCCCGCCGCGGACCGTGACCAGCTCCGCCAGCTTTTCTGCGGAATCGAAGCCATAAATATTGGTCAGCGAGGCCTGCGATTGCAACACAATGGGGAAGAGCTCATTGCGGCGGTGCGAGCGTAGGTAGCGCACAAAGTGCTCCACACGGGTGGTCTCTTCCTCATAAAATGCCATCCACTCGGTGGCCGCATTGATGCTGGGCCGGCCCTCTTCGCCGTAGACCTTGTGTACCGCCTTGAGCCACTCCACTACGCGCTGCTGCGCATCGGGCAATAAGCGCAGCGACTCCGTGCCGAAGGAATGGCAGGCATCATCAATAAACTGCTGGCGCTGGCGGATGTCACTAATTGCCTGCGCTTGCTCTTGCGAATTGTCCTCGGGCACCGCCACGGCAAAGGCCACCACATCCTGGCCCACCACATGGGGCGCGTGGGTGACCGAGCCATCGGCATAGTCGATGATGCACACGCCGTCACCACTGCTGCGCAGCGCGGCCGTGTGGCGCGCGCGAAGGGCGGGCTTATGAGCAAAGGTGGTCACCGCTTGGGTGCAGACATCCGCAACGCGCACGCGCAAAGGTGCGTCGAGGTTTTCGGCTGGACCCATTAAGGCAAGCGCAACGGCAACATCCGCCGCCGATGCAGCGCCTAAGCCGATATCGGCAGGGATATCGCTCACAATAGTGATATCCGCCCCAGCCGTTTCCCGGGAGAGCAACTGGCGGTTCACCATGGTGTGCACGATGCCGCCGATGCGCGCAGCCAGCCCACCCTCTGGTGCGGGAGGAATGACCGGTTGGCCTTCTGAGTCCGTCGTGGGTTGTTGCGCCGCGGCGAGCACAGCCACCTCCTGGAGGCCAATAGAATCGTGCGCAGGCTCCCCACAAGCCGGCACGTAGTGGACGGAAACGATGCCATCCGTGCGCGAACTGACGGCCGCTGCTGCGCGGAGATCCGACAAGCTTGCGGCGACGATGCCTCCGTAATGATCGATATGCTCACCAATAAGTGGCCAGGTCGCGGGCGCGCTGGCGACATGGGTGGGCTCCGTTCCCACGATAGTGGCGTGTCGTTGTGCAACGCGCTCAGTAATAGGGGACTTAGGCGTCGACCACAGTGGCATGAAGGCACAAGCTCCTTTTCCAATTCGGCGGATAAAAATCACGTGGCTACGTGGCGCGGGCTAGCGCCATGGACAAAGTAGCCGATAAAGCGGCTCCCTTGCTCTGCTTAAGAGAGCAGGGAGAGGCATCAAAAGAAATACTGCCCTCATATTCTAGCGGGCACGTGTTTTCGTGCATGGGTAGTGTGGGCACCAACCACAAACAGGCGGCGCACACGTGCTGCCCAGAGTATATAGACGAAAGGGACTACCGTGGCGACTACAGCAGATGAGAAATGGTATTACGACCCCTCCACCAAGGAAGTCAGCAAGGGCAAAGTATCCGGCTGGGAAAACCGCATGGGCCCCTATGACACCCGCGAAGAGGCCGAGCACGCCATAGAAATCGCGCGCGCCCGCACCAAGGCAGCCGATGCCGCAGATAAAGAAGATGATGGCTGGGACTAGTTAATTTCCCAACCATCACCTGACAGTGACTAAAGCGGCCTAACGCGGCACATCTGGTGCCGCTGCAGCACTACTTCTTCAGCTTCTTGCGCAGCGGCTTAAACGCGGCCTTGATGTCCTTGAAAGATTCGTTGTAATCATCCAAGGCGGCGAGGCCGATGGAGCGTTCGCGCTGGTATAGCAGGCCGTAACCGAAGGTATCTTCTCCGCGGCGGTGCGCATTGTGGGCCAGTTCTAGCAATTTATCCCGCGAGGTGACCGAGTCTTGGAAATCCCCCAAGACCGATTGCATCTTTTTGCAGGCCTTGTACAGGCGCTTGGTCTTTAGCTTCGTTGCTGAACCGGCCGCCTCTGCTGCGTAACGCAGTTTCTTGGCAGCCTTGCGCATATCGTGGAAATAATCCTCGCGCTCGTGCAGCGAAAGCTCCGCGTTATCCCAGTTCTCCACGGCCTTCTTATGCCGCTTGACCAGCTTCTTATAGGCCTTTTCTAGATGGCGTGCCATTACGGCATCGACGTCCTCGGCCTCCGCTTCGCCAGCGCTAGACGGTTCTTCCGTCTTCTTTTCAGCGGCCGATTCTTCCTCTGCGGTATGCGCTTCCGCAGATTCTTCGGCTGAATTATCGGTTGCATCCTCGGACGCTTGCGCAGTCGCGTCCACGGCAGTGGAAACGTCATCACCGTCGGCATCTTCTGCGGATTGAGAGCCGGCCGTAGGGGGATCCGCCAAAAGGCGGTCGAGGGACTCGAGCAATTCGAGGTATTCCTCAGAATTTAGCGCGGCGATAACCCTGCGGTGCGCCCGCCGGTAGGCGGTACCCATATCGCGGGAGATGTGTTCGCGGGTGGCGGCATCCAAGGTATCGGAATCCTCGGACTCCAGGAGCTCTTGCCAGCGCTCTTCTACGACCTCTGCATCGCGGGCTACGCCCAAAATACCGGCCAGCTCTTTGAGGTCGGCTTCGATTTTTTCAATCTGCGGGCCGACGACGATGCCATGAAAAGTTTGTAGGTGGCTGCGCAGCTCGCGGGTAGCCACGCGCATTTGGTGCACCGAGTCCCACTCATCGCGGCGAACGCGCGGATCGTAATCAATCAGTTTGTCGCGGTTGGCCTGCAGCGCTGTAATCACTGCTGCTGCCGGGGAATCCTCATCAACATCCGGGGTTACGAGCGCGGGCGGCAGGGGAGCATTGTTGTAGGAATCTCCCAAGGCCGACTTCAACTTAGACGGGGACGAAGAAACGCGAGCCCCAGCGCCGATGAGAAGTGAAGTAGCGCGGCGGATGAACTGGCTTCCTTCTTCGGTGCCTGGAAGATCACCGGCAAGCTCCACTTCCCATTCGCGCCAAGATTGCTGCTGCCCGCCGGGCAGGAAAGAAAAGGCGGTAACGTGGTCATCGCAGAATTCCGCGACCGGATTATTGTGCTCGTCAGCCAGCAGCATCTCGGTGCGGTTATTATCCACCTGCGCAATGGGGTTTAATTCATTGTGGCGAATGATGGAGCGCACCTGCTGTACCAGCTCTTGGGGGACCTCGTATTTGCCGTCTACCGGTTCTCCCAGTTCGGTATGAATCTCGGTCCGTCCGCCCTCGCTGGGGATCTTGATGTGCCAGCCATCGTCATTGCCGCCGGTGCGGCGGCGCAAGGTGATTTTGGCGTGCGTTAGGCGCAAATCTTCCGTGTCGTAATAAATAGCAGATAGAGCGTGGTGGCGCGTTTCTGCAATATGGTCAACTGATTTGAGTCGAGTGAGTTCAGGCAGCTGAGTCGATTCTGCTACGGCGAATTTCGCTTCTACTTCCAGAAAAGTCTGTGTTGACATTCACATACCCTTAAGCTTTTACAACAATTAATTTCACCTGAGATCCTACCCGTGACGCGCAGCAGGCGCCTGAAAAATTTCGCAGCGTTTGCTGTGCGCACAGGTAGAAATGTACCGCTGACACCATGGGGCTAAAAGCAGACAGAGGAGGCCACGGAGCAAGGGCCGCCGGTATTAAGAATCGATGCCAGTAGCGGGTCTGCCTAAGTGAGACCTATCCGCGGCCGTGATGCCGTCAGTGATGCCATGCAAGCTGTTCATGGATAGCGAGGATGTAGTTAGGTTGGGAAATAAGCGGTTTCGGGTTTCCTCGGCATGATCGGTGCGCGCTTGGAGCGCAGGCAGTGTCTGAGTGGCGATGAGCTCTGCGTGGTGGCTGCAATAGGGAGACTCATCGAGTTTTTCTTCGATGCCGTCTTCATTGGCTAGCTGCAGCAGTTCCCCAATTCGGGCGGCATAGGAAAGCCGGAAGCTACGACGATAGGCTGCGGTGGTCTGCGTTGCCCGCGCAAACTCGGCACCCTCACTGTTGCGCATATACCAATCGCATTGGCGGTTCAGGGAGGAGAAAAGATCGGCGCAGTGGGCGGTATCTTCGGGCGCGCCAATGATGCAGGCAAGGCCCTTTTCGTGGATGAGGAGAGTGGTGCAGCCATTGGCACTGGCGATAGTGCCTAACAAGGTGACCTGGTGCTTGATATATGGTGGGTGAACATGCACGCGGTGGGAAATGAGGCGGGGCTGGTCACCGGTTAGGAGGTCTTCGATGCGGTATTTTTGCTGCAGCGACTGCGCCTTGGAAATGAGTATCTCTGCCTCTTCTGCAAAAGAGGTGGATTCTGCCTTCCGCAATAGTCCCAAGACCTTGTGGCGTATTTTATCCTGCTTGTCGCTAGGGCCGTCGGTCTGGCTCAGCTCGCCGCCTGCTAGAAGTTCGGTATCGCGCAAACGCGGAAGATGCACCAGTTCTTTCATGATGGCGCGCATTTTATCGCGGGGAATGAAATTTTCTTGTGGGGCTTCTAATTGCAACCACGCTTTGCGCAGCGCGGGTGAGGTGATGCGGGCAGGTACGTGCGGGCTAGCGCGGTAGATGAGGGGATAGGAATAAGAGCCTAGGACGTGGCGTAAATCGTCCGGGGACCACCCGTATTGGGCGGCGGTCACTACGGCATCGATAACGCTGGCAGAAAGTTCATCAACGTGGGAGGTCATTGTAATTTCTTCCTTTAGATAGCTTGTACAGGTGTTCGCTTGCCCCACTAGCAAAGCACGTGCGCGCAGCCGTACCTGCTCCTATAGCCCCCGCTAGCTACCCCCTGAATACTCTGGCGACCTGCGAATCTGACCATGTGGAAATTGACTAATGAACTGCACACTGCTTAGCGGTGAGCCGGTAAGGTTTAGGGCATGAATAGCCAACACGAATTCGTCTTACGCACCGTTGAGGAACGCGATATCCGCTTTATCCGCTTGTGGTTTACGGATATCATGGGCGCCCTCAAATCCGTAGTGATGAGCCCCTCCGAACTCGAATCCGCCTTTGAGGAGGGGATTGGCTTTGATGGCTCGTCGGTAGAGGGATTTTCCCGCATCTCTGAATCGGACACCATTGCGCTGCCGGATCCCTCCACCTTTCAAATCCTGCCGTTTGATGACAATGAGCCGGACCTGCAAACGGCGCGCATGTTCTGCGATATTGCGCAGCCGGATGGCCAGCCTTCCGTGGTGGATCCGCGCCATATCCTGCGCCGCCAGGTCACCGAGGCGGCTAATGATGGATTTACCTGCATGGTCTCGCCGGAAATTGAGTTCTACCTGCTGGAACACAGCCGGGAGCTAACAGATCTTGTCCCCACCGATAATGGCGGGTATTTCGATCAAGCGACTCACGATACTGCGCCGCTCTTTCGCCGCCGCGCCATGTTGGCGTTGGAATCGCTCGGCATCGCCACCGAATTTAGCCACCACGAAACCGCGCCGGGCCAGCAGGAAATCGATCTCCGCCATGCCGATGTGTTGACCATGGCGGATAATATTATGACCTTCCGGCGGGTTATTAAGCAGGTAGCCACGGATTCAAATGTGCGTGCTACGTTTATGCCCAAGCCCTTTGAGGATCTCCCGGGCTCCGGAATGCACACACACTTTAGCCTTTTTGAAGGCCAGTCCAATGCCTTCCACGATCCGGACGATGAATTTTCGCTCTCACACACCGCCAAGCAGTTCATCGCCGGAATTTTGGAGCACTCTACGGAGATGAGCCCCATTATCAACCAGTGGCCCAACTCCTATAAGAGGCTGATGTTTGGCAATGAGGCGCCGGGTTCGGCCACGTGGGGAGTGCAGAACCGTTCCGCCCTAGTGCGCGTGCCGACGTACCGCTTGACCAAGGAGGAATCGCGCCGGGTGGAAATCCGTTCCATCGATGCTTCCATGAACCCATACTTGGGCTATGCGGTCATCCTCGCAGCCGGGCTGCGCGGCATCCGAGAAGGCTACGAATTAGACGATCCCGCGGAAGACGATGTCCATCAGCTCACCCACCGGGAACGCCGCGCCATGGGGTATAAGGATCTTCCCTCCAGCATGGACCAGGCACTGCGCGAGTTCGAAAAGTCCGAATTTATGGCGGAGGTCTTGGGCGAGCACGTCTTCGAGTTCTTCTTGCGCGCCAAGTGGGAAGAATGGCGCGATTACCAGCGCCAAATTACTACAGTCGAGCTGCGCAACAACCTGAATTTCTAGGAGAATAATGCGTCCTGCCACGGTGCCTTCGCCGGCGTCGCTGGGCCTTAGCCGGTCCCATGCCGCACAAGACTTAGAACAACTGGGATGGAATAACCCGGAGTCCGTTGACCTTCTATGGACGCTGGCTGCGGTCGGTGATCCAGATTTGGCGCTTAATAACCTCGTGCGCATTTACGAGCAAGCCCCGGAGCTCGATGCGGAAATCCGCAGCAATGAGCAAGTGCGGGTGCGCCTTCTCGCGCTCTTGGGTGCGTCGACGGCGTTTGGGGATCACCTCGCTGCCCACCCAGAGTTGTGGGAAGAGCTGAAAAAGCCCCTGCCGGAGCCAGAGGAGATGCTCACCAGCCTGCTTGAAACGGTGGGGGCGCAGCCGGCAACGTTTGCCGCAGAGCTCGATGCTCCTGATCCAGCGAGGGAGGATCTCAGCGCACCGGGCACGTACCGCGCGAGCGAAGGTGAGCACAAAAAGGAGATGCGTACCCAGTACCGCACGCTGATGATGCGGCTTGCCGCGCACGATGTGGCGGGTACCTTCCACTCCCGCAAGGGGCAATCCCGCCCGCAGCCGGCGGTAAGCTTTCGGCAGGTCACCACGCTGACGACTGCGCTTGCCGATGCCGCCCTTACCGCATCCCTTGCCGTTGCGGTGCGCAAGATTTACGGCGATGATCCGCTCGATGCGCAGCTTGCCGTCATGGCGATGGGCAAGTGCGGTGCCGGCGAGCTCAATTACATTTCCGATGTGGACGTTATCTTCGTCGGCAGCGAGGCAACGCCCAAGGCCACCCGGCTCGCCGCGGAGTTTAACCGGATTGGGTCGACGACATTTTTTGATGTCGATGCGAACCTGCGGCCGGAGGGTAAGTCTGGGGCGCTGGTGCGCACGCTGGATTCGCACGTGACCTACTACCGCCGGTGGGCAGAGACCTGGGAATTCCAGGCGCTGCTCAAGGCGCGGGCGATGACCGGCTACCTGCCGTTGGGGCAGGATTACCTGGAACAAATCCGGCCGATGGTCTGGACGGCTTCGCAGCGCGATTCCTTCGTGGAAGACGTCCAAGCCATGCGCCGGCGCGTATTGGATAATGTGCCGGATGAGCTCAAACACCGAGAGCTCAAGCTGGGCGTCGGCGGGCTGCGCGATATCGAATTTGCGGTGCAATTGCTGCAATTGGTGCACGGGCGCTCCGATGAATCTCTGCGCGCGCTTTCGACAGTGGATGCCCTCGACGCGCTTATCTCCGCAGGCTACGTGGGCCGCGAAGATGGCACGCAGCTCATTGAGGCTTATGAATTTTTGCGCCTTTTAGAACACCGCCTGCAATTGGAGCGCTTCCGCCGCACACACACGCTGCCGGCAAATGATGATGAAGCGGGCATGAACTGGCTCGCGGTGATTTCGGGATTCTCGCCGCAGGGCACAAAGTCTGCGGTGCAGGGCATGTTAGCGCATTTGCGGCGCATTAGGATGCGCATTTCTGAGTTGCACTCGCGCCTGTTTTATCGCCCGTTGCTCAATTCCGTGGTGACCATGTCCGCCGATGAGCTAAAGCTTTCGCCGGAGGCGGCAAAGCTGCAGCTTGCGGCATTGGGGTATAGCTCGCCGGTGCGCGCCTTTGAGCACCTGACCTCGCTAGCCTCCGGTACGTCCCGCAAGGCACGCATTCAAGCCATCTTGCTGCCCACCTTGATGGAATGGCTGGCAGACACCGCGGATCCGGATATGGGGTTGCTCAATTACCGCAAGCTATCAGAGGCGGCCCGCGATAAGTCATGGTTCCTGCGGATTTTGCGGGATGAGGGGATCGTCGGCCAGCGCCTGATGCATATCCTAGGGACCTCGCCATTTACCGCGGACCTTATTATCAGCGCCCCGGATTCGGTAAAGCAGCTTTCCGATGGCGCGACCGGCCCCAAGTTGCTCGAAACCAAGCCTGAGCAGGTGTCCAAGGCTCTGGTTAATTCCAGCAAGCGCCATGCGCACCCGGATAAGGCGGTGGCGGTCGCGCGCTCGCTACGCAGGGTGGAGCTGGCGCGCATCGCCAGCGGTGATCTTCTAGGGATAATCCCCGTTGAGCAGGTGTGCCAAGAACTGTCGACCATCTGGAACGCAGTCTTGGAAGCCGCCCTGCGCGCTGAGGTGCGGGCCTGGCGGATGGACCACGAGGATGCGGAACCGCCGGCGCGCATTGCAGTTATTGGCATGGGCCGGCTCGGTGGCCGTGAGCTTGGGTTCGGCTCCGATGCAGATGTCCTTTTTGTGGCAGAGCCTGAAGCTGCAGACGATGAAGGCGAGGCTATGCGGTGGGCTATCGGGATCGTCGATAAGCTGCGCCGTCGCCTTGCCAAGCCTTCTGGGGATCCTCCCTTGGACGTTGACTTGGGCTTGCGCCCAGAGGGACGATCTGGCGCGGTGGTGCGCAGCATTGCCTCCTACAAGCGCTATTACCGCGAGTGGGGCGAGGCTTGGGAAATGCAGGCGCTGCTGCGTGCGGCCTTCATCGCCGGGGACGAGGAAGTGGGCCAGCGCTTTATGGAGATGATCGATGAATACCGCTACCCGGATAGCGGCGCGAGCCAGTCCACCATTCGCGCCATCCGGCGCATGAAGGCTCGGGTGGATAATGAGCGCCTGCCGCGTGGGGCCGACCGCACCACCCACACGAAGCTGGGGCGCGGGGCGCTGACCGATATTGAATGGACGGTGCAGCTGCTTATTATGATGCACGGGCATGAGCATCCCGAGCTGCGGCAACCAGGGACCTTGCCGGTGCTGGAGGCGCTGGAACAAAGCGGCATCTTAAGCGCCGATCAAACCAGTGACCTGCGAGATGCGTGGTTGATGGCAACGGACGCCCGCAACGCGTTGGTGCTGGTGCGCGGCAAGCGCGTGGACCAATTGCCTGGGCCTGGCCCACAATTGGCCCAGGTAGCCGGCGCGGCCGGCTGGACGCCGGAGAATAACCAGGATTTCCTGGATACGTACCTGAAATTGACCCGGCACGCGCGCAAGGTGGTCGATGAAGTCTTTTGGGGAGAGGAGGAATCCTTCGAGCATTCTTAAAGTTGCCGCATAACTTGGTCTATACAGCACTAATTCCCTTAACTTTTGAAGTATCGGACCCTAGAGTAGGAATAAGTTAGAGAAAGGATCTTTGGTTATGTCATTTCAGCTGCAGCTCGATGTGGACTCCGCCACCGTTGGAGAATTGGCCGCATTGCTTTCTGCCGCTCGCGCGGCAGGGGTCCGTGATGATGACGTCCTAGAGTTAGATGGCACCACCTTGACCATTGAGGTCTCGGCCCCACACACGGGCGCGTCCCGCGGCGGGCAGAACCTCGACGCTTCGCATCACCAAGAAGATCTTGGCCGCGAGGGCGCTACGGACTCCCGCTCGCGCGGGCGCGGCGACCGCATTGGGGAGGCCACAATCCGCTCACTCATCGATATTTTGAATGAACGCGGCAACGGTAGTTCCTCGCGCGGCAATGGTTATGGCTTCTTCGGAGGAAATTCGGATTACCATGACTAAATCTTCGGGAGCCCACCGCAGGAAGCTAATCTACCTCTGGGGCTGTATCGCCGTGGCGACCATTATCGCCGTCGTCGTTGGCACGTGGGCAACCAGCCGCCATCATCCTCCGAAAGGGACGATGACCGTGGGCGATGCCGTAGCCGGGGGAGTCGTGCAAGAAGAAGCGCCCGCCCAAGTTAATGGTTCGGTAGAAAACGATTCCTCTTCAGAAGCTAATCGCGTGATGTCGCTGGCAAAGGCGTTGGGGATTCCCTTGGAATCGGTGCCGCGCGATATAACCCAGAATAAATCCGGAAAGTCAGATGTCCGTCAGTATCTAGAGCGCGAGTTAAAGAGCGCCGTGGCTTCTGGTGAGCTGGATGAAGACGACGAAAAGGCCATCATCGGCGCCTTTGAAAAAGGCATTGTCATCCCAGCCAGCGATGGCATCGTGGCCGAAAGCGCCCCGGCTAATTAGGTCAGTACCAGTCTCTGCTTAGCCCCAACTCGTGCTTCGGTTGGGGCGGCAGCCGCTTGAGCGTCTTCCAGTCGAGGAATGCCCAAGAAGTTTCAGGAAACCGGCAGACTGAGGGCATGGCCTTAACAGCTCGTCTCCCTAGAGTTATCCCATAACGAAACGGTAACGAAGCAAGCTGAGCGTTACCGAGCGACTGGAGGAGACGATGACAATCAAGAATAAGTTATCCACAACCGCGGCGGTGGCCGCAGCCATAGTCTTTCCTATTAGCGGGGGATTAGGTATTGCCTTTGCGGTAAACGCGGTTCCAGCAGAGACCATAGCCCAAGCAGCAACCGGGGACCCATTACTCCTGCACCTCAAGTCCGCATTCGATCTAGCAACTGCAATAGCGCGGCGATGACGTGAGTACCCCATCCGCGCACCGCCGCAGCTGCTAAAGTGCCAGGCATGTTGGTTGATGCCGTTCGCCTGAAATCCATGCCGCGGGATTATCGCCGTAGCCTGCCTGTCTTTGATTACCTGGCAGATTTAAGGCGCTTTTCCTTTACCCGCCCGGTGACGATTTTCGTCGGTGATAACGGCATAGGAAAATCCAGCCTGCTGGCCGCCATGGCAACGGATCTTGGGTGTTCTCCCAAGGGTGGCCGGATGGGGGATCCGGAAGCAATCTTGCCGTTAAGCCCGGTGGTCTGCGAGGGCACGGGACTCATTCAGCGGGCCTATTTTTTGCGCGCGGAAACCCATGAATACCTCCTTTCGCGCGAGCAATCCCCCGAGGAATCCGGCGGGCGTTCCATCCTGCCCTCCCAGGTGGACGTGCAGGCCCGCTCCCACGGCGAGTCCGTTTTCGATGTGCTCTATGAGCGTGTTGACGGCGCGGGGGTATATATCTTTGACGAGCCAGAATCGGGTTTATCCGTTGTCCGGCAATTGGCGCTGATCGCTGAAATCGCCCAAGCCGTTGACCGCGGCGCGCAGGTATTTATCGCCACGCATTCACCGATCCTGCTGGGCTGCCCCAATGCCGATATCGTGGAATTAAATGACACCGGCTTCCAGCGCATTTCCTTTGATGAGGCCGAAGCCGTGGCAGCGACCAAGGAGTTCCTCGCGGATCCAGAGGGAACCATCAACTTTATCTTGGACCCAAAGGCAGAAGAAGCGGAAGAAGAGACGGAAGCCACGGAGATAGCGGCTGTCGATGAGGCCGAAGGACCGAATAAGCAGCGTTAGGTTACCTCCACGATCCTCACTGATGGACCCGCGTAGCCGCCGCGTCGGCGCAGGATGTGGGTGATGACGACACCAGCCATGCCGCACAGCCATACGGCTAGGACGGCAAGTGAAGCGGAGGTGAAATCGGGCATGGAGTAATTGGGGGCATCGGCAGAGTGGTCCAAGACCATGCCAAATAACTGCGCGCCCAACATGCCGGAGGTAAACCCGCCCATATTGCCCAGGCCGGTAGCGGTAGCGACGACAGAGCGGTCCATGTTCTCGCGGATGATGTCGAAGCCATAATTCGACGTCGGCGTGCACAGCGCGAGGATAAAGGAGACCGCGGTGATCGCCGCCAGACCCCCGCCGGTGCCGAAGGCGAAGAATAGTACCCAGGTCAGTACGTGCAGGCTTACGAACCCGAGCGCGACCCAGGGGCGGATATTCTGCGCGCGGGAGGAAATCCGGCCGTGCAAGGGTCCGACCAGAACCAAAAATACGGCCAAGAGGGTGAGTACGAGGCTGGCCTTGCCCTTGGATAGCTCCATGCCTTGGGTCATCATGGGCATGCCCCACAGCATGACAAAGACAATCAGCGGCAACATGCCGCTGTAGTGGATAAAGTATGCTTGCCAGGCGATGGGCGAGGTAAAGACCGCCTTTAAGCGCGCGCCGATGCTGCTGCCCTGGGAATTGGGCGGTTCCTTCTCCAGCGGAATAACCCCGAGCTTCTCTGGGGAGTCAGCGACCGCGACGGCGGCGGCAATGGCGACGAGGATGCCTACTGCTCCCAAGGTTACGAATGCTGCCGTCCATCCCGCCGTTCCGAGCAACCAGAGGAAGGGGACGGCGGAAATGAATTGGCCCATCTGGCCAATGGAGGAGGTCACCTGGGTAAACATCGGTGTGCGGTGCAGCGGGAACCAGTAGGGCAGGATGCGCATTACCGATAAGAATCCCGTGGCATCGCCGGCGCCGATGAGCACGCGCGCGAAGATGGCTACCCCGTAATTGCTGGTAAAGCCGAGTATGACCTGGCCGACGCCCATAATGACCGCGCCCACGACGAGCAGGATGCGGGGGCCAAATTTATCGATCAGCATGCCGGTGGGGATTTGTGCGATGGCATAGACGCCCAATTGCACGGAGGTAAATACCGCGATGCGCCCGGCATCGACGCCGAAGCGCTCGATGGCATCGAGGCCGGCTACGCCGAAGGAAGACCGCCCGGTAATGGCTACGAGATAGACCGCCATGGCCGCGACCCAAATCATTAACGCCTGGGTTGTGATAACTTCTCTTGGATTTGGCTGCGACATGGCTGATACCTTACGCGTTAACTACTAGGATTCATCTTGTGAAGTATATTTCGACCCGTGATACCACCGGCCAGCCCGCATCCTTTACGGATATCCTCTTAGGAGGGCTAGCGCCCGATGGTGGCCTATACCTGCCTGAAACCTACCCGCAACTGGACTCCGCCACGCTGGATACGTGGCGCACAGTGGTCAAAACTGACGGCTATGCCGCCCTTGCGGCTGAGGTAATCAAGCTGTTTATCGATGATATTCCAGAGGAAGATCTGGATAAAATCGCCGCCCGAGCATATACCAGCCCGAAGTTTGCCTCCCCTGAGATCGTCCCAGTCACTGAGCTTGGCGATGACCTCTTTATAGGCCACCTTTCCGAGGGCCCCACCGCTGCATTTAAAGACATGGCCATGCAGCTTTTGGGCGAGCTTTTTGAATACGAGCTCGCCCGCCGCGGGGAGACGCTGAATATTTTGGGCGCTACCTCTGGCGATACCGGCTCTTCTGCTGAGTACGCCATGCGCGGGCGCGATGGCATCCGCGTTTTCATGTTGACTCCGGCTGGGCGCATGACCGCCTTCCAGCAGGCCCAAATGTTTGGCCTGGATGATCCGAATATCTTCAATATCGCTCTCGACGGTGTCTTTGATGATTGCCAGGACGTGGTAAAGGCCGTCTCCAGCGATGCGGAATTTAAGGCCAACTACCGCATCGGCGCGGTCAACTCCATTAACTGGGCCCGCCTGTTGGCCCAAGTGGTTTACTATATTTCCTGCTGGATCAAGGTCACCGATAATAACGAACAAAAGGTATCCTTTAGCGTTCCCACCGGTAACTTTGGCGATATCTGCGCCGGGCATATCGCGCGCAGCATGGGCCTTCCCATCGATCGCCTCATCGTGGCGACGAACGAGAATAACGTATTGGATGAGTTCTTCCGCACCGGCAACTACCGCCCGCGTCCGGCCGCGGAAACCATGGCCACCTCGTCGCCGTCTATGGATATTTCCCGCGCCTCCAACTTCGAGCGCTTCGCCTTTGATCTTTTAGGCCGCGATGTCACCCGCGTTGCGGATCTCTTTGGCACCAAGGTCAAAGAAGGCGGGTTTAACCTTGAAGAAGATCTCATTACGGCCGCGCGTGAAGACTACGGTTTCTTGTCCGGTTCCTCCACCCATGAAGACCGCCTCGCCACCATCAAGGACGTGAACGAGCGTTATGGTTACCTGGCGGATCCGCACACGGCCGATGGCATCAAGGTGGCGCGTGCGGCCCAAAAAGAGGGCGTGACGACGCCTATCGTCTGCTTGGAGACGGCACTGCCGGTAAAGTTCAGCGAAACCATCACCGAGGCCATCGGGAGCGCGCCGCAGCCACCGGAGCGGTTTGCTGACATCTTGAACGCGGAGCGCCACGTGGCGGATCTGCCCAACGATGCCGCAGCGGTCAAGGACTTTATTACCTCGAGCATCAAGAACACGGAGGTGTAGCAAACACATGGCATTAGAAAACTTCGCAGGGCCGGAGCACTATACCGAATTCGATCCGGAAAAATTCATCCGCGACTTAAAAGCACAAGCAGAGGCGGATAAGGAAGAACAGGACAAGGACTCTGCAGGTGACGCGGGTACGGATAGCCAGTAGTCTGCTGGCAGCAGCAGGGCTGTTTATGGTGGCATCGTGTAGCACCGATGCCACCCAGCAGCAGGATGGGGTGGTTGCGCAATCCACCGACACGCCACCGCCGGCGCCGCCGAACGAGTTTTATGAGCCCGCGGTGGTGCCGGTGCCCCCAGGCGCCGCGCTGAACTTAACCACGAGCGACCCACAGCCGGGCGAGTACTTTAACTTCCAGTCCTGCACGGCGGCGTGGTCCTTCGCGCTTGCCGATGGCCGCACCATCGCCGTGACGGCCTCCCATTGCGGCAAACCTGGCGATAAGGTCTGGGCCGGAACCCAAGAGGGCGATTTTGTATACCCAGCCGATCCGGTAGGCGAGGTGATCTATTCGGATTTCTTTGCCGAGGAGACTAATCACTTGGACGTTGCCTTCATCGAGCTGTACCGCGACGCGGACTACTACACCCCAGGCGAGGTAGCCACCACCGTAGCGACGCAGCTGGACAAGCTGCCGGATGCGGTATGCAAGCTGGGCAGTTCCACCATCGTGACCTGTGGGAACGTGAAAAACGCGGTGGATTCCACGCAACTGAATTATCAGGGGCTAGAACACGATTCCAACGCCGCCCTGGCAGAGATGTGCAGCGCGGTCGGGGATTCCGGCGGGCCCGTTTACGGCGATGTGGATGGCCGGCAGACCATCGTGGGGCTGGTCTCTGGAATCACCGAGCCCTTGGATGAGGGACACAGCTGCGAAGATACGGAACAGAACATCGACGTGGCCTTTACCACCGCACCGGATATCCAAGAACTGGCGCTAAAGGTCCTCGGCCCCGTGGCATAAGACCAGCCAAGATTGGCTACGCTAGGTGGTATGCCAACGCCTGATTATATTGTGAAGCTGCGTGAATCCATCGGCCACGATCAGCTCTTCGTCCCCGCGTGCAGCTCCATCATTCTCCGCGATGTACCAACCGGTGCGGCCCTGTGGGAGGTGCCGTCCGTACTTCTGGTCAAGCGCGCGGATAATGCCGTGTGGACCCCTGTGGAAGGCATTTGTGAGCCTGGCGAGGAGATTACGACCACCGCCTTGCGCGAGGTCAAGGAAGAGGTAGGCCTCGATGCCAAGGTGGAAGCGCTCCTTGGCGTTGGCCAGTCCGGCCCAGTGACCTATCCCAATGGCGATGAATGCATGTTCATGGGCACCGCGCTGCGCCTATCTGTCGCCGACGGCGCCGAGCCCGTCATTAGCGATGAAGAAAACACCGAAGCGCAGTGGTTTTCGGTGGCCCACCTCCCGGATAGCGTGTCGCGCCGCCATCGCCTGATGGTCGCGGATGCCGTGGCGCACCTCAAGCACCCGCAGGGGTTTTCTCCCCGCATGGGCTGGATGAAGCGCAGCGAGCAGCCCGGGCTCTAGCGCGTTTCCTCCGCGCCGATGAGTAGTTGCTTGAGCTCATCCGCGCTCTTCGCTACGACCAGCTCCTGAGCGATGCACTCCTGAGCATCCGCCGCGTCTATATCGGATCCGCAGCAGATGACCGTGGCATCGATAGTCATCAGCAGCTTTCCCCGCCGCGCGAGCTCAAAAAATAGCTCGCAATTTTCTGGACCCCATTCCCAGGCAGTGCCATAGAAATCCTGGGCGCCCTCGCCAAGCCAGGAGGTTTCAAGCGCTAGGCCTGCTCGGTATAAAAAGATTCCGTCGCGCCGCAAGCCGGCGAGCACCTCACGCACCCCGTCAAGGTCCGCGGCATCCCAGGCGATGAAGGTAATAGGCGAAGGGCTCATGGCTCGATGATAGACGAGGGAAGACACCTCCTAGTGAGTCAGTTCTTTGCGCGTGCGGCCCTCCCAGATCCAGCCTAAGAAACGCGCTGAGCACAGGCACCAGTGCGCGATAAGGAGCAGGGGAATGCTCAGCGCGATAACGTCAAGCCATTCTGAACCATTGACCAATGCCGTTTGGTGCCCGCCCATGCTCACGGTGCCAGGCGGGAAGGTGCACGCCCACCACGCAGGGGAGTAGGGAACCCAGCGGGCTGCTTGCGGATAAAAAGTCACCATCGCATAAAGCGAAAGCGGGATGGCAATAGCAAGGGCAATAAGACCGTAGTACACGGAGATACTGCCGGGGTACAGGATCTGCATTGCGGTGGTGGATTGCCCTACCACGCCTAGCGGCACCCACGCGGTAGCGGATTTTCCACCACTAAAATCCACCGTGCCGTGCCAGGCCGCCCAGTAGACGTAGGCAAATACCGGGACTGCTGTCAGCAAGGACATGGCGAAGAGTGCTGTGCCCATGATGTGGTAAATCTGCCCGTAATCGCGGGCCAGCCACCCGGCTACCGATGCTGAAATCATCGGTCCTACCAAGGGGAGACCCCAGGTAAAACGCGGCTCTCCATCGAAGCGGGTGAGCTGAATGCCCCACGTGATAACGGTGACGGGGCCGCCGATCCAAAAACCGACGAGGCGAAATACCCCGTTATCCGTTAACCCGGATAGTGCCGCACCAAGCGCGAGGACGCCGATGAAAAACATGGACCATTCCGCCATGGTGGTCCGCTCAAATCGCGGACTGCGGTAGCGGGCGTAACCGGCAGTCAGCACGACGAAGATGGCGCATGCGAGTGCCGCAAATACACCTGCGGCAACGAGCATGTCTTCTTCAACCAACATGCGCGAGACGATGGAGGTGCCCATGAGGCTGCCGGCCCAGGCAGGACCAGGAGGGGGAAGTTGGCGGAATTTATCAGTCACTACCTAGATTCTAATTTCATCTAGAGCTTCTTACTTAGACTGAGCCGCTTTTAATTTGGTGAAAACCCTCATGCGTGCGCTGGAGAGCGTCCATCCTCAAAGTGGGCAGCGATTATGGCGAAGCTCTCGGATATACCTAGCAGTGCCACCGCAAGCAAAAGAAAGCAGCCACCTAAGCATTGGTTAGGTGGCTGCCTTGTAGAAAATGCAAGCTGAGAACTTGCAGTGACGGCTTAGCAATCGAAGTAGAGCTCGAACTCCTGCGGGGTGGGACGCAGGCGCGCGGGGTTGATCTCGTTTTCGTATTTGTAGTTGATGTAGGTCTCGAGGAGATCCTCGGTAAAGACATCGCCCTCGGTCAGGAAGTCCATGTCTTCCTTCAGCGCCTCCAGGGAAGCCTCCAGGGAGGTTGGTGCCTGCGGGATGGACTCGGCCTCTGCTGGCGGCAGCTCATAGAGGTCCTTATCCACTGGGGCGTGCGGCTCGATGCGGTTCTTCACGCCATCCACACCGGCCATCATCATGGCGGCAAAGGCCAGGTATGGGTTGCTGGATGGGTCCGGTGCGCGGAACTCGATGCGCTTAGCCTTCGGGTTGGAACCAGTAATCGGGATGCGGATCGCGGCCGAACGGTTGCGCTGGGAGTACACCAGGTTGATCGGCGCCTCGAAGCCAGGAACCAAGCGGTGGTAGGAATTCAGCGTTGGGTTGGTAAAGGCGAGCACGGCGCCGGCGTGGTGCAGGATACCGCCGATGAAGTAGCGGGCGATATCGGAAAGCCCTGCGTAGCCAGCCTCATCGTGGAAGAGTGGCTCGCCGTCCTTCCACAGGGACATGTGGGCGTGCATGCCGGAACCATTATCGCCAGCCAGCGGCTTAGGCATGAAGGTCGCGGCCTTGCCCCACTCCTGGGCGGTGCGCTTGACCACGTACTTGAAGGTCTGAATGTCATCGCCGGCGTGCAGCAAGGAGTTGAAGCGGTAGTTGATCTCGTTTTGAGCCGCGCCCACCTCGTGGTGGAAGCGCTCGATCTGGAAGCCGACCTCTTGCAGGTTGGCCACGATGTCATCGCGGACCTCGCTGTGCTTATCGTACGGCGGGGTGGGGAAGTAGCCACCCTTCACGCGGGTCTTGTATCCGGTATTGGGAGTGCCGTCCAGGTTGGTCTCGTTATCGCGGTTCCACCAGCCTTCATTGGAGTCCACCTCATAGAAACCGTGCTGCATATCGGTGCCATAGCGCACGGAATCGAAGAGGTAGAACTCGGCCTCGGCGCCGAAGTTACAGGTATCGGCGATGCCCGTGGACTGCAAGTATTCCTCGGCCTTGCGGGCAATATTGCGCGAGTCACGGGTAAAAGGCTCAAAGGTAAAGGGATCGTGGACGAAGAACTTGATATTCAGGGTCTTCGCCGAACGGAAGGGATCGATATGCGCGGTGGCCGGATCCGGCAGCAGCGTCATATCGGATTCTTCGATGGTGGTAAAACCACGAATCGAAGAACCATCAAAGGCCAAGCCATTTTCGGCATCTTCTTCAGTAAATTCGCTGGCAGGGATGGAAAAGTGGTGCTCGGTGCCGGGGACGTCCGTAAAGCGGACATCCACGAACTTTACGTCCTCATCCTGAATAAATTGGACGATGTCCTGCACTGTCTCGAAAGACAAGATTGCCTCCTGTTTGTTGGCCGATGAATTATCTGCCTATAGCCTACTAGTTTTATCCACCCGGCATGGCCATTGGCCTCGTTTCACTTCTGGGTGAGGGGCAACTAAATTGGTGAGCATGGCAGACAAGCGCACGTGGCTCGATGGGCCCAATATTCCGGGCGAATATGACGATGCAGGAACCCCCGGCCGGTGGCCAGGTGAAAACTTGGGCTTGCCGGAATCTGGGCCTGGGTCCATGGCGTCGGTAGGCCGCCGCGCAGGCGCCGTAGCCATTGACTGGATCATTTGCATGCTGCTGGCCAATCTCATCCACATGTTCACCACGCAGCTCGGAGGCGTATCCTTTTTAGGCTACGCGCTCTGGGCGTTAATGGGCATCGTGTGCGGCTGGCTATTCGCACGCACCCCGGGCATGCTCATCCTCGGCATGGGCGTGGCCCGCCTAGATGTGCCTGGCGCGCAGGTGGGCCTGTGGCGCGCGGCAGTGCGCACGTTGCTTACCGGCGTCATCTTTCCCGCCGCCATGGTGGACGCGGACGGCCGCGGCATGCACGACCGCGCAACTGGCACCATCGTTATTAACTCTTAGCGGCGCGCGGGGATAAGTCCCGCGCACCGTAAAATTACGAAAACCACGACAGTCCCTGCAACCTTTCCCAATCGGGTGGTTGCAGGGACTGTTTCTGCTTAAGAGCAAGGCGAGAGCCGAAAGCCTAGCCGGGGTGAGTGGCTAAAGCAGTATTTAGCCCTTGCCTTTGCGCTGTTGCGCGCGGCGCATGCGGCGGTTCATACCGGACATGTTCTGCGCCTGTTGCGGCATTGGGCCCTTAGGCATGCCGGGCATTGTTCCCAGCATGGAGTCCATGGCCTCAATGCGGCGGATATTTTCGTAGGTAGCGTTCTTATTGTAGTTGCGCGGCAGCTTCATGAGGTGGTTGCGCAGCTTGGAAACCGGCACCTCGTCCTCGCCGGTGCCGACGTAGACCTCATAGACCGGCACGCCGCCGGCAATCTTGTCCACGCGTTTCTTTAGCTGGTTAAGGGAGGGGCGAAGGCGGTTCTTATTGCCCTCGCACACGAAGATGACGCCCGCATTACCGATGACCCTGTGGATAAGGTCCTGCTGGCGGGTAGCGGCGATGCCAGATTTTACGGACCATACGATGCCGACGGTATTGCGCAGCTGCTGCTCCAAGGCCCAACCGGCGGCGCCGGGTTGGTCTTCGACGCGCTTGTACATATCGCGTTCTAGGCGGCGGGTAAAAAGGAACATCGCCAAAAGCGCGCCCAAGCCCAGGCCGATAATCAGCATGAACCATTGACCGTTAAAGAGCGTACCAATGAGGAAGAACAAAAGGCCGACGCCGAGGAAGGCGGCCAGCATGATAGGGATGAGCGCCTTATCCTGCTTGCGTTGCAAATTGAAGGCCTGCCACAACTGTGACCAGGTTTGCTTACGCTTTTGGCGCTTGGCCGCGCGTTCTTGCTTCTTGGCAGCTTTCATGGCTGCTTTGTCATCTTTCGCCATAGTTCCTACTTTAAGGGTCAGGTGACAAAAATGTTAAACGGCCCCCGCAGATGGCGAGGGCCGAGTAAGAATATTCCGGGATTTTAGCGCACGGTTGCCGCGACCGAATTAGCATTGGCCGGAGTCTTGGCCATGCGGGTGGTTACCGGGGTTTCTTCCGAAGGACCGTACTTATCCAGCAAGGTGGATGCCTCTTGAGCGGTAGCGCCCTGGGAGGTCTCCTTAAGGTGCTTGAGGTTCTCCGGCAGCTCCAGGCCGCGCTTTTCCATGGCCTGCACGTACAGGCGGCCGGCGCGGTAGGAAGAGCGAACCAGCGGGCCGGACATGACGCCGCCGAAGCCCAGTTCCTTAGCCAGCTTGGAGTGAGCCACGAATTCCTCCGGGCGCACCCAGCGCTCGATGGGGTGGAAGCGCGGGCCGGGGCGCAGGTACTGGGTGATGGTGATGATGTCGCAGCCAGCCTCGCGCAGGTCGCGCAATGCTTCCTCGACCTCGTCCTCGGTCTCGCCCATGCCCAAAATCAGGTTGGACTTGGTAATAAGGCCGTAGTCGTGGGCCTGGCGGATAACATCGAGGGAGCGCTCGTAGCGGAAGGCCGGGCGGATGCGCTTGAAGATGCGCGGCACGGTCTCCAGGTTGTGGGCGAAGACCTCGGGCTGCGCCTCGAAGACCTCTTCGAGCAGGTCCGGCTTGCCAGAGAAATCTGGGGTGAGGTTCTCTACGCCGGTGTGCGGGTTGAGCTCGTGGATCTTGCGCACGATCTCCGCATACAGCCATGCGCCCTCATCCGGGAGGTCATCGCGGGTCACACCGGTAATGGTGGTGTAGTTGAGGTCCATTTCCTGGATGTTTTCGGCCACGCGGCGCGGCTCGTCGCGGTCGAGCGGCTCCGGCTTGCCGGTAGCGATATCGCAGAAGTCGCAACGGCGCGTGCACTTATCGCCGCCGATGAGGAAGGTTGCCTCGCGGGATTCCCAGCATTCGTGGATATTCGGACACCCGGCTTCTTGGCAGACGGTGTGCAGGGAAGCGCCGGCCACGCGGGATTTCATGTCCTCGTAGCCCGGTCCGGTGCGAACCTGGTTGCGGATCCACCGCGGCTTTTGTTCGATGGGCGACTCCGCATTTTTCTTCTCAATGCGGAGCATCTTGCGTCCTTCAGGCTTTACAGTCACAAATACTCACTTTATCGATCAAAGATGGTGATGGCTAATAGCTCTTCTTGGTATAAGGCGCGCGGGCGCACAACTATTCCACGCTAGCCCCAAACTAGGGCCATGGGGGCTTAAGCCTGCGCTTGCCGACGCCGCTTTCGCGCCTTCTCATTCGCAAGCTTTGTGGGATCGGGTGCGGAACCGAAACTGTGATCGGCAACGATGAGGCGGCCCGAGAGGGCATCATCAAGCGCCTGCAAGAGTGGCTGTGCGGCCTCTTCCATCGTGACCTCGCGGCCGAGTTCCAGCGAGAGCGTGGTGATATCTGCATCATCGATGCCACAGGCCACGATGTGATCGTAATACTCCAGCGTATTGCTGCAGTTGAGTGCCAAGCCGTGCATGGTAACCCCGCGGGTGATGCGGATTCCCAGCGCGGCGATCTTGCGATCGCGCTGCGAGGCTGAAGGATCTTTTGCCTGGGTGGTAGAAGGCACCCACACCCCGGAGCGGCCGTCGATGCGACCTGCGGTCGTCACGCCCAACTCCCGTACGGCCTGGATGGTGGCCTCCTCGAGGCGGCGGACATAATCGACGACATCGACAGGCTCTGCCAGCTTGATGATGGGGTAGAGCACCAACTGCCCTTCGCCGTGCCAGGTAATGCGCCCACCGCGGTCCACGGTGATGACCGGCAGATCGTTATCCGGCATGTCCTCAGGCTGCGTGCGCTTGCCCGCGGTGTAGATATTGGGGTGTTCGACTACTAAGACCACATCGTCCTGCGTGCCCTGCGCGCGCGCAGCCGCCACTTCCGCCTGATAATCCCACGCCTCTTGGTAATCCATGCGGCCCAAATGGCGTATTTCAAGGGGGTTGTCCGAGGCGCGAATGGAGCGTTCAGCGGGAAAGAAAGGATCGCGTGGTGCAGTCATAATCTCTAGTGTCGTCTTCTTTGGTAGGGAAAAGCAAAGCGAGGAAAAGTAAAGCGGGAGAATGCCATAGCATCCTCCCGCCAATTTTATGCTCGAGGGGGTCTCGAATTAGACGCCTTTAGTCGAGGCCGTTCGCGGAGGCGTATTCCTCTGCCTCCATGAGCTCGCCTGCTTCATCCACCTCGACTTCGATGAGCCAGCCTTCGCCGAAGGGGTCGTTGTTGATGACGGCGTAGTCATCGTGTACGGCATCGTTGACGGCCTTCACGGTGCCGGTGACCGGGGAAAACAGGTCGGATACGGACTTGGTGGATTCGACCTCGCCACAAGAATCACCGGCGGTGACGGTATCGCCTACCTCTGGCAGTTCTGCAAAGACGACCTCGCCCAGGCGGTCTGCGGCAACGGAGGTGATGCCGATGCGAACGGTCTTGCCTTCTACGGCGTCCTTGGCGGCGTTAATCCATTCGTGGTCTTCGGAGTAGGAAAAGTCTTGGGGCAGGTTAGACATGGTATGTAGTCCTTTCGGGCTGAGATTTTAGGGTGTGTGGGTGGCTTACTTGTCGCGCTTGTAGAACGGCAACGCGGTTACCTCAAAAGGATAACGTTTGCCGCGGATTTCTACCTCCACCGCGGTGCCCGGTTCGAGCTCCGCGCTGGTATCAAGCAGCGCAATGGCCACTGGGTGGCCAAGCGTGGGGGAGGGCTGACCCGAGGTGACGGTGCCGACCTTGGTGTCATTGAGGTAGACCTCGGCGCCGGCACGCGCCGCGCGGCGCTGATCCGAGGTGAGCCCGGAGATAACGACCTGTGGGCCTTCCTCGGCACGCTTGCGGATGACGTCTGCGCCCACGAAGTCAGCTTCTTTCTTGGCAAAGGCGCGCGACATGCCCGCCTCTACCGGGGTGATATCGCGGGAGAGCTCGTTGCCGTAGAGCGGCATGCCAGCCTCCAAGCGCAGGGAATCGCGCGCGGCTAGGCCGCACGGCTTGATGTCATATTCCGCGCCCGCCTTGAGCAATTCTTCCCACAACTGCGGGGCATCGGAGTTGTAGACGATGAGCTCGAAGCCATCCTCGCCGGTATAACCGGTGCGTGCGATGATGGCGAAGGTGCGTGCCACCTTGCCCATCGTGGCGGCGTAGTAGCCCAGTTCGTAGACGGCTTCTTGCTTATTGTCCTCTACCAGCGGGACGAGGATTTCGGCGGCCTTGGGGCCCTGCACGGCGATCATGGCAACGTCGCGGGACTCGTTCTTGAGCTCTACGTCGAAGCCCTCGGAGCGCTTATTGAGCTCATCCCAGACGGTATCGGCATTGCCGGCGTTGGGCACGACGAGGAACTTGTCATCCTCGAAGCGATAGGAAATCAGGTCATCGATGATGCCGCCGTCTTCAGCGGTGATCATGGAGTACTTGGCCTTGCCCACCTTCAGCGAATCTAGGTTAGAGATGAAGGAGTAGGACAAGAACTTGCCGGCGTCGGGTCCATTGACCCAGATTTCACCCATGTGGGAGAGATCAAACAGGCCTGCGCTGTTGCGAACGGCGCGGTGTTCTTCCAGCTCGCTGTTGTACTTCAGCGGCATATTCCACGGCCCAAAGGCCGTGAAGGTAGCGCCGAGTTCCTCGTGCTTGGCATTGAGCGGGGAGGTTAGAAGTTCGGTCATTGTTACTCCTCGGAATCGTCGATCTCGAATGCTTCTGGCGGCGGGCAGCTGCACACCAGGTTGCGGTCGCCGTAGGCCTCATCGAGGCGGCGAACCGGTGGGAAATACTTGTAGCTATGCAATAGGGATTTGACCGGCCACGCGGCCTTGTCGCGGCCGAAGGAGTACTCCCAGTTATCGGTAGCCACCGACTCAGCCGTAAACGGTGCGTGGTGGATAACGGAGTCCTCGTAGGCCACCTCACCGTCGATGATCTCCTGGATTTCGGCGCGGATGGTGCGCATGGCTTCGATGAAGCGATCCAGCTCGCCCTTGTCCTCAGACTCGGTGGGCTCAATCATCAAGGTGCCGGCCACAGGGAAGGCCAGGGTGGGGGCGTGGAAGCCGAAGTCAATGAGGCGCTTGGCCACATCGGCGGCGGTGACCCCGGAGGCATCGGTAAGCTCGCGCAAATCGATGATGCACTCGTGTGCCACCAAGCCCTCGTTGCCGGTGTAGAGGACGGGGAAGTATTCGTTGAGCGAGGCCGCCAGGTAGTTAGCGCCCAATACTGCGTGGCCGGATGCGGCGGCGAGGCCCTCGGCACCGGTCATGGCCAGGTAAGCCCAGGAAATGGGCAGGACGCCGGCGGAGCCGTACTTGCTGCCGGTAATGGGAACGCCCTGGCCAACAGGGGTTTCCGCGGTGGCATCAAGCTCAGGGGATGCGGCATCGCTGGGTAGGAAAGGGATGAGGTGTTCTGCCACAGCCACCGGGCCAACGCCCGGGCCGCCGCCACCGTGCGGAATGGTGAAGGTCTTGTGCAGGTTGAGGTGGGAGACATCGCCGCCGAAATCGCCTGGGCGCGCCCAGCCGGTCAGCGCGTTCATGTTGGCGCCATCGATGTAGACTTGGCCGCCGACCGCGTGCACCTTATCGCACACATCGCGCACCTCGGGGTCGAAGACGCCGTGGGTGGAGGGGTAGGTAACCATGATGCCGGCGATGTGGTTGCCGTGCTTTTCGATCTTTTCTTCCAAGTCCGCGACGTCAATGGAGCCGTCCTCGGCGGTCTTGACCACGGCGACGCGCAGGTTAGCCAGGGTGGCAGAAGCGGCGTTGGTGCCGTGCGCGGAGGCCGGGATGAGCACGACATCGCGCTCATTATCGCCATTGGCCACGTGGTAGCGGCGAATGGCCAGTAGACCCGCCAACTCGCCCTGGGAGCCGGCATTCGGCTGGATGGAGACCTTGGCATAGCCGGTAAGCTCGGCGAGCCAGCCTTCGATCTCTTCCACCAACGCGCGCCAGCCCGCCGTGGTTTCTTCTGGGGCATACGGGTGGATGCCCGCGAATTCTGGCCAGGAGATGGGCTCCATGGCCGCGGTGGGGTTGAGCTTCATGGTGCACGAGCCCAGCGGAATCATGGAGCGGTCCAGCGCCAAGTCCTTGTCCGCGAGCTTGCGCAGGTAGCGCAGCATCTGGGTCTCAGAATGGATGGAGTGGAAAATCTCGTGCTCTAGCGGTTCCTCGGCACGCTGCAGGTTCTCCGGCAGGTCAAAGTTTGCTTCAGCCGGGGTGGCGCCGAAGGCCTCTGCCAAGTGTGCGACATCGCGCTGCGTAGCGGATTCACCGAAGGATACGGATACCTTGTCGGTTCCGATTGCGCGCACCAAGTAGCCCGCATCCTGCAGATCGGCCTTGATCTTCTGGGCGTCAACACCGCAGACGGTGACGGTATCGAAGAAGTGCTGCGATGTAATCTCCAAACCAGCATCCACGATGGACTGGGCGAAGGAGGAGGACAAGCTGTGCACGCGCTCGGCGATGTCCTTGAGTCCCTTCGGCCCATGGTAGACGGCATACATCGAGGCCACATTGGCCAAAAGTGCCTGGGCAGTACAAATATTGGAGGTCGCGCGCTCGCGGCGGATGTGCTGCTCGCGGGTTTGTAGCGCCAAGCGGTAGGCCGGGCGGCCATCTGCATCCTTGGAGACACCGACGATGCGGCCCGGCATCTGGCGCTTGAGCTTATCCGTTACCGCCATGTAGGCAGCGTGCGGGCCACCGAAGAAGAGGGGTACACCAAAGCGCTGGGACGAGCCCAAAACGATATCGGCGCCCAAGTTTCCGGGGCCTTCTAGGAGCAGCAGGGACAGCGGGTCAGTGACTACGGAGGCCAGCGCGCCGCGGGTGTGCAGCTCTTCAATCACAGCAGAAGGATCGAAAATCTCGCCTTCGGTGCCGGTGTAAGCGATGACGGCACCGATGAGGTCTTCGCCCACCAAGCCCTCGCGCAGGTCGACGATCTCTACCTCGAGGTCAATCGCGCGGGCGCGTTCAGCGGCAACGGTGAGCACCTGTGGGTGGAGGCGGGAGTCCAGCACGACGCGGCGGCCCTTCTTCACCGCGCGAGACATCAAACCGACCGCCTCTGCGGTAGCGGAAGCCTCATCCAACAAGGAAGCGTTCGCGATGGGCAGACCTGTCAGAGACTCGATCATGGTCTGAAAGTTGAGCAAGGCTTCCAAGCGGCCCTGGGAAATTTCAGGCTGGTAGGGGGTGTACGCGGTATACCAGCCGGCATCCTCAAGTAGGCCGCGGCGGATGACGGCGGGGGTCAGGGTGTCCGAATAGCCCTGGCCATAGAAGGGCTTCAGCACAGTGTTTTGATTGGCGAACTCCCGCAAAGCGGCCTGTGCCCCGTCTTCAGAAAGTGCTTCTGGCAGGTGGGGAAGTTCCGTAGCGCGGATCTTGGGCGGGATGGCGGCATCGACAAGCGCCTGCACGCTGTCGTAGCCCACCGTGCCGAGCATGGCGGCCTGCTCGGAAGAATCCGGCCCTAGGTGGCGGGAGATGAAATCCATCTGTGAGGTCTCCTTCATCGGGTGCAATGGTCTTAACCGCCCCTAAGTATATGTTTAATAACCGGTAAAAACAGCGCCCTTGAGAAACTTTTATGCAGTAACTCTCCGATGAAAATGTGTTGTAGCCTGCTTACCTCCCAATTAGTGAAATATGTCTTGTAGTGCCGGGATAAAATTCGTCTGATATTTGTGGCGGAGGTTCACGCGCTACACCCCCGCGCGGTACCCCAGGCATGACAAAACCTCCCGCCCCTTCGAGTAGAAGGAACGGGAGGTATGCCAGTTAGCTAACTGCTTTTAGATATCGAGGTCAGCCTCGAAGTCTGCAGTCTCCAGGCGGTCCTTGATGGTGGTGATGAAGCGGCCTGCATCCGCACCATCGATGACCTGGTGGTCATAGGTGAAGGGCAGGAAGCACATTTGGCGGATGGCGATGGCATCCTGGCCATTCTCGTTGACCACCACAGCGCGCTTCTGGATAGCCGCGGTACCCAGGATTCCGGCCTGTGGCGGAACCAGGATCGGGGTATCGAGCAGGGCGCCCTCGGAACCGATATTGGTCACGGTGAAGGTGGCACCGGTCAGGTCATTTGGCTTCAGCTTGTTATTGCGGGCCTTATCAGCCAGCTCTGCAATTTGCTGCGCGATTTCCGGCAAGGACAGGTTCTGTGCCTTGTGGATGACCGGGGTGAGCAGACCCTTCGGGGTGTCTACGGCGATGGCGACGTTGACATCCTCGTGGTAGGTCATCTCCTTGGTTTCCGGGTCATAGGAGGCGTTCACGTTCGGGTGGGAGACCAAAGCCTCCGTGGTGGCCTTCACGATGAACGGCAGGAAGGACAGGTTGGCGCCATACTTATCAATGAACGCCTGCTTGCTCTTCTTGCGCATGTCCCAGATAGGAGTCATATCGACTTCCTGTACGTGGGTAAGCTGTGCGGAAATCTGCAGCGCTTCCACCATCTTGGTAGCGGTGATTTCGCGGATGCGGTTGACCTTCTTGGTGGTACCGATAAGCTCCTGCTTTTCCGGATCCACGGACTTGGTGGACCAGCGTGCGCGTGGGGAGTCAGCAGTCTTCTTATCTTCGCCTGCCGATGCCTTCGCATCGCCCTCACCAGCAGCTGCAAGGACGTCCTGCTTGCGGATGCGTCCGCCCACACCGGTGCCTTCAATGGAGCTGAGGTCTACGCCGTGCTTATCAGCCAGCTTGCGCACCAACGGGGTCACGTATGGAACGTTATCGCCGTTGTTGACCTTGGTGGAGGTGTTCAGGGAAGAATCCTGCTTCGGCTCTTCCTTCTTCTCCTCCTTGGCAGGCTGGGCCTTGTCTTCCTTCTTCTCGTCAGACTTAGGCTCTTCCTTCTTATCTTCGGACTTGGTTTCTTCCTTTTCTTCGGACTTGTCGTCGTCGGAGTCGGAGTCGTCGGAGGATGGTGCGGCGTT
>NZ_JBEHFW010000013.1:0-49052 GCF_040225475.1 Corynebacterium sp. KPL2861
GCCGATGCCTCCTCCCCCGCCTCCCAGGTAGTTGCCAACTATTACGGCGCCTACGAAGAGAAGTTTCAGCTGCGGCCATACCGCCCGGCGCGCGTCAGCAGCGTCCGTGCCCTGCCCGGCGCGCACGGCGCGCGCAATGAACGCGGAGCACACACTGAACGCAGCGCGCACGATGAGCGCGCAACAGAAACCCCAGACGAGCCACGCAGTGTGCACGCTTCGCACGACGAGCCCGAGCCGCGCGGTGCGTTCCTCGTGACGTTGGAATCCGGCGAGCAGTTTTCCGCGGACACCATCGTCAACGCCACTGGCGCGTGGGATAGGCCGTATATTCCTTATATTCCGGGCATCGGCAGTTTCGGCGGGCGCCAACTGCACACCAAGGACTATTCGGCGGCGGAGGATTTTGCAGGCCAGCGCGTGTTGGTCGTTGGCGGTGGGCTATCCGCGGTGCAGTTCTTGCTGGAGCTTGAGGGCATCGCCCAGACCACCTGGGCGACGCGGCGGGCTCCGGATTTTACGGATACGGAGTTTGATAAACAGTGGGGCTTGGATGTGGAAAAGAAGGTCCGCGAGCGGGTCTTTAGCGGCAATCCTCCAGCCTCGGTGGTCTCGACCACCGGGATTCCGCCCTGGCAGGAATACCTGGATGCGGTAGAGCGCGGCGTTTTAGTCTCGCGCGGAATGTTCGATGCCATCGACGCGACCGGCGTGCGGTTTGGCGAGGCTGCGACGAGTAGCAGGACTGCGGCGAGCGATGAATCTGCGGCGCACCGTGAGACGGTGGCGGACGGCGACGCTGCTGTGAGCGGTGGGGTTGTGGGGGCATCGGAAAGCGTGGTGGCATGGCGGCCGTACCCGGCGGACACGCACGTGGCGGTGGACGTCATCTTTTGGAATACCGGTTTCCGCCCGGTTCTGGACCACCTGGCGCCGTTGCGCTTGCGCTCGCGCAAGGGCGGGATTGTCATGCGCAACGAGGTCTCGCCTGTCGCGAACCCACGGGTTTTCCTCGCCGGATACGGGTCGACAGCCTCGACGGTGGGGGCGACGCGCGCGGGGCGCTTGGCGGCGCGCGAGGTTATCAAGGTGCTGGGACTGTAGCGCGGGGACGATAATGCGGGGCTGCTAAACCGGAGGCCGTTGGAGCGGGCGCCGCTGCCCACCAAAAAGGCAGGCGCGGGGTGAAAGTGCGAAATAGAGGCGAGCAAGCACACTAGGATGGGAAAGCATGTGGGAATTGGGCGAGCACTTCCGGAAGTATGCAGACGACTACCGCGATGCGGTACATGACCAGTTTTTCCTCATGGTGCCGGAGGCGCGGCAGGTCTTTTCCCTTTCTATGCAGGACACCCACCGGTCCATGGTGCACGCATTGGCGTGGGTGATTGAACATACGGAGCCCAGCAAGGCCGGCACGGGGGTTGGATCCGGGGTTGGGGCTGCGCTGCCCGAGGGCGTCCGGGAGAAGATTGCGCAGCTCGGCCGCGATCACCGCAGGCACGGCTTCCCGGCCGAGGTGTACGCGCGGTTCGAGGAGGCGCTCATCAAGGGCCTGCGGGTATTGGCGCTGACGCGGTACCAATACGACTTCGCTTGTGCCGTCATCCACGAGGTCTGCGCGGAGATGGCCACTGCGGCGCGCGAGGCGGACCTGGCCGGGGAGGCGCCGGCGTATTCGGGGCAGGTGGTCGCGGTGGATCGGCCGACGCGCGAAACCGCGACCATTCGCGTCGAGGCGGGAATGCCCGCAGCCTTTGAGCCGGGACAGTATTTCCCCGTTACCACCCAGTACCTTCCCGGCCAGTGGCGGATGCTCACCCCAGCCCAGCCAAGCGATGCCACCGGCCAGCTGGTCTTCCACGTCGCCGCGGTGGGCGAGGCTTCGCGGTCGCTTGCGCATACCAAGCCGGGTGATTGGTGGACTTTGGGCCGGCCCACCGGGTCCATCTGGCAGGACCTGCGCGCGTTGCGCGGGGGCAGGCTGGTCATCGTGGCCTATGGCACCGGTTGGGCGGCGGCGCGGTGCTTAGCGCTGGCGGCCCGCCAGGCCGCGGATGCGGGCGAGGAGGGACTCGCGAAGAACCTGGACCTGCAGATTTTTGCCGTTGCGGATAGCCCCGGCGCGCACTATGACACGCATTTCCAGCAGAACCTTGCGGCCCTCTACCCCGATCTCAACCTGCGCCGCATCATCCGGCAGGAAAACGACCCGTGGTTGCTGGGGGCACGGCCGCTTGCCGATGCCGCCACCCACACCCTCTCCCCCGACCCGACCGATGTAGTAGTCAACGAGGTCGAGTTATCCACAGGCACACCCACTTACTTCGCCCTCTTCGGCAGCGCCGAGGAGGTAGCGGAAGGAAGGAGGGGGTTGGAGAAAAGGGGCATCGGCAAGCAGTGGATCTTAAGCCACAGCTGGGGCCGCGACCGGGAGTGGCTGCCGGAGGATTATGCGGCGCAGTCTTAGTCGTTAAGTTCTAGCACCGGCAGGGAGCGGCGCGTCTTCGCTACTTCTTGCGGGTCGATATCGGCGTAGAGGATTTCGTCTTCGTAGCCGGCCTCGGCCACGCGCACGCCGTTGGGATCGACGATGGTGGAGTGCCCAATGCCGGTCGGGCCCGAGGGAGAACCGGCCTCCGCATTGCCGCCCGGGCGGGATTGGCCCGCGGCGAGGATATAGCTGGTGGAATCCAGTGCCCGCGCCGCCGTGAGCAGGCGCCACTGCTCCAGCTTGCCGGGGCCATCTGCCCAGCTGGTGGGCACGACGATGAGTTGCGCGCCCTCGCGCGCGAGGTCCTTGAACTGCTCCGGGAAGCGGATATCGTAGCAGACCACGACGCCGACGGTGAGGTCATCGACGTCGAAGGTCACCAAGGATTCCCCGGGCTGCACCGTGTCGGATTCGCGGTAGTCAAAGGCATCGTAGGTGTGGATTTTCTCGTAGCCGCCCAGCACGCCAGGGCCCGCGACGAGCGCGGTATTGGATACGCGGTTGATGGTCTTATCCTCGCGCTCGATGGTATCGGCTGGGCAGAACATGCCGACGACGACGGTGACCTCCAACTCCTCCGCCGCTTCCTGAATCGCGGTGGCGAACGGGCCTTCGAGGTTCTGCGCTTGCTCGTCTAGGCGGCCCGAGCGGAAGTTCTGCGAGGTGGCCTCTGGCAGCACGATAAGGCGCGCGCCCGCCGCCGCGGCCTCGCGGATTTTATCCAGGGCAAGTTCTTGATTTTCCTCGATACTGCCGGTAGATGTCAATTGCACTGCTGCTACTTTCATAAATCCCAACTTAGTGCAGCGTCACCTAGTTATCCACAGGTTGGCGATTTTGCCCTCGCGGCCACAGCCCGCAGCGGCCACGCTTAAGGCCATGAGTTATGTAGATATTCCTGAATACCTTCCCGCACATGTACGCACGTTGAGGGCGCGGCCGGCGGCGGCTATGCCGGGGGCACGCTTAAGCGTGGCTTCCCGGACGTCTGCCGCCCTGCAGCGCGCGGTGGCGCAGTGGTCTGAGACGCAGCAGCTTAGCGATGCCACCGTTTCCGAGCGCCTGCGCAGCCTCCACGTCTTCCTGGACCGCAGCGGCGCGCTCGATTCCTCGCTCGCTGCGAGCTTGAGGAGGGCGCGATGAATTTATCGACTGCCCTGCGCCACAGCGCCGCGCAGCTCGCCGCGGATCGCTCTGGCCTGCACACTCACTATGTGGACTCGCACCACGATTGGCACTCGCTATCGCTGGGTGGGCCCGCGGGCGTGGCGGCGCGATCCGGGTTAGCGGAGGCGACCGAGTGGCTGAGTAGCCCCCTTGGGCAGATGGAGCAGGTCATCGAGGTGCTTGACCGGCACGCGGACCTGCAGGCCTGGCGCGAGGGGGTGGAAGCGCAGATCATTTCTTTTCTAGGCAAGGTTGATGAGTTTTCTGGGCCCGCCGCGCTAGCTGGAGGCGTGCTGCTGCGGGAGGTGCGCGCGCTTGGCGATGCCCTCGACTGGCTCTGCTCCCAAGAAATCGACGCCCTCTGCACGCCCGCGGGGGTGGAACCGCCGCAGCGGCTCGAGGATTTTGCCGATCTTCCCCTCGATACCATCCACGAGATTAACCTCGCCCAGGCCAGCGACCGCGTGGCGAAGCTGGCCGCGGATAATCCCGATATGCGCATCGTGGAGACCAGCCCCGGACGGCTGGTGGCGCTGGTGGATCCTGAGGGCTTTCGCACGGAGCCTGCGTCCGTGACCACGTTTGTCGAAGGCGTGCATTCCTCCGACCCCACTACCTGGCAGCGCGCCGTGGACCGTGGCCGCAATATCGCTAAGGCGAGCGGTGGTCCTGCCGCCGTGTGGTTGGGTTATCAGGCCCCGTCGAGTTTGCCGCGCGCCGTGCATGCCGATCCCGCGCGGGCGGCGGGGCAGGAGTTGGTGCGGTTTCAGCGGGGCATCGGCAAGCGGTATCCAGGCGCAAAGCGAACGGTGGTGGGTTATTCCTATGGCTCCGTCGTGACCGGATACGCGGCGCGCGAGGAGGAAATCGCCTCCGATATCGTACTGGTGGGAAGCCCCGGCACGAGTGCTCAGCATGCCCGCGAGCTGCACGGCACCGTGTGGGCGGCGACCAATGACAATGACCCCATCGCTATCGCGACGGGGCCACTGAGCGGGATCCACGGACCGGATCCCACCGTCCAGTCCTTTGGTGCCACTCCCCTCCCCGGCGCGGATGGCCTGCCCGGGGACCACGGGTCCTATTGGGAGGACCCACAGTTCCTGCACGGGCTGGGCACGGTGACTGCTGGGGAATCGAGGACGGATTAGCGCAGGTTGGGGAACGCCAGTTGTGGGTTTAGAACAGGCCTGCGGGGGCGTCCGAATACGAGACCAGCATGTTCTTGGTTTCCTGATAGTGGCCGAGCATCATCAAGTGATTCTCGCGGCCCAAGCCTGATTCCTTGTAGCCACCGAAGGCGCTGTGTGCTGGGTAGTCGTGGTAGTGGTTGACCCACACGCGGCCGGCCTGAATATCGCGCCCGGCGCGGTAGCAGATGTTTTGCTGGCGCGACCACACGCCGGCGCCGAGGCCGAAGTTGGTGGTATTCGCGATCTCGATGGGCTCATCGTAGTCCTTGAAGGTTGCCACTGAGAGCACGGGCCCGAAGATTTCCTCTTGGAAGATGCGCATCTCGTTGCTGCCCTTAAATACCGTGGGCTCGATGTAGTAACCGTTTTCGAGACCCTCCACCTTGTTCACGTGGCCGCCGATGAGCGTTTCCGCGCCTTCTTCCGGGCCGATCTTGAGGTACTCGGTAATCTTGTCCATCTGCTCCTGGGAGGCCTGGGCACCCATCATGGTTTCGGTATCCAACGGGTGGCCAATCTTGATCTTCTTGACGCGCTCGATGGCAAGCTCCAAGAACTTATCGGCAATATCCTCATGGACCAACGCACGCGATGGACAGGTGCAGACCTCGCCCTGGTTGAGGGCAAACATGACGAATCCCTCGACGCACTTTTCCAGGTAGGAGTCATCTTCATCCATGATGTCTTTGAAAAAGATGGACGGCGACTTACCGCCGAGTTCCAGGGTGACCGGGATAACCTTGTCTGCGGCGGCCTTATTGATGAGCTTGCCCACCGGGGTGGAGCCGGTAAACGCGATCTTGGCGATGCGATCCGAACCCGACAATGCCGCACCGGCCTCCTCGCCCACGCCGTTGACGATATTGAGTACGCCATCTGGGAGGAGGTCTCCGATGATGTCCATGAGCAAGAGGATGGATGCTGGCGTTTGCTCCGCAGGCTTGAGCACGATGCAGTTACCAGCGGCTAGGGCCGGTGCAATCTTCCAAGAGGCCATGAGCAGCGGGAAGTTCCACGGGATGATTTGGCCAACCACGCCGAGCGGCTCGTGGTAGTGGTAGGCCACGGTGTCTTCGCTGATCTGGGACAGGCGGCCCTCCTGTGCACGGATGGCGCCCGCGAAGTAGCGGAAGTGGTCAACGGCCAGCGGGATATCGGCGGCCAAGGTCTCGCGGACGGCCTTGCCGTTTTCCCAGGTCTCCGCCACAGCGATCTTTTCGAGGTTTTCTTCAATCCGGTCCGCGATGCGGTGCAGCAAGAGCGCGCGCTCTGCTGGCGTGGTCTTGCCAAAGGTAGCAAACGCCTTTTCCGCGGCGTCGATGGCCGCATTGACATCGGCTTCCTTGCCGCGGGCCACCTGACAAAATACTTCACCGGTCACGGGGCTGATGTTGTCCATGTATTCGCCATCGACTGGCGGGACCCACTTACCGCCAATGTAGTTGTCATAGCGGTCGCGGTAGTTAACGATAGCCCCTTCGGTTCCGGGCGCTGCGTACAAAGTCATGATGGTGGTGTCCTCTCGTGTAGAAATTCTGACTGTGGCTCTTGCCAGGTATGGCCCTTGCCGGGTATGGCTCGGACCACTGCAGGCGCTCTACTGTGGTGTACCTCACCTGCTTTCCGGCCATAGTAATGCAATTTTTCGCATCTCGCACAAAATAGGGGTGGGGAATTAACATTTCTTCACAGGCCAAAGTCCGGTTATGCGGGTGTGGCATTGCCAGGGTGAGGGACTTTTGGGCAGAGATAAACCCTCCATACCTGTGCGGGCGCTACGCCGTGAAAGGTATGGAGGGTTTAAGTTGAGGTTTCTCGTCCGCAGGACGAATTAGGCGGTTTAGCCGGTTTAGCCGGTTTAGCCGGTTTAGCCGCCGTTGTTTCGGCGATTGCGTTTGCGATCGCGCGCGGTGCGCGGGCTCCACATCACCACGGAGGTAGACCGCGGGACGTGGACGAGCTCACCGCTGCGTTGGGAACGCACTGGGGCCTGCGAACCTTGCGGGCCCTGTGCGCCGCGGGTGTACTGCCCCTGCGCTTGGGGGTGCTGTGCCCCCGAGCGCTGCCCGGCGGCGAGCTGGTCGCGGAGGGTGCGGACCTCATCGGCAAGCGCATCGCGTTCGGCCTCGAGCCGATCGCGTTCTTCGGTTAACTCGATGATGGATTTGATGCCGGCAAGGTTGACGCCATCGTCTTGCGAAAGCGCCTGAATCTTGCGGAGCAGTTCAATATCGCGATCCGAATAACGGCGGCCGCCGCCGCGAGTGCGGGCCGGGGAGACCAAACCCATGCGGTCATAGGTGCGCAGGGTTTGGGCGTGCATCCCGGAAAGCTCGGCGGCCACGGAAATGACGTAGACCGCGGTGGCGGAGCCTTCTGCCTTTCCAGTACTCATTGTGCAATGCACCTCCTGCCTTAATTGCTCTCCGCGCCGGCCCAGCCTGCGCGGGGATTAAAGCCAGAGTCCTTTTCGGCTTGTGCATAGGTGCGCAGGGCGCTAGAGGCCGCAGCATCGAGCTTGGAAGGCACGGTGACCTGCACGCTCACCAAGAGGTCGCCAGACTTGCCGGCGCGCTTGGCAATGCCGCGCCCACGCACGCGCAGGGTGCGGCCATCCGGGGTGCCAGCCGGGATCTTCACGCGGACCGGGCTATCCAAGGTAGGAACCGTGATGGTGTCACCAAGGGCGAGCTCGGCAAACGAGACGGGGACGGTGATGTGGATATCGTCGCCGTCGCGGGTAAAGACCTTGTCAGGCCTGACGGTGACCGCAACGAAGAGGTCACCGGCCGGGGTGCCATTCGGGCCTGCCTCGCCTTGGCCGGCGATACGGACCTTTTGGCCGTCGATGACGCCGGCGGGGATGCGGACCGTGATGTTCCGGGTGCGGTGCACCGTTCCGGTGCCGTTGCAGTCTGGGCACGGATCTGTGATGCGGCGGCCCGTGCCATCGCAATCCTTGCATGGGGCGGAAAAGCCGAACGCACCGCGGTTTTCCGAGGTGTATCCGGAGCCATTGCAGGTCCCGCACGTTGAGGTCTTGCCGGAGGAAGAACCCGAGCCATGGCACGTGGTGCACGGCGCGTTACCGCTTAAGGCCAGCGGGATGGTGGTCCCCTTGGCGGCCTCGCGGAAATCGAGGGTTATTTCCGTTTCGACGTCGGCCCCCCGCGACGGTTTAGCTGAGTGGCCAGCACTACCGCTGCGGTTGAAAACGCTACCGAAGATATCCCCAAAACCGCCGCCTTGAGACGATCCTCCAGTGGCGCCTCCGAAGAGGTCCGAGAGGTCGAAGTCTTGCGCACCTTGTCCACCCATGTTCGTGGATCGAAACCCGCCGGGAAAGCCGGCGCCTCCGTTCCGTCCGAAGCCACCGCCATTGCGCAGCATGGCCTTGAACTGGTCGTATTCTTTGCGTTCGGAGGCATCAGAAAGCACATCGTATGCTTCCGCAACCCGCTTGAACCGGTCCGCTGCCGCAGGGTCATCGGGGTGGGTATCGGGGTGGTTTTCGCGGGCAAGCTTGCGGTACGCGCGCTTGATCTCGCTTTGGTCTGCGGACGAGGAGACCCCCAGATCCGCGTAATAATCTTTGTCTGCCCATTCGGGTTTAGCGCTCACTGGGCATCTCCTCCTTTCAAGAAGAATCGGTTGTAATTAGTAAAAAGGGCGCCGGGGGAAGTTGAATCAGTCAGTTCCCAAGGCGCCCTTTTCCCGGATTAATCGGCTTGTTCGGTGCCTTCCGAACTGCCGGAATCCTCACCGGGGTCCGCGATGATGACCAGCGCGTTGCGCACCAGCCTCTCGCCTACGCGGTAGCCCTGGCGCAGCACGGTGCCGAGCACCTGCTCATCGCCGGAGGACAAATCCTGCACGGCCTCGTGCATCTCTGGGTCGAAGGGTTCGCCCTCTTCACCAAAGGCGGTGAGGTTGTGCTGCTCTAGGCCCTTGCGGAGCTTATCCGCAACCGCCTTGAGCGGGCCCTCCAGGTCACCGTGCTGCTTGGCCAAATCGAGGTCATCGAGCACCGGCAGCAAGTCACTAATGACCTTTGCCTTCGCGGTTTCGATAACGGATTGGCGGTCACGCTCGGTGCGGCGGCGGTAGTTGGTGTATTCCGCATTCAGACGCTGCAGGTCTTCGGTGCGTTCTGCCAACTGCGCCTCCACATCGTTGGTGGCAGCGCCGGTGGAGGTGGGCTCATCGCCCTCCGCCTCGGCTTCGACCTCATCGGCGTTGACATCAGCCAGCGCGTCTTCGAGGTCCGCATCAAGGGTGGGATCCAACTTGGCTTCTTCGGAGGCATCAGCCTGCGCGTCGTTGGCAGCCTGTGCTTCCTCAGCCTTTTCGGCGGCAGCCTCAGCGCGGTCAGCCGAGGTAGCCTCCGGATCCGTGTTTTCCGGGTCGCCTGGGTTTTGCGGCATTCCGCTGTCCTGAGTCATTACTTGTCGCCATCCTTGTTGTCGTCGGAGTTCTCGTCTTCGTCCACAACTTCAGCGTCGACCACGTTCGGGTCGCCCTGTGCGGCGCCGGCATCGCCAGCACCCTCAGCGCCGCCCTCTGCAGCCTGTGCCTCGTAGATCTGCTTGCCCATCTCCTGGGATTCGGTGGACAGCTTCTCTACTGCGGACTTGATGGCGTCGAGGTCATCGCCCTTCAGCGCCTCGTCGACGGCGTCAGCAGCCTCGGTGACCTTGGTCTTGGTGTCCTCAGAGACCTTGTCCTCGTTGTCCTCCAAGAACTTGCGGGTCTGGTAGGAGGTGGACTCTGCGTTATTGCGCAGCTCCTGCTCCTCGCGACGCTTCTTGTCTTCCTCAGCGTGCTGCTCGGCGTCCTTGACCATACGGTCGATCTCTTCCTGGGAAAGGCCAGAGCCTTCCTGGATCTTGATGGTGTTTTCCTTGCCGGTGCCCTTGTCCTTGGCGGTCACGTGGACGATGCCGTTGGCGTCGATGTCGAAGGTGACCTCAATCTGGGGCATACCGCGAGGTGCCGGTGCGATGCCGCCGAGCTCGAAGGAACCCAGCAGCTTGTTGGCGGTAGCCATCTCGCGCTCACCCTGGAATACCTGAATCTGCACGGAAGGCTGGTTGTCTTCTGCGGTGGTGAAGGTCTCGGACTTCTTGGTCGGGATGGTGGTGTTGCGCTCGATGAGCTTGGTCATCACGCCGCCCTTGGTTTCAATGCCGAGGGAGAGCGGGGTGACATCGAGAAGCAGCACGTCTTTAACCTCGCCGCGCAGCACGCCTGCCTGGAGGGCAGCACCCACTGCAACGACCTCGTCCGGGTTAACGCCCTTGTTCGGGTCCTTGCTGGTCAGCTCCTTAACCAAGTCAGATACGGCCGGCATACGGGTGGAACCGCCGACCAGCACAACGTGGTCGATATCGCCGACGGAAAGGTCAGCATCCTTGATGACCTGGTTGAACGGAGCCTTGGTGCGGTCCAGCAGATCCTGGGTGATCTTCTGGAACTCGGTGCGGGTCAGGGTCTCATCCAAGAACAGTGGGTTCTTGTCGGAGTCAACGGTGATATAAGGCAGGTTGATGTTGGCCTGCTGGGAGGAGGACAGCTCAATCTTGGCCTTCTCTGCAGCCTCGCGCAGACGCTGCACGGCGCGCTTGTCCTTGGTCAGGTCAACGCCCTGGGAGCTCTTGAAGCGGTCCACCAGCCAGTCAACGATGCGCTGGTCCCAGTCATCGCCACCCAAGGTGTTGTCACCTGCGGTAGCCATAACCTCAACGACGCCATCGCCAATTTCCAGCAAGGATACGTCGAAGGTGCCGCCGCCCAAGTCGAAGACTAAGATGGTCTGCTCTTGCTCGCCCTTTTCCAGGCCGTATGCAAGCGCAGCCGCGGTGGGCTCGTTGACGATGCGCAGGACGTTCAGGCCGGCGATCTGGCCAGCTTCCTTGGTGGCCTGACGCTGTGCGTCCTCGAAGTATGCAGGAACGGTAATAACGGCGTCCGTAACATCCTCGCCCAAGTAGGACTCTGCATCGCGCTTCAGCTTCATCAGCGTGCGAGCGGAAATCTCCTGGGAGGTGTAGTCCTTGTCATCGATGTTGACGGTCCAGTCAGTACCAATGTGGCGCTTGACGGAGCGGATGGTGCGGTCCACGTTGGTCACGGCCTGGTTCTTGGCGGACTGACCAACCAAGATTTCGCCGTTCTTAGCAAACGCTACAACGGAAGGCGTGGTGCGGGAGCCTTCGGAGTTAGCGATAACGGTGGACTCGCCACCTTCCAGTACGGAAACGACGGAGTTCGTCGTACCAAGGTCAATACCTACTGCGCGTCCCATGATTCATTCTCCTTTTTATCGAGTGCAGTTAATAAAGTTGATTGTCAGTGACTCAACTTCTCGTTGCGTCCGTGCGCTACTCTAACAGAAGTTGCGAACTCGTTCATAAATTCTTGAGCCCGTGTCACTCAATCTTTATAACCGTTAAGGCTCAAATCTTATTCCCACCGGCTCAACTCTGCTTTAAAATTATTCCATTGCCCCAGCTCTTAGCCTCAAACCCCGCTCCCCTCTTCCGCTTCAAACAGGAGCGAACTACTTTTAAAAACACACTCTGACACACCTAAAAGCTACCCAAAGCGCCGTAAAAAGGTGGCCAAAAGTTACCTCACAAAGGATCCAAAAGAGGCTTGGCAGGCGTATTCAACTCGCACATACTGGAAACCACAGCAGCCACTGGTTGCTACCCAGAGAGATTGATTTGTAGTTTCACTCCGCCAATTCGAAAGGAAACGTCCAATGCTCGACACCCTCGTAAACCTCAGCTCCTCCCTCGATTTCGAGGCAATCTTCAAGGCCATCAAGGGCGCTGCTGAGCTGTCCTCCGAGTCCAACTCCGACTCAGTGGACCTGTCCTCCGTAATCGAGGGCCTGTCCTCCAAGGACAACGCTGACGCTGCTACCGAAACCGCAGCCAACGCTTAAGTAAACCTTCGCGTTTACACTCCTTCATGAAGACCGACTAAACCCCCGCACTTTTCCACGCAGGTTTTAAACCTCGCACCGGAAGGTGCGGGGTTTAGTTGTTTTCATTTGCTGGTTTCACGCTTCCAGGCCTTAAGCTAGGTGCGAGACGCCAAAAGCTTTTCACAACTATTCAGCCTGAGCACCAAAGAAGCACATTCCACCGTGACTTTTACTCCGCCACTTCCATTTCGCCACCGCCTTCGCGCGGCGATGACCCTACAGCGCACCGCAGCGCTAATCGCCATCATTTGCTTGGCGCTTACCCTTTTCGCCGCATTTCTCACCCCAACTAAACACCAACTTTCAGCGGCAATCGTCGGGTTAATTTTGACGGCCATCACTACATCTGCCTATCGATACCCGAAGACCATGGCAGTGGGGTTTCTGGCAATTTGGATTATTGCCATCCTTACCGTGGGAATCCCCTACGCCAGTTCCGTTTTCTTAGCCCCGGTATTCCTTGCCGTATTCGCTTTTCGCAGTACCAAGTGGCAGTCGATTCTTCTCTGCGTAGTGTTTTGGCTGGTAGGACTGGTAGATCCTAGTACGTTGCGGCTAGTCCTCAATCCAACACCGGCACTGGTCTGGGGAATTTTCTTGGTCATTAGCACCTTCATCGGCAGCTCACTCGCCCATTCCGCACGGCGCTATAAAACCGCCATGGTGGAGTGGAATAACGATGTCAAGCGCCGACAGTCCGACCTAGCTGAAACCCTGCATAACTCGGTAATTTCCAGCCTTACCGTCAATACCATGCAGTTAGAAGCGCTCAGTTTGGAATACACCACCACACCGGAGCTCAGCCGCCGCCTCGATGAATTAAGCGATGCGATGCGCTCGTCGATGTCTGAAATACGCGCTTTAACTAAAGTCTTGCGTTCCAATATTGACGGCATCAACGACGAACTCAGTTTTAAACCAGCACCACGCCCTACAAGCCTTGCACAGGTACTGGCCTGGGAAGAAGAACAGCTATCAAAGCTCAACCGCACGCCAATCATTAAGGTAAGCGGAGAAGATTTTTGCCCCCAGTTTTCTCCTTCTGTTCTTGACTCGGTCGCAGCCATCACCAGGGAGGCTTGCCTCAACGCCGTCAAGTACTCGCCGCCTGGGGCGGAAATTAGCGTATCGGCACAACCACATTTGGGATGGACGATTCTTACTATCCGCAACCCTATTGCCAAGCCAACGAGCACCACGCCGGAGACTTCCTCCGGCATAGGAATTAATTCGATGACGCGCCTTGCGGCAACTATCGATGCTCGGCTGGAGGCAGGTCGTGTCAATGAATACTGGGAGCTCACGCTCGCGCTGCCCCCGTCTGCGCATGAAGAACGTTAGTTCAGCCACCTTCGCTGGCAGCGCCACCATTCCTTTACTACACTTACGTATGTTTCTTATAAATCCGGTTTTTATATAAAGGAGTCGTGCAATGCAGGCTGCCCTCGCTAGCTTTCTCGCGCCCCTCATGCTGTCCGCCTCTCTCGTTGGCGCAGACCTCACCCCTGGCGACCTCCCGCAAAACAATAAATACGAGTCCTCGGCAGAGCTCGTCTTCGGCTGCCCAGCCCCATGGTGCTTCAAGTAAAAACTTCGCTGCTCCTAGTCGATGATGACCCACTAGTCATCGAGGCACTCGGCCACTATTTCGCTGCGGCCGAAGATATGGAAATCAGCGCCGTCGCAGAAAATGGGAAAGCCGCATTACAGCAGCTAGAACAACACGATGTCGATGCCGTCATCGCGGATATTCATATGCCGGAGATGGACGGCACAGCACTGCTGCGCGAGCTTAATGAGCTGCCTAATCCACCGGTATTCATTGCTATGACCGCAATGGATAATGACGACACCCTAAGGGAAGTCCTGTCCAATAAGGCGGCAGCCTATATCCTCAAAAGCTCGAAGCCGGCCTATATTTTGGATACGGTGCGCGAGGCCGTCCGCGGTGGCACGGTCGTGGCTCCCCAACCTTTAACGCGCTTATTCCAACAAATGCCTGGCTGGAGCGAAAACGATGCTCAATCTACGTCTGCGGTTTCCGCCCCTGAGCACCATATTTCGCCTGCTCAAGCTCAGATCCTCGATTTAGTATGCGAGGGAAAATCCAACGAAGAGATCGCAAAAAGCACTCACTATGCTCCGGGAACGGTAAAGAAATATGTTTCTAGCCTGTTAACCGAATTTCACGCCAAGTCTCGTCTCGAGCTAGCGGTCAAAGCGCTAAAAGCGGGGTACGGCAAATAGCTGCATAACAGCGAATGGCGCCTGCCCTTAATCGTGGCCCCACCCCCTCTAAACCCCACATGCTGGGATTTTATTTTTTATCTTTTTACCCCCACAGCCGATTTTGCTAACGAGACTAGCATCACTATATCGGCAACCCTATAATTGATTTCACACACAACTACATAGCATTTCCCGCGCATCAATCGGCTTCATTCGGCCGGTGATGCCCACGCTAGAACCGGAATAGAAAATCACTTCTGAGCTTTCTTTTCTGTCCCCTAGCTCCACATCGCCACAGTGTAGAAAGCAGGTGAGTGTTGAACACCAACTTGGCACGCGTTCGCCGCCATAGCGACAGGCCCCCGGTCCCCAATACCGGTAGCACTATGGCTTGTTGATTCGCTTGGTTTAAACCACCGAGCAGCGGCGCGCGCACTCCGCGTGTTCCACTCCCTGCCACGTATGCGGCGTCCTATTAGCCCGCATGCTTTCCAATTTCCAAAGACTTACCAGCCACTTTCTGCCACCGGCGCTAAAAGTCACAGCACAAAGGCCACACCGCGGTGTGGGTTGGCCACCAACCTGGAAGTACACGTTTCGAAAAAGAGGTTGAATTCCACATGACTTCTCCCGCATACACCCGCACGCCACTATCCGATGATGTTGAGGCCGTACTGCCCGCCGCCATTAAGCGCGCACAGGGCTGGCTCGATTCCACCGCAGATGAAAAGGACAAGGCCACCGAGCAGCTCGCGGAGCTGTTGCGCGATGACAACGGCGTGAAGTTCACCATGGACTTCGTTGACCGCGTCATGCGCCCCGAAGATGACAAGGTCGCGGCCAAGGCGCTGAAGGACATTTCTTCCCAGTACGATCCGTCCTTCCTGGGCAGCATCAATGGCGCGCTCGTCGGCGCCGGCGGTTTCTTCGGCCCGATCCTGCCTAACCTGGTCATGCCGGTAGCGCGCCTGTACATGCGCAAGATGGTTGGCCACCTGGTGCTGGACGCGGAATCGGATGCGCTCAATGACACCCTGGAAAAGGCCGCTGCCTCCGGCGAGCAATTGAACCTCAACCTCCTGGGTGAGGCCGTGCTCGGTGAAGAGGAAGCAATGTCCCGCGCGCGCCGCACGCTGGAGCTCATCAAGAACCCGCGCGTGACCTACGTATCCGTCAAGGCGTCCTCGATGGTGGCGCAGCCGAATAACTGGGACATCGGCAGTTCCGTGGAGCGCCTGAAGGACCGCCTGCGCCCGCTCTACCAGGAAGCCGCACGCCGCAACCCACAGGTCTTTATCAACATGGACATGGAGGAATACCACGACCTCCACTTGACGCTGCGCCTGTTCAAGAGCCTTTTGAGCGAGCCGGAGTTCAAGAACCTGGAATCCGGCATCGTGTTGCAGGCTTACCTGCCCGATACCTTCGACGCCCTCCAGGACATCGCGGAATTTGCCAAGCAGCGCGTGGCAGAGGGCGGCGCCAAGGTCAAGGTGCGCATTGTAAAGGGCGCCAACCTGTCCATGGAGACCACAGAAAGCGAAGTCCACGACTGGCCGCTGGCTACCTACACCAACAAGCTGGACGTTGACGCTAACTACTACCGCCTGCTGGATTACATCCTCCAGGAGGAATTCGCGGACTGCATCCGCATTGGTGTGGCCAGCCACAACCTGTACACCGCCGCCATGGCTTATGAGCTGGGTGTAAAGCGCGGTGTGCTGCACATGCTGGATTCTGAGATGCTGCAGGGCATGTCCCCGGCGCAGCAGGCAGCGGTGCGCAAGGTCTACGAGGGCCGCCAGATCCTCTACACCCCGGTGGTCCACGCAGATGACTTTGACGTCGCCGTGTCCTACCTGGTGCGCCGCTTGGAGGAGAACTCCGCGCCGCAGAACTTCCTCTACGCCCTCTTTGCCCCGGGCGAAGAACCACTGGCAAGCCAGGAAGAGACGTTCCGCAAGGCCGTTGCCAAGCGCTGGGATACCTTCGCTGGATCGCGCCGCACCCAAAACCGCCTCGAGGATTCCGGGCGCCAGGCACCGGATTCCGGACGCTTCAGGAACGAGCCCGATACGGACCCGGCAATTACCCCGAACCGCACCTGGGCCAAGCGCGCGCTTGCGAATGACCCTGGTGAGCACGGCGTCCAAGAGGTCACCGACCCCACCGCTGTTGAAAGCTACGTCGCCCGCGCCAAGGAATTGGGCACCGAATGGGGTAAGCGCCCCGCCGCAGAGCGCGCCGCTGCCCTAGACGCCGTTGCGGACCAGCTGGCCGCCAAGCGCGGAGACTTCATCTCCGTGGCAGCCTACGAGGCCAATAAGACGGTCACCCAGACTGACCCTGAGGTCTCGGAAGCCATTGACTTCTGCACCTACTATGGGCAGTCCGCTCGCTTCTTGGAAGAGGCACACTCCGAGTTCCACCCGCACACCGTCACCGTGGTGACCCCACCGTGGAACTTCCCCATCGCCATTCCTACTGGCGGCATTGCGGCCTCCTTGGCTGCGGGCTCGGCGGTCATCGTCAAGCCTGCTCCCCAGGTAGTCCACTGCGGCAAGATGGTGGTTGAGGCCTTCCGTACCGCACTCGAAGCAGAAGGCTTGGACCCGGATCTGGTGCAGCTGGTGCTTACTGATGAAGGCGATGCCGGCAAGGCCCTACTCTCCCACGATGACGTGGACAACATCATCTTGACCGGTGCATCCGATACCGGCGCGCTCTTCCGCTCCTGGAAGCCCAAGATGAACCTGATGGCAGAGACCTCCGGTAAGAACGCGCTGGTCATCACCCCGGCCGCCGACCCGGACCTGGCTATCCAGGACCTGTACAACTCCGCCTTCGGTCACTCCGGCCAGAAGTGTTCGGCAGCCTCGCTGGTGATTTTCGTTGGCGCTGCGGGCAAGTCCAAGCGCCTGCGCGAGCAGCTGCTGGATTCCGTCAAGACCCTGAAGCCTGGCCCGGGCTATGACATCACCACCACGATGAACGGCCTGGCTGAAAAGCCGAGCGAGAAGCTGCTGCGCGGCCTGACCCAGCTGGAGCCGGGCGAGAAGTGGCTGCTGAAGCCAGAGAAGCTCAACGAAGAAGGCACCCTGTGGTCCCCGGGCATTCGCGATAATGTCCAACCGGGCTCTTGGTACCACAAGAACGAGTGCTTCGGCCCCATCCTTGGCATCATGTACGCCGATACCTTGGAAGAGGCCATCGCTTGGCAAAACAGCACCGGCTATGGCCTGACCGGCGGCATCCACTCCCTGGATGACAAGGAAATCGAGTACTGGATCGACAACGTTGAGGTGGGCAACGCCTACGTCAACCGCGGCATTACCGGCGCGATTGTCCAGCGCCAGTCCTTCGGTGGCTGGAAGAAATCCGTCATGGGACCGGGCGCCAAGGCCGGCGGCCCGAACTACGTAGCCCAGATGGGTACTTGGACCGATGGCGAGCTCAAGCCGCGCGACGTGGATATCGCCCCAGCCAGCGTGAAGATTCTGCAGCGCCTGCGCGATGAGCTTTCTGATGAGCTCAGCCAGAACGATCTGGAATGGCTCTGGCGCTCTGCCGAGCTGGACCGGATTGCATGGCTCGAGGAATTCGGTCGCACCCACGACCGCACCGCACTGGTTTCTGAGGCCAATCGCTTCCGCTACCGCCCACTGTTGACCAAGCTGCGCATCCGCGTGGGCGAGGACTACAAGCTGCGCGATGTCGCCCGCCAGGTACTGGCTTCCGGGATTACCGGCACCGAGACGGAAATCTCCGCCGCCCCAGAGGTTGCCGGCCAGCTGCAGGAGCTCGGCTTCGACGTGAAGTCCATTTCTGACGGTTCCTTCGCCGCCGCCGTGGCCAATGACGAGTCCTCCCGCGTGCGCGCCCTGGGCACCGTGCCGGATTCCGTTTACGAGGCAGCGGTGCGCTCCAACTCCGTGGTGCTGGACCAGCCCGTGCTTGCCGATGGCCGCCGTGAGCTCATGCCTTACCTCCTCGAGCAGGCAGTCTCCGTGACCATGCACCGCTTCGGCATCATCCGCAACGTGGGCAACCTGCGCGACTAATACGCCAGTTGCCGTCGCCGCGGCACAGTGACTAAGCGCCCCACCTTCTTCCGCCCTTTTTCTGCTGGGAATTGGGTGGGGCGCTACCTTTTTCTCTGCTTTTCCCGCGCTATCTCTAGGTGGTTTCGTGTGGCATAGTAGATGAATGACTACGCCAGATAACCACTCTTCCAGCGGCACCGAGCAGCACCCGGGCCAGAACTCGGCGCAGGGCGCGCAGTATCCGTCGACGCTCGAGCAAAACTCCGTCAACCGCAAGGCTGACGCAAAGAACCCCTTTGTCGCGCCGCTGGTCTCCCCCGATGAATCCCAATTGGGCGCTGAGGTAGCCACCGCCGATCCCGCCGATCGCGATAATAAATCCGCCGTGCTGGCCAAGGACTTCCGCAGCATGGCCAAGATTTCGGTGTGCTTTATCCTCATCGTCGCAGGATTGGGCCTGGCGGGTTTCCTGCTGCGCTTTATTTGGGTGGGTCTGCTGCCGGTTATCCTCGCCATCTTGGTCTCGACGGTGCTTTATCCAGTTAGCGCCTACCTGCGCTCCAAGGGCTTTCCCCGCACCCTGGCAGCGGTCACAACGCTTTTGGGTTTGGTGGTTATTTTCGGCGGCATCTTTGCCGCCATGGCGCCCATGGTCACCGCGCAGTCCAAAGTGCTTATCAATGAAGCCGAAGCCGGCATTATGCAGCTGACCAAGATGGTCAATGATTCCCCACTGGATATTGAGGTGGACCAACTGCAGTCGGTCCTCGAGGACATCGTGTCCTTTGCCAAGGGCCAGGCTTCCACCATCGCCACCGGCGTGCTTTCCGGTTTCTCCATGGCCAGCTCCATTGCGGTAGCCACCGTCATCATGCTCTTTATCACCTTCTTCATCATTAAAGACGGCGATAGATTCCTGCCCTGGCTGCGCAAATACACCGGTAACTCCGCTGCCTGGCACATCACGGAACTTACTTCCCGCGTGTGGAAGACGTTGTCTGGCTTCATTCAGGCCCAAGCCCTAGTCGCGCTTGTCGATGCCGTCTTTATCGGCCTCGGCCTCTGGGTCCTCCAGGTCCCACTGGCACTGGCCATCGCCGTCATCACGTTCTTCGCGGGCTTTATCCCCATCATCGGTGCTGTCACCGCCGGCGCCTTGGCCGTCATTATCGCCTTGGTCTCCAACGGGCTGACCAATGCGCTGCTCGCTCTGGCGCTAATCATCATTGTCCAGCAGGTAGAAAGCAATGTCCTCCAGCCCATCCTGCAGTCCAGGGCCATGGGCCTGCACGCGGCCATCGTTTTGCTTTCCATCACCGTGGGCTCCACCCTGGCCGGCATCGTGGGTGCTTTCCTTGCCGTGCCAGTCGCCGCGACCATTACCGTTGTCCTGCGCTACCACGCAGAGATGGCCGCCCTGCGCGCCGGTGAGGTCTCCCCCGATGACATCGAAATCGTCACAGGTTCCAAGTCCACGTCCAAAGACGAAGAAGCTGAGGACGCGGACAATACAGACCCCGAGAACAAGCGCACCGGCGAAGAAGGCGACGGCGACAGCACGCTCGAAGAGTCTCCTCGCGAAAAGGTAAAGCAGCTTTTCGCGGCCATGAGCCCGCAAACCTAAAAAGCCCCGCTCTTCCTCCGCCGTGCGAAACGGCGAGGAAGGCGACGGAGGCATCGGCTAGCGCAAGAAGCCTAAATCGGCTGCGGCAGCGGCAAGCTGGCGGGCGCTGCGGTCCAAGACGCCAGCCCAGGTGCCCATCGATTCCTCATTAGCGGAATCGGACACCTGCTTCAGCAGCGTGCAAGGCACACCAAAGCGCTGGCAGGTAGCGGCAATAGAATAGCCCTCCATATCGCATAGCTGGGACTTTTTCACCAGCTCATTGCGCAATGCGGTAGTAGAGACAAACATGTCACCGGTGGCCAACCCGCGTGCCGGAAGCTCGCCGGAGGTCTCCAGCTCAATGAATTCTGGCAGGAGGTAACGGCTGATATCGGTCAGCACTTCTAGCTTGAAATCGTGCTTGGTCACTTTATTGATCTCGAAGACGCCATCCATGCCATCGACAAGCGCGCCTGCCGTACCAATATTGACCACGCGTTCAGGCAAAGCATCGTTTGCGCGGGCCTCTGCCAATACCTCGGTCAGGGAAATCGCGGCTGGAACCGTGCCGATTCCGGTAATGAGCAGCGCTTCGCCGTCTGGAATGTGCGCAGCTTCGGCGTCCACGGCCGCCACGAATAGTGTTCGTCCAGATAAGTTTTCCATGTCTGCGACAATACCTACACTCCACGTGGTCGCTGGACTCGCCTGCATAGATGCTTATCCTTCCGCGCCGCTGGGAGCACTGTGGTCGGCTGCGCCCGAATTAAAGAATTCCTACGACAAGCCCCGAATGTCCCAGCTATGGTTTAGGGAAAGCCCTTTCCCGTATCCCCACTCTTTTCTCCAGCTTAAACTGCCCTTTAGTTTTAAGGAATCTTTCTCGTGAGCAAGAACAATTCTTCGCAAGAACCAGAATCATCCCCCGCCGCAGATGCAAGTCCGTCGCCGGACGCTGGGCCGCGCGCCGCAGCCCAGGAAGGCACCGAAAAAGGTAAAGGCAAGAGGGGCGTGATGATCACCATCGCCATCATCGCTGTTATTGCCTTGGTGGCGGGAGTGACCTTTTCCTTTAATAGACCGGCAAGCTCCACCAATGAAGCCGCGGAGCCCGCATTTTCTGATTTACAAGAATCCTCCCCTAAGAATGCACCCGGTTCCGAGGAAGATGAATCCACCGACACTGCGGACGACCCTGCGCCTCAAAAGCAAGAAGAGGCTGCGCCTAACAAGCAGAAGGATGGGGCTTCCACGAAGGAAGAATCGAAAGAAAAGAGCATATCCACGGAAGAAAAATGTGGCAGTTACTACGGGGAAGCGATTGGCCAACTCCATCGGCCCATCCAGTTACATTGCGATGACAGCTGGCTTTATGTGGCCGAATCCGGCACCTCGCATTTCTCGCTCTTTCAGTGGAGTGGCAACGGCTGGAATAGGATGCGGCCGGATGGCATGATCCATCCAGCGGAAATTGCCTGCTATACCCGGGGCTACCTGGAGGAAGAAAATGTGCCAGAAGATCTTATTGAGGAAATTGAGCCGTGCTAGTAAGAATCTACCTAGTTACTAGGGCGTACCTACCGTACTAAAACCCGACTTTTTAAATGGTCCTAAGGCAATGGATGGATATAGTATGGCGCGACTTCATTAATTCTCATCAAGTTTTCTACTCAATCCTCCAACCGAAGCATGCAAAGGAGCTCCCTCGTTGACTAATAATTCTTTGGGTCAGCCGGATCCCTCTCAGCACCAATCGTGGAATTCCTCTTCCCCCACCGGAGATTCCACAGGTGATGGTGGAAAAAATGGCAAGGCCGCACGCTTGGCGATGATCGTCCTCGCAATCATTGCCATCATCGCAATCACCGCCGGTGTCACGTGGGCGCTCACGAATAACAGCGACTCTGCTGATTCCACTGACGTCGACGCCTTTGTCCCCGTCACCACGTCTCAAGAGGAAACCGAATACGCCGAAGGTCCTTCCCCTGAGGCTGCGCAGACCGGTAAGGAGGATGAGGACGCGGCCGCAGAGAAACCTGAACCTGCGACGGAGACGACAACGGAGACCCAGATCCGCTCCGATCAATCCACCGGAAATGATCAATGCGATGGCCGCTACATCATGATCGTCGAGTCTGCCATCATTCCTGTGGGCGAAGATCCGTCAGCAGAGACGCAACGCGTGCAAAACAAATACCCGGGTTCCAAGATTCTTTCCGGCAATGCCTGTAGTTCTCTCCGCGGCCAAGTCGACGGAGGCACGGCCTATGCGATCTACTTCGATGCCGGCCACAGCGTGGACAAAGTCTGCGAACTCAAGGCGACGTACGGCGGCAACGCCCGATCCCTAAATAACAACGCAGACTTCAGCGATCCCTGTTAAGAAGGGCTTCTGCCTTTTCGGCGATGGTCCTGATGAAGCGCGCACCACATATGTCTACAGCTACCGCGTTCTCCTCGGATTCGCCCTAGCATCGAGCGAATCGCGGTTGCTGTAGACATCTGTGCGCTTGGTACATGAGTCTTAGCGCAGGCGGTGGCCAACGAAGCCGGCGGCCAGGGTATTGCCGGAGGATTGGTCAATGAGCAGGAAGTTTCCCACGGCGCCGCGGGCGGCGTAATCCTCCACGGGCAGTTCGGCCTGGGTCTGGATGGTGATGCGGGCGATATCGTTCATGACAACGGCCTCGGGATCATCCACGTCAGATACGCCATCGAGATCCAAGGTGCGGGCAAGGGCAGCGATGCGGGCCTTGACCAAGGAGGATCCGTAGCGCAGCTTTACCATCTGGCCAGGTTTCAGGTCTTTTTCGGTAAGTCCTACCACCGTGGCATCGAATTCCCGGGTGGCCGGGGGACGCTGAGCGCCGGCGAGGAGATCGCCGCGGGTGAGATCGACGTCATCGGCAAGCAGCAGCGTCACAGAATCACCGGCGGCGGCCAAGGAGGCAGGACCATCGGCGGTATCGATCTGGGTGACGGTGCTGGTGCGGCCTTCGGGGAGGTGCACCTCGTCGCCCACGGCGATGGACCCGGCTTTCACGCGGCCAGCGTAGCCGCGGTAATCGGTGGCGTGCTCGCGGATGACGTACTGGATGGGAAAGCGAAAGTCCAGCTCATCGGCGCGGCCAGTAGCGACGGGAATGGTCTCAAGGACCTCGAGGACCGTGGGGCCGGTGTACCAGTCCATGGTGGTAGAGCGCTCGACCACGTTATCGCCCTTGAGCGCGGAAATGGGCACGACGGTGGTATCAGTAATGTCCAGGCGCTGCGCAATCTTATGGAATTCGGCCTCGATATCGCGGAAGACCTGCTCGTCATAGTCCACGAGGTCGATCTTGTTGACAGCGAGGACGACGTGGCGCACGCCCAAGAGCGCGGCCACGTTGAGGTGGCGGCGGGTTTGTTCGACGACGCCGTGGCGTGCATCGATGAGCAGCACCACTACCTGCGAGGTGGACATGCCGGTAACCGTATTGCGGGTGTACTGCACGTGGCCTGGGGTATCGGCGAGGATGAAGGTGCGCTTATCGGTGGCGAAGTAGCGGTAGGCCACGTCGATGGTGATGCCTTGTTCGCGCTCGGCACGCAGGCCATCGACAAGCAGGGAAAGATCCATGCCATCGAAACCGCGATCGGAGGAAGAGCGCTCCATGGACTCGACCTGGTCCGCGAGCACGGACTTGGTGTCATAGAGCAGGCGGCCGACGAAGGTGGATTTGCCGTCATCAACGGAGCCAGCGGTGCATAAGCGCAGGGTATCGCGCTGTTTGAGGGCGCCGACATTCGGCTCGAGGGTAGTCGTCATCAGAAGTAGCCTTCCTTCTTGCGGTCTTCCATGGCGGATTCGGAAAGTTTGTCATCGGCGCGGGTGGCGCCGCGCTCAGACAGGGTGGAAATGGAAATTTCCGCGAGCACCTCATCGGGGCTGGATGCGGTGGAGTCAACGGCACCGGTGCAGGACATATCGCCGACGGTGCGGTAGCGCACGGTGCGGGTCTCTAGCTGCTCATCGCCTTTCGGCCCACCCCATTCACCCGGGGAAAGCCACATGCCGCCGCGGTTGAAGACCTCGCGCTGGTGCGAGTAATAAATGGACGGCAGCTCGAGCCCGCGCGCGCCGATGTATTCCCAAATATCGGATTCGGTCCAGTTAGAAATGGGAAAGACGCGCACGTTTTCGCCGGCCATCTTGCCGCCGTTGTACAGGTCCCACAGCTCGGGGCGCTGGCGGCGCGGGTCCCAGCCACCGAAGGAATCGCGGATGGAAAAGATGCGTTCCTTGGCGCGGGCGCGCTCCTCATCGCGGCGGGCCCCACCCAGCACGGCGTCGTACTCGCGCTTGGCGATGGTCTCTACCAGCGGCACCGACTGCAGCGGGTTGCGCGTTCCATCGGGCCGTTCCTGCAGTTCGCCGATATCGATCCAGTCTTGAACGTGGGCGACGTGGAGGCGGGCACCGGATTCTGCGACCAAGTCATCGCGGAATTTGATGACCTCGGGGAAGTTATGGCCGGTATCCACATGGAGCAATTCAAATGGCACCGTGGCCGGGGCGAAGGCGCGGCGGGCCAGTTCGAAGACGACGACGGAGTCCTTGCCGCCGGAAAAGAGGATGCCTACCTTATCGAATTGCCCGGCCACCTCGCGCAGGATGTGGATGGATTCATTTTCTAGGTCTTGTAGGTGTGGGGAAAGTGTGCTCATTATTCGTGTAACCCGCATTCTGTCTTGCCATCTCCAAATACTCGCCCGGAGCGGGCGTCTTCACCATCGCCGACCGGAAAGGTCAACGGCGCATCGCCGATGGACCGGTATCCCTGCAGGGTCAGCGGGTGGATGATGAGGTCATTATCTGCGATGTACTGATCGGTATCGTCCAAGTTCCAAGTGATAATCGGCGAAATCTTTAACCGCCCAGTGCGGTCCAGGCTGAGCGCCGGGGCGTGGGCGCGGTGCTCGGAATCGGCCCGGCGCAGGCCCGTGACCCATCCGGCATAAGGGTCCATGGCCATGTTCAACGGCTCCACCTTGCGCATGCGGTTATACGCGGCAGTATCGCGCGCGTACAGGCGCGGGCCGTAGACCTCGTCTTGTTCTTCGGGGCTCAGCAGCGGCAGCACGCGGACAAGGGGGAGATCCGGGTAGCGCTTATCCACCTCTTCGGCCACTTGGAGGGTTTCTGGAAAGTGCCAGCCGGTATCAATGAAGAGGAGATCCGCTGCGAGCCCGGCGCGGTGGGAGAGCTCTGCCAGCACGGTATTTTCCATGGACATGGTGACCGCAAGCCGGCCAGGGGCGTGCTCGGCGGCCCACTCGGTGATGTTTTCTGCGGATTCGTAGGCGAGCTTATCCGCCCACTTGTCCACTAGCTGTTCATTGCGCGCGGCCACGTCAGTGGAAAGCGGCGCGGTATCGCGCGTGCCTTCGGGCGAGATGTGGGGATCGCGAAAGGACTTTCCGCCATCCAGCAAGTTCGTCGTTGAGTTCATGAGCTCACACACTAGGCAACCCCGGTAGCTCACGCAGCACGTTTTTCCGGAAACGGCGCTGAGCTTGGCCGAAGGGAAGAATAAAATGTTTTATTTCTGAACCAAGCTGACTAGATTTATAGACAATGTAGTCTATCGCGGGCCGACTGAATTCGCCCGAGGAGGAACTTTTATGCAGCGTGTTGCCATCATTGGAGAAGGTCATGCCGCCTTATCCACCGCGGAAAGGCTCCTGAGCGCCGGCATGTGCGTAGACCTCATCTCAGAAAAAACTGCACCGTTCGGTCTACTTCGTCGGTTCGCGGGGCTTGCCGGGGTGCTCGAGGAGGCCGTGCCGCACGAGTGCGCACCGGGTACTACTCCGCGGCTGCGCCTGCTGGGAAACGTGCGCGTGGGAGTAGACGGCGATATCACCCATAACGAGGTCCACCAGTTGGCCGCCCACGGTGACCGCGAGCTCATCGTCATGGAATTAAAGGCCCGTGGCATTCCCGTCACCACGTGGGAGGGACTGTGCACGCCAATCACGGATTTTGAGGACTGGACCAGCGTCATCGCTCAGGCACAGCTGGCACACGTCTTGGTCTAGATTCGGCCTTGCGGGCAGGTATCGAACGGGCAGGTACTAAAAACTAAATATCGTTCGACCCACGTGCGCCAACCAGATATACTTGCGCGGCTAACCCCTATCAATCCCGAAAGAAGCGCAGGTTTATGGATCTAGTCCGAATCCTCTTCACCCGCTCGGCGCCTTATACACCCTACGTAATAGCGGTACTTATCCTGCAGGCGCTGTCCACCGCGGCGACCCTGTATCTGCCCTCCTTGAACGCCAAGATCATTGATGACGGCGTATCTAAAGGCGATATCGACTATATCTGGCGCACCGGCGGAATCATGCTCATCGTGGCCTTTGTCCAAGTCATTACCGCCATCGGCGCGGTGTGGTGCGGAAGCCGCACCGCTATGGGTGTGGGCCGGGATCTGCGCAGCGAGGTCTTCCGCAAGGTCACCACCTTCTCCGCAGAAGATATGAGCGAGTTCGGCACGCCCACGCTTATTACCCGTGGCACAAATGACGTGCAGCAGGTGCAGATGGTCTACATGATGATGCTGAACTTCATGGTCACCGCACCCATCATGTCCATCGGCGGTATCATCATGGCCATCCGCGAGGACGCCGGCATGTCTTGGCTAGTGTGGGTCTCTGTCGCGGTACTGCTGGGCACCATCTCCGTTATCATCGCGCGGCTTATGCCGCTTTTTAGATCCATGCAAGACAAATTGGACGCCATCAACGGCACCCTGCGCGAGCAAATCACCGGTATCCGCGTCGTGCGCGCCTTTGTGCGCGAGGCCTATGAAACTGAGCGCTTTACCAAGGCGAATAAGAATATTACCCAGCTATCGCTGAAAATCGGCCAGCTTTTCGTGCTCATGTTCCCGCTTATCACCATCATCTTGAACGTGGCGACGGGCGCCGTGCTGTGGTTTGGTGGCCAGCGCGTGGATGCCAGGCTTGTCGATGTCGGCGGGCTGACCGCCTTCCTGCAATACCTGCTGCAAATCCTCGCCGCGGTCATGATGGGTACGTTTATGGCGATGATGCTCCCGCGCGCCATCGCCTGTGCCCGCCGCATCACCGGGGTCTTAAACCACGAGCCATCCATTACCCCGCCGAAAGATACCGTCGCCCCAGCCACCAATTCTGGCACCGTGGAATTTCGCAATGTCAGCTTCTCCTACGCAGGTGCAGATGCCCCAGTGCTAGAGGATATTTCCTTTACCGCCACCCCCGGAACCACCACCGCGATCATTGGTTCTACCGGCGCGGGCAAGACCACGCTGCTCTCCCTCATCCCGCGCCTGTACGTTCCGAGCGAGGGCGAGGTGCTGATCGATGCCACCCCTACCACCTCCCTCTCCCGCCCGGACATCGTCAGCCGCGTCTCGCTCGTGCCGCAAAAGGCTTACCTCTTTAGCGGCACGGTGGCATCCAACCTGCGGTTGGGCCGCCCCGAGGCCACAGACGATGAACTATGGGAGGCGCTGCGCGTGGCGCAGGCGGACTTCGTCGATGACCTGGACATACCTATCGCACAGGGCGGTACCAATGTATCGGGCGGGCAGCGCCAGCGCCTGTCCATCGCCCGCATGCTCGTGGCCCAGCCGCGCATTTATCTCTTTGATGATTCCTTTTCCGCGCTGGATGTGGTCACGGATGCCAATGTGCGCGCTGCCATGCACCAGTCTTTTGCCCAGCGCGGCGAGGCCGTCACCACCATCATCGTGGCCCAGCGCGTGGCATCCATCCAAGATGCTGATCAGATTTTGGTCATCGATGCAGGACGGATCGTCGCCCGCGGCACCCACGCGCAGTTACTGAAATCCTCGGGCGTGTACCAGGAAATCGTTGAATCCCAAGAAACCGCTGGAGTAGCTGGAGGAGAGCACTAATGGCCAAGGACACCACACACAACTCCTCCGCTGAGGACGCCGAGCTCCAGGAGCTTGAGGCCAAGGTCGCCGCCGATGAATGGTCCGGTTCCGCGCCCCGCCAAGCCAAGAATTTCTGGCCTTCTGCCAAGCGCTTGCTACTACTTCTCATGCCCTATAAACGGCTGCTAGCGGTAGTGGCAGCGATGAATGTCGTCTGCGTCTTCCTCGCGGTCTTCGCGCCCAAGGTCTTGGGCGATGCCATGGACGTCATTTTCTCCGGCGTTATCTCTCGCGAGCTGCCGGCTGACATCTCGGCGCAGCAAGCCATCGACGGCATGCGTGCCCAGGGCCAGGATCAGGTGGCCGATATGGCCTCAGGCATGGATTTCACTCCCGGCGAGGGCATCGACTTTACCCGCTTGGGCACGCTTATCATCGCGGTGATCGCGATGTACATCGTCTCTGCCGGCTTCCAGCTCTGGCAGGGGCTCATCTTAAACCGCCTGACCATCGACACGGTCTACGAGCTGCGCCAGCGCGTGGAGGCCAAGGTGCATGCGCTGCCGTTGAATTACTTCGATTCCCACCAGCGCGGCGATATCCTCTCGCGCACCACCAATGACATCGACAATGTGCAACAGGCCCTCCAGCAGGCGCTCTCCCAGCTGTTTTATAACATCCTGATGATCCTGGGCATCACCGTGATGATGTTTAGCATCTCTTGGCAGCTAGCCCTATTGGCGCTCTTGGCGCTGCCGCTAACTGGGCTGATCATCGGGGTCATTGGCGGGCGCTCGCAGCGCCAATTCAAAACCCAGTGGCGCGCTACCGGCCAGCTCAATGGCCAGGTGGAAGAGTCCTTCTCCGGCCACGATCTGGGCATCGTCTTTGGCCGCACTGAGGATATGACGCGCCAATTTGATGAGCGCAATGACGAGCTCTTCCGCTCCTCCGCGCTGGCGCAATTCCTCTCCGGCATCATGATGCCCATCATGCAGTTCGTGTCCTACTTGTCTTATGTGGCCATCGCCGTCCTGGGCGGCCTGCGCGTGGCGCACGGGCAGATGACCTTGGGCCAGGCCACCGCCTTTATCCAGTACTCCCGCGAATTTAACCAGCCGCTGGGCCAATTGGGCGGCATGATGCAACAGGTGCAATCCGGCGTGGCCTCTGCCGAGCGCGTCTTCGAGTTCCTCGATGCAGAAGAGCAATCGTTGGAGAGCACCAGCGATGAGCTACCCGGCCGGGCCCGCGGCCGCGTAGAGTTCCAGGACGTTGACTTTTCCTATTCGCCGGAAAAGGAACTTATTACCGGGCTCAACCTGCGCGTGGAGCCGGGGCAAACCGCGGCGATCGTAGGCCCTACCGGCGCGGGCAAGACCACCATGGTCAATCTGCTCATGCGCTTTTATGACATCGATTCTGGGCGCATTCTTATCGATGGCCACGATACCGCTCACATGCCCCGCACCGCCCTGCGCTCCCAAGTGGGTATGGTGCTACAAGATGCCGTCCTCTTTGAGGGCACCATCATGGACAATATCCGCTACGGCCGGCTCGATGCCACGGACGATGAGGTCATCGCCGCGGCCAAGGCCACCTACGTCGATCGCTTCGTGCACTCCCTGCCGGAGGGCTATGACACCGTCATCGACCAAGATGGAGGCGCCATCTCCGCCGGTGAGCGCCAGCTGATTACCATCGCTCGCGCCTTTTTGGCCCAGCCCGCATTGCTCATCTTGGATGAGGCCACCTCGTCCGTGGATACCCGCACCGAGGTGCTTGTCCAAGAGGCCATGAATGCCCTGCGCGCAGAGCGCACCTCCTTCGTCATCGCCCACCGCCTATCCACCATCCGGGATGCTGATCTGATCTTGGTGATGGAAAACGGGGGCATCGTCGAGCAAGGCTCGCACGAAGAACTGCTGCGCGCCCAGGGCGCTTATTGGCGCCTGCACCAATCGCAGTTCAACGAGGCTTAAGGGGGAGCCGCTGCGTGGTTACTGCACGTTGAGCTGGACCTGCGGGGCATGCAAATTAGCGCCCTGCAGGTTGACCAGCTCCATGGTGACATCTTGCAGCGAAATGTGCTCCATCAAAACGTTTGGGATAGGAGCATCGGGCACCACGTGCGGGTCAGGAACGCCCAATTGATCAAGCACCGCGTTGAGATCGCCGTTGGATAGATCGACGTTTACCGGAATGGTGGGGTGATCCACCACTGCAGGCGTTGTCTGCAGTCCAGTGGTCAGGACGGTGACCGGCCCGTCCGTGACGGTGGTTTCCACGTCACCAGTGGTTAGCTTGCCTTGTCCCATAGCTGCGGGCAGGGTCAACGCGAGGTTACGCGCCGCCAACTTATCACCTACGAGCTTCAGTGCTCGTTGTTCACCCTGTGCGGTAGGCACAGTGATGAGCGAGGCGCTTACGTTTCCAGTCAGGGTGACATTATCAGCAGTCACCGTGCTGAGTTCAGATTGCGCTAAGGCCAAGCCTTCCTGCGCACGGGTTTCCTCAGGTTGGTTCACCGCACACACCGCTGTAAAAGCGCAGAGCACTGCGAGCGCACTACCTTTTACCACACGAGCGGAGCGACGACGCGGTAGTGAGCTCAGCCTGAATAGCTTCATGCTGAAACCGCCAGTTCTTTGGCCTGGGACTTTTTCTTCTTCTTGCGCTTCTTAGGAGACTTCTGGCGATCCTGTGGCTGCCAAGCAAATGCGAGCGCACCACCGATAATGCCCAAAAGGCTGCCTATAACGAAGCCACCCAGGTTGGTGGTGGGAAGCGCGACGATCGCTACCAAGATGGCTAAAACACCCAGGTAAGACGACGTCTCCTGCCTAAACCAAGATCCTAGGCCGAACATGATAAGTGCCGCACCAATAAGAAGCGTCGAAACGCCCGACACCGTGGAAATCATGACCAGCAGATCAGAAATGCGCACAGTAATATAGGCCGGCGCAGCGATGGCGATGCCGGACAAGATAAGCAACAAGCCACCCGCGAACGGACGACGCTTGCGCCAGTGTTTAAACCGCTTCCACCAGCTCTCTTTAGGGGCCACTCTGGTTACGGCTTTGTCATTCTTGTTATTCGCTGCGGAATCCTGCGGTTCATTAGCACCTTTGACCGCATCCGCTACCGACTGCGATGTGTTCTCTCCATCGCTTTCCGCTGTGGCCGTGGCTTCAGCACCAGCATCAGCGGTGTCCTCGGCCTTCGTCTCCGAAGCACTAGCATGATCGGCGCCAATGGCGGCCTCGCCAGCGGTATTTCCGGCCGACTCCTGGGAGGAATCTTGTGCGCTGCGTGCAGCTTCGCCGTTATCGGTATCGGTTTCGGTCACCGCAGGCATGCGCAAAGTCTCATCATCAGAAGACTTAGCAGCCATTGTTGTTGCTTCCCCTCTTCACCGTCACATTCACACCAGAGGCAGCGAGCCTTTCTGCTCCCACCGAGGTCGTACGAATATCATCCGCGCTCAGGGTCACCTTCTGCGCGTACAATCCCCACGAACCTGGATCTGCCTTGTCATTGACCTGGCTGGCGTCAACACCCACGTTGGCGTTCGTCAGATCGAGCTGACCCTTAATGTCGGTAGCACCAACCAAGAGGTTTTCTACCTCCACACTGTCATCACCATTCGCGCGAAGAGCGAAGGTGGTCTCGCCAATCCCCGGGACATCAGGAAGATTGGCAGACAGGCACAAGTTGGAAGCCACGGCGTGCTCAAACTTCAAGCGCGCGGCCGGGATGGTTTCCTCTCCCATCTTGTCCCTATCAACGAAGATCGACAATCCCTCACCCTCTAGGTGGCTCATGTTCACCTTAAAGAAGGTTCCTGAAAGTGCGATATTAGCGGTCAAGCCACCTTGGGCTACCGCAAAACCTGTTACACCAAAAGCCGCAAGCCCGGCAGCCAGTGCGGTTGCAAACTTTGGAATGCTAATCCTGCCCATGAAGGAACCTTTCTGTGGAATTGAAAAGGCGGGGTAGCAGCCTGTTTTAGCGGCATCCCCCGTCTACGGTGAATTTTCAGCCCACTCTTTACCGCGGCCAGAGGTACACAAGCCGACGATGAGTATTAGACCTACGCAATCCACTGATTAAATGAGCTTGAACACACGTTAACACTACCTGAGACACGTCACACAAATAGGGGTGCAATTAAATACGCCCGCAACGGTGTAGCCCAAGTCATATGTTTAATGAAGATTATCGCACCCCCTGCCGTTGTCAACTTCCGATCCCCCACTAAACCTGCAGCGCACATCGTTGCACCCCCAAATTTGTGCGCCATGTAATAGGTGCGCACCGGTGTGTGTTACGCTACACAACCATCAGATTTTATCGACTAAGGAGGGTCGAATTGTCCAACTCACTGAAACCCGAAAATGCACAGGCAAACGAAGAAAATACCCACATTGATTCCTCTCAGTCCGGTGCAGAAGAAGTAAACGCTCAGGACAAGAAGGAAGAAAAGCGCGAACTGCGGCGCGCTCCTTTGGGCCCGGATTCCCTGTTGTGGAAGTGGGGCTCGGACAACCGCCTGCAGCTGCTGCGCGGTTACACCGGCATTTTGCAGAATATGCACCCAGCGATTGGTCAGTCCCTTTTGGACCACTCGAAGTTCTTCGACGAACCTTTCGCCCGTCTGCAGCGCTCTACGCCGCAGATTATTCAGTCCATCTACGATGATGGGGACATCGGTGAGCGTATCCGCGACTACCACGTCACCATTAAGGGCACGCTGCAAAATGGCGAGCGTTACCATTCCCTGAACCCAGAGACCTACTACTGGGCACACGCTACCTTCGTCTACCGCGTTATCTACGCCCAAGATCTCTTCGGTACTCCGTTCACCAAGGAAGAGCGCGACCAGATCGTTCGCGAGGGCGTGACTTGGTGGGACAAGTACGGCATGTCTGAGCGTCCGGTCATTGATAACTACGATGACTTGATCAAGTACATGGATGACATGGCAGACACCGTGCTCGAGCGCAACCAGACCGTTGACTTCGCACTGCGCACCGCACGCGTAGAGCCGGTCAAGGCTCCGGAAGGCGTTCCAGAGGCCGTATGGAAGGTTATCTGGAAGCCCATTATGCGCAGCGCCATCTGGTTGACTGTGGCTACCCTGCCGCAGAAGTACCGCGACATCTTGGATCTGAAGTGGACCAAGCGCGACCAAAAGCGCTTCGACCGCATCGCCAAGTCCGTTCGCTTCATCATGGACCACCTCCCAGAGGACAAGCGCTACATGGAGCCTGGTCGTTCCTTGATGATCAAGAACGGCATGATTGAGGGCAAGTACAAGGAGCCGAAGAAGATCCAAGGCTACAACGCCGCCCAAGCTAAGGACTCTGCTGCCACCGCGGAATCTACCGACAAGCCGGATTCCGATGATGCAGTAGCCGCACGCCGTGCTGCCGGCTGCCCGTTCTAAAACACACCGGCTTCCCAATTGTTCGTGAGCTTTTTAGCTCACGAACCTTTTCATTGATCTTTCTGGAGCGTGCATTACATGTCTTTACCACGCCGTCTACAAGAACGGCCCTTGCCACAGCATTTACTGACTGAGCTACAACATCTCACCACTAACTACTCCACTGGTTCGCTGGATAAAGGCGAACACCAAGCGGTCCATTCCCCCCTATTCGAAGAAGAATTAGGATGGGTTGGAGTAGGTTCCGAAGAAGACGTAGATGAGGCTTTCCGCCGTTCGCGTCAGGCCCAAAAGGCCTGGGCCGACACCGACGTTAAGCAGCGCGTAAAGGTAATGAAGCGCTTCCACCACCTCGTGGCTAAACACCGCGAGCTGCTGGCGGATTTCATCCAACTGGAAACCGGCAAGGACCGCACGGCCGCTTTTGATGAGGTACTCGATGTACTAAATAACGCGCGTTATTACTCAAATAATGCGCCAAAGCTACTGGCCACTCAGAAGCAGCCGGGCGCATTTCCGCTCATCACCAAAACTCACTTGCAGCGAGTTCCTAAGGGCGTTGTGGGGCAAATCAGCCCGTGGAACTACCCATTAGCATTGGGCATCTCCGATGCCGTTGCGGCACTACTTGCCGGCAATGGCGTTGTGGCCAAGCCCGATGGATCCACCCCATTTTCTAACCTGATTTCCCTCTACCTCTTGAAGGAAGCAGGACTGCCGAAGGATCTGCTGCAGATCGTTACCGGCTCCGGCCGAGTTGTCGGCTCCGCCATCTCCGAACGCTGCGATTACCTGATGTTTACCGGTTCCACCAAGACCGGCAAGATTTTGGGCACCACCGTAGGCGAGCGCCTCGTTGGATACTCCGCAGAACTGGGCGGCAAGAACCCAATGATCATCGCGCCGGATGCGGACATCGACAAGTATATTGACACCATCGCTACCGCCTGCTTTTCCAATTCAGGCCAGCTGTGCGTGTCGATTGAACGCATCTACGTGCCCGATGCCATCTTCGATCAATTCATTACCGCATTCCGCCGGGCAACCGAGTCCATCAAACTTGGTTCCGGTTTGAACTGGGACTACACGATGGGTTCTCTCATCGGCCAGAACCAATTGGATGTGGTGCAGCACTTCGTCGATGATGCGGTAGAAAAGGGTGCCACCGTTATTACCGGCGGCAAGCCCCGGCCGGATATTGGCCCCTACCACTTTGAACCCACGGTTCTCACTGATTTGGGTGAAGGCACCGAGCTTGCCGAGCAAGAGGTCTTTGGCCCAGTGGTGTATGTGCAACGCGTGCGCGATGTTAAAGAGGCCATCGAGCAGGCAAATAAATTGCCCTACGGCCTGAACTCCTCTGTATTCGGCCAACCCGAGACCGCGCAGGGCATCGCCGAGAAAATCGATGCTGGCAGCGTGACCATCAATGATGGCTACGCCTCCACGTGGGCCTCGATTTCCACCCCGCTGGGTGGCGTCAAGGAGTCCGGCGTTGGCCGCCGCCATGGCCACGAGGGGCTGACCAAATATACGGAAGCGAAGAATATTTCCTCGCAAAGGATCATGCCGATGCGCGGGCCAAGTTGGCTTCCCAATAAGTATTACGGCACCCTGCTGAGCTCCGCGTTGCGCTTAGGAAAGGCCTTGCGCTTCCTCCCCTAAGCACTGCGCAGCATAACCAGCCAGCCTTTAAATCCAGTAACCCACTTCACAATTGTTGGGTATATGTGTACTATCACAACATATCCACAAATTGTGTTCTCTCTGAGTACATAAATTGCCAATACACAGCGGCCGTAAGCGCCCTGTGAAACTCGAAAGGAACAGTATGTTCAAGCCATACCGCCGACCGACCGTCGCAGTCGTCGGTGCCGGAGTAGCCGGATGCGCCGCGGCTTCTGAATGCGCATTCTCTGGATTCGACACCGTTCTTTTTGAACAAGAACCACACATCGGCGGTCACTTCAATTCCGCTGATGCCACCAAGGTCTCCCGGAAGTACCACTTCCGTACCCCGTACCTCCGCCTCACGAAAACTGACGGGTCGCCAGCTTCTGTAGTACGCCACCTTGAAGAGGCTGTTGCTGCCAGTGGCGCCGAGTTCCGCGGTTCCACCGCCGTTACGGGTGCCGAATTCGACCGCGCAGAAGGCAAATGGGAAATCTCCTACCTCGGTGATTCCGGTCAGGAAACCCAAACTTTCGATGTGTTGATTCGCGCCACCGGCGAGGAATCCCCGTGGATTTCCGTTCCGGGACGGTCAAAGGCCAGCGTCGATGACATGTACCTGCACCACGGTGTAGAGGTATTTGGGCTGCCTAATGCCCTCTTTGTTGACGGCCCCACCCCGCGCGACTCTTACCTCAAGCGTCGCCCACTGGCTGTCATCGAAGCCCGCGCCGATCACTGCCGCCGTTACGTCCGCCAGCTCGAGATTCGTGGACCAGGAGAACTAACCGTCAAGCACGATAAGTGGTTGGTTCAGCCCGGTACCGTACGCGGAATCCGCGAAGTGCTCGCAGGGTTCGATGCACCGGCCCACGATTTCAAGCGAGCATCCAACTACGCCCCTGAGTCCGCCTCGTCCGAACGCCAGAATCAACAAAAGTCCGCTACTGCCCTTAAGGAGGCATAATGACTACTCTGAGCAATCCTGAAAGCACTGTAAACGACAAGCACACCCAACCTGCAGATAACAACACCGATAACCTGCCTGAGCTGGGTCCAGATTCCATCCTGTGGCAGCGCTTTGGTGACTGGCGCTCCGCATTCGTCGCACTGTCTGCTGGTCTTTTGCAGATTGCCCAGCGTGACGTCAGCCGGTCCTTGGTGCAGCACTCGAACGTTTTCGATAACGAGGTTGCACGCTTGGTTCGCTCCGCCTTCCCGATCATCCGGACGATCTATGAAGGCCCTGAAGTTGGCGTCATGATTCGTGACTTCCACAAGGACATCAAGGGCACCCACCCAGATGGAAGCCGCTACCACCCGCTGAACCCGGATGTGTACTACTGGGCACACGCCACCTTCGCTGCAATGCCGTACCAGCTGGCCGGCAACTTCATGGATCCTCTGACCCCAGAGGAGCGCGAGCAGCTCTTCCAGGAGACCCGTACCTGGTACACCTTCTACGAGGTTGCAGAGCCCGACGATGCGCCAAAGACGTACGCTGAGTTTGAAGAGTACGTGGACAACATGATCGATACCCTCGATATCAGCGAAACCATCGAGCGCTCTCGCATCATCAACGGCCTTACCCTCGACACCCCAGATCCCAAGGTGCCCAACTGGCTGTGGAAGCCCATTGCACCTTACGCATCTCGTCTGCTGTTGTGGGTTGCTATCGGCATGATTCCGGACAAGCTGCGCAACAAGCTTGGCTGGGAGTGGACCAAGAAGGATGAGCGCAAGCTCAAGATCTTCTCCCGTGCCGTCCGTGGAGTCTTCTCCGTCCTCCCGCGTAAGGCACGTATGGTTCCTATCGCTACCCGCGCCTTTGAGAAGGCGGAAGCTGAAGGCGGCTTCCACTACTAAGGCCAATATCCCTTCACTCATAGTTACTGAATACTGACTCCCACGATGGCGCCTTGAGGCTTTAAGGTAGATAACAACGTGGAGCATCAGTAGTGAAGGAGCACGAATGACAACCGTGTCCGGTTGGATTGCTATAGCCACATCGATTCCGGTGTGGCTATACTTTTTCGCCCGCATAGGCGCGCTCATTAAGTTCATCCGCTCGGGCGGGCCAACCCAACTAGAGCGCACCAATAGCCCTCTAAAACGCCTCGGGCGCGTGCTGGTAGAGGTCTTCGGCCACACCCACTTCAAGGGAAAGCCATTGGTCAATGCCGCTCACTGGGCGGTCATGGTGGGCTTTTTATTCGGCATCCTGGTGTGGTTTGAGGCCTATATCCAAACCTTCGCCCCGGATAAAGGGTGGCCTGGCTTAAGCACCTGGCCGGTGTATCACTTTGTAGAAGAAATACTTGGCATCGGCACGGTGCTGGGCATCTGCTTCCTCATCGGAGTGCGCCTGAAACTAGGCGATACCGAGCGCGGCAGCCGCTTTTTCAACTCCCAAACGGCGGCGGCCCGGTGGGTAGAGGCCATTGTATTCATCGAGGGCCTCAGCATGCTCTTGGTCAAAGCTTCCAAGATCGCGGCCTTTGGTGGCGGTTCCGCAGTCGCGGATTTCTTGACCGTTCACTTAGCTAAGGCACTGCCTGAGTCCCCGGCACTGGTCAGCTTCTTCGCCTTGGTCAAGCTGCTATCCGGGCTCCTTTTCATCTTCTTTATTGCCCGCAATTTCCAGTGGGGTGTCATGTGGCACCGCTTCATGGCGTTTTTCAATATCTTTTTCCAGCGCAATACCTCTGGGGATAAGGCGCTTAAATCCCTGCCCACCCCGGACCTGGAAGAAGACATCACCCCTGGCAGCTGGAAGATGCTGCTGGATTCAACCGCGTGCACTGAATGCGGCCGCTGCCAAGAGCTGTGCCCGGCTTGGAATACCGATAAGCCGCTCAGCCCCAAAAAGGTCATGATGGACTTGCGTCAAGGTGCGCTAGATAATTACAACCCGCACGAGGGCCTCGATGTGCTCTCGATGGCTGGTGTCATCGACGATGACGTCCTGTGGTCCTGCACCAACTGCGGGGCCTGCGTGGATCAGTGCCCCACTGATATCGAGCACATCGACCATATTGCAGACCTGCGCCGCTTCAAGGTCTTGGCGGAATCCGATTTCCCCTCAGAGCTCACCGGCCTATTTAAGAACATGGAAACCAAGGGCAACCCCTGGGGCCGCAATAATTCCGAGCGCCGCGCTTGGATTGATGAGGCGCGTGCCGATGGCATCGAGGTACCCATCATTGGCGAGGACGCCGCCGACTTCTCCGATATGGAATACCTCCTCTGGGTCGGCTGCGCCGGTGCCTATGATGACAATGGCCGCCGCACCACCCGCGCCGTCGTGGATCTACTGCACACCGCCGGCGTAAAGTTCGGCGTGCTTTCTACGGGTGAGACCTGCACCGGCGACCCCGCCCGCCGCGCCGGCAATGAGTTCTTATTCCAAATGATGGCGCAACAAAACGTGGAAACCCTCAATAACGCTTTCGAGGGCGTGCCGGAAGGCCAGCGGAAAATCATCACGACCTGCCCGCACTGCTTTAATACCATCCGCAATGAGTACCCGGACTTCGACGGGCATTTCGATGTCTTCCACCACACGCAGCTACTCAACCGCTTGGTGCGCGAGAAGCTGCTGCAGCCTGTTCCGCGCACCCCAGAAAACCGCAAGCCCATCACTTATCACGACCCGTGCTTCTTAGGCCGGCACAATAAGGTCTTCGATCCACCACGCGAGCTTCTCGAGGCCACGGGCGTCGAGCTGCGAGAGATGGACAAGTCCCGCGATGAGGCCTTCTGCTGCGGCGCCGGCGGCGCCCGCATGTTCATGGAAGAAAAGCTGGGTTCTCGCATCAATGAGTTCCGCACGGAGCAGGCACTAGAGACCGGCGCCGAGGAAATCGCCACTGGCTGCCCGTTCTGCAATGTCATGATGACCGGCGGTGTGAAGTCTCTGGCCGCCGAGTCCACCCCCACCACCCAGGTCAACGACGTGGCCACCATGCTGCGCAATTCCATTTCCCTGGATGACAAGGGCACCCTTCCAGAGCCTCGCCCCAAGGCCTTCTTGGGCACCCCAGTGCGCCACCGTGCGGCCTCAGCTACCACCACCGCTGAATCCCCCAAGGCACCCACGCCTGCCGATGCCCCCTCCTCCAGCAATACCCCCACCGCTGCCACTCCACCTGCTGCGCCCTCCGCGCCTTCTGCTCCTTCGGCACCGGCAGCTCCAAGCGCGCCCTCTGCCCCAGCCACACCCTCTGCTCCGACGGCTCCGGCGGCTCCCAATGCTGCGGCTCCATCCGCACCGGCTCCTTCGGCACCGGCGGACCCCAAGGATCCTTCGGCACCCAACGCACCCAGCGCACCGAGTGCCCCGAAATCCACTAATGCCCCGGCGGCACCTACTCCACCTTCTGCACCGAGTGCCCCCTCCGTGCCCAGCGCACCAACCCCACCGGGTGCTCCCACGCCGCCAAAGGCTCCTAAGGCCCCAGCGGCTCCGGGTTCTTCTTCGACACCAAGTGCCCCGGCGGCTCCGAAGGCTCCGGCAGCTCCAGGTGCCCCGACTCCGCCGGCTGCTCCAGATGCGAAAGCACCCGCGGCACCCCAACCGCCTAGTGCCCCGCAGCCACGCGCTGCATCGCAAGCATCGGCTGCGCCAGAACCACCTGCAGCTCCACAACCGCCAAAGGATCCGCAAGCTGCCAAGGCACCACAGGCTCCGGCAGCGCCAAAGCCACCGCAGGCTGACAAAAAACCCGAGGCAGCTGCGCCGCCAGCCCCGCCAGCCCCGCCAGCCCCGCCAGCCCCGCCGGCTCCGCCGGCCTCGTCCGCGCCGTCCGCGCCATCCACTCCGCCTGCACCACCGGCGCCATCGGCAAGCGCAGAGCCTCCCAAGGCCCCCAAGCCACCGGAACCGCCGAAGCCACCCACGCCGCCGAAAGACACGAATACCGAGTAGGCATGTGCAGGGATGAGTGCGTACGCTGTGATCCATGCATTTAGATGTGGGATGGGCTGCGGATACTGTTGTTCTGGCAGCGGGTGCGACGGAAAACACCACTAGCCTCGTTTCCTTTGCCTGGATCATGTTAGCGGCGCTGTTGGCGCCCATAGTGTCGTTCATGTTGGGCAACCGGCTGCCGGCCGTTGCCCTTTTGATCATCTTTGGCATGGTCATCGGCCCATCGCTTTTGGATGTCGCGCATGAGGATGCCGGCATCAGCATGCTGAAAGAGCTGGGCGTTGGTGCGCTGTTCTTGCTCGCCGGTTTTGAGATCGAGATTTCTACGCTCAAGACCAAAGAGGCGGGAACCGCGCTGTCCACCTGGCTTATCTGCCTCGTGGCTTGCGGCATCGGTGCGTACTTCTTGGTCGATAATGTCCCAGGTGCCATCGTGGTGGCGCTCGCGCTGACGTCCACGGCACTGGGAACGCTGCAACCCATGTTGAAGCAGGACCGCGTGCTCGAGACCAAAGTGGGCAAATCGGTCATGATTCACGGTGCTATTGGTGAGGTCGCCCCCATTACCGCGATGGCGCTGCTGCTGAGCACGCGCTCCACGTGGACCACGCTGCTAATTATGCTTGCGTTCATCGGCATCGCCGTGGCCGTCGCCATCATGCCGGCGGCCATTGCCACGACGATTCCGTGGGTTAAAGCGGCGTTTATCTCCGGTGCGGGTTCCACCAACCAGACCATTTTGCGCCTCATCATTCTGATCCTTGCCACGCTCATGGCCGTCACGGCGGTCTTTGAGCTAGACATCGTGCTGGGTGCCTTCGCCGCCGGCATTATCTTGAACCGCATCATTCCGGATGAATTCCATCGCCGGCTAGAACACCGCCTCGATGTGGTCTTTCACTCCATGCTCATCCCGGTCTTCTTCGTGGTCTCTGGCATGACGATTAACTGGGATACCATCGCTAATAACCCGGGGAAGGTACTGGGCATCCCGGCGCTTATTCTTGTCACCCGCGGCCTGCCGGTATTCCTGCGCGAAAATGTGGGCCATACCGGCTCCGAAATTGAAACGGTGCGCGAGCGCCTCCAGGTCAGCTTGTACACGGCGACCGGCCTGCCGATCATCGTCGCCGTAACCTCGCTGGCGGTTAACTCCGAACTGATGAAGCAAGAAACCGCCTCGATCTTCGTCGCCGGTGGCGCATTGACCGTTGCCATCTTCCCGTTCCTGGCCAACTTGGTGGGAAGGAAGGACTCCAAGACGGTTGATGAATCCGATCCACAGAAGAAACCGGATTCTGACGAGGACGATAAGGAAGAAGAGTCGCAAGAACTCTAGCCTGTGTACTCCACGCTAGAAGCCATGCCCTGCCACCGTGGCAGGGCATATTCTTTTTGAATCAGCTTGTCTATTATGGTGACTGTGACTAATAGCTACGGATCCTCCCCTTATGACCGGACACTGCGTTTATCCGATTCAGAGCGCAACGATGCCCTGACCGATCTAGCCCGCGCAGTGGGCGAAGGCCGCTTGTCCATGGACGAGTTTGAGGAGCGCTCCGATAGCGTCATGCAGGCCGTGACTCAGAAGGACCTGGCACCGATCTTCAGCGATATCCCTGCGACCGGCTCGCAAGAGGTAAAGATCTACTCCCAAGGCGATGTGGACCGCGCCTTTAATGCCGCGAAAAAGCCCCGCATCGCTACCGCGCTGACCAGCTCGGTGGTTCTGCTCGCGGCATCGCCTACTCTTGTCGCGCTGAGCGCCACCATGAATAGCCCGTGGCTGCTGGCGGGCGGCGCCGCGGCCGCAGCGCTCATTCCCATCGTGTGGATCCTGTTGTACGTGGCCAAGATAGGCCCGCAATCGTGGCATGCCCCGTCGGTGCGGCAAATTGAGCGCCAACAACAGCGCGAAATCCGTGCACTGACGGCTCACGAGCGGGCGCACCAAAAAGAATTAGAGAAGAAAATGTGGGCCGAGCGCCGCCAGCAGGCCGGTGAAATTACTGGTCAAGCTATGGAAATGGCGAAGAAGCAAATCAGCAAGTGGAATAAAAAATAGCACTGAGTTGCGCTGCAATCCTTCTTAGCGCTGTGAAAGATGGCACAATATGGCCATGACTTCTCCCACACCCCGCATCTTTGACCAGTCCGAAAAACTAAAAGGCATCGCCTACGATATTCGCGGTGAGGTCTCAGCGGAAGCGGAGAGAATGGAGCTAGATGGCCACACCATCTTAAAGCTCAATACCGGCAACCCTGCCGTATTTGGTTTCGATGCACCCGATGTCATCATGCGCGATATGATCAGCGCCTTACCCACCTCCCAGGGCTATTCCACGTCCAAAGGCATTAGCTCGGCCCGCCGGTCCATCGTCACGCGCTATGAGCTCGAGGACTTCCCACCTTTTGATATTAACGATGTCTTCTTGGGCAATGGCGTATCCGAGCTCATCACCATGACCACCCAGGCGTTGCTCAATAATGGCGATGAGATTCTCATCCCGGCGCCGGATTACCCGCTGTGGACGGCAGCAACCTCGCTGGCCGGTGGTACCCCAGTGCACTACCTATGTGATGAGGAAGATGAATGGAATCCGTCTATCGAGGATATTAGATCCAAGGTCACCGAAAAGACCAAGGCCATCGTGGTCATCAACCCGAATAACCCAACCGGTGCGGTGTATTCGCGCGAGGTCCTGCAACAAATCGTGGATATCGCGCGCGAGCACAACCTACTCATCTTGGCCGATGAGATTTATGACCGCATCCTTTATGACGATGCGAAGCATATCTCCATCGCCTCGCTGGCCCCCGATCTCTTGACCTTTACCTTTAATGGCCTGTCCAAGGCCTACCGAGTATGCGGCTACCGCGCGGGCTGGATGGTCATTACGGGCCCGAAGCATCATGCGTACGGACTCATTGAGGGGCTCGAATTGCTGGCAGGTACCCGCCTGTGCCCGAATGTTCCCGCGCAACACGCCATCCAAGTGGCGCTGGGCGGCCGCCAATCCATCTTCGAGCTCACCGGGGCTGGGGGACGATTGCTGCGCCAGCGCAATATCGCCTATGACAAACTCAACGAAATTCCGGGTGTCTCCGCAGTAAAGCCGAAGGGCGCGTTGTATCTCTTCCCACGCTTGGATCCCAATGTCTATGACATTCACGATGATTCCAAACTCATGTTGGACATCCTCAAGGCGGAAAAGATCCTTATGGTCCAAGGCACCGGCTTCAACTGGCCGCACCCGGATCACTTCCGCGTGGTCACGCTGCCTTGGGCCTCCCAATTAGAAAACGCCATCGAACGCTTGGGCAATTTCTTAGTAAGCTACCGCCAATAGCACCCCAGCAGGCGATTGGCAATTGCAGTGATAATCGTTCACAATACATCGTATGGGACGGCATTCCTCGGTTTCTAATTCCACTTCGGGCTCGGCTTCGCGGCATCGGCAAGCGCAGCGTCGGTCGGGGCCCAGCGGGCATGCGCAGAACCGGTCAACGGTAGAACGCTTAAATCCAATTCAGCTGGCCCAGGAGGTATCCGGCCACCCGTGGCGCATTGGCCTGGTCACCGCCATCGGTGCGACCCTTATCGCCATGCTGATAGGCCTCGTCCTACTCTGGCCCTCTAGTGCCGCCTCTGATCACACCTCGGAGGAGTTCGAGTCCACCTACGCGCTGAACCACCCGCAGGTCGAGGGAACTGTGGAGAAGACCGACCATTCGGCGTGCCAATCGGAACAGACCGGCCTGGCCTTCGATACCCCGCCGCTGATTCCGGAAAAGGAAGAGGTGGACTGCGACCGGGCGCTGGTGAAAATCACCTCCGGCGAAGATGAGGGAAAGATGACCCAATTGGTCACCTTCGGCAACGCGGGCGACCCAGACTTGCAGCCAGGCGATAAAATCGTGCTCTCGAAGGCCACCGATCCCACCGGATCCGTATCGTATGCCTTTGCCGATTATCAGCGCAGCAATAGCCTCCTCCTCTGGGGCGTGGTCATCGCGATTGTCATCATCGCTTTCGCGGCCTGGCATGGGGTGCGCGCGATCGTCGGCCTGGGGTTAAGCCTTGGCATCGTCTTTAGCTTCCTCATCCCAGCGCTCATCGCAGGCACCAATCCCCTGTGGGGAGCGCTCGCCGCCTGTACCGCCATCATTCTCCTTGCCGTTCCCCTCGTCCACGGCGTGAATTGGAAATCCGCCTCCGCGGTGGGCGGTTCCCTGACCGCGCTTGCCATCGCCGCGTTCCTTGCGTGGGCGGCCATCGATAGTTCGCAGCTGCAAGGCTATAGCTCCGAAGATAACCTCAAGCTGCTGCTGTATATGCCCAATGTTTCCATCCTGGGCGTGCTGCTGTGCGGCTTCGTCGTGGGTGCGTTGGGCAGCCTTGCCGATGTCGCCATTGCCCAAGCCTCCACCATCACCGAGCTGCACGAATCCGATCCCGCTGCCTCACCGCTCGAGCTTTTCTTATCCGCCATGCGGGTCGGCCGCGACCACATTGCCTCGATGGTCTATACCCTCATTTTGACCTATACCGGCGCCGCATTGCCCCTACTTCTGCTCATCACCGCCGCCGAACGCCCCGCGGGGCAAATCCTCAGCAGCGATCTCGTCGCCACCGAGCTCCTGCGCTCCGGCGTCGGCGCCATGGCGCTGACCCTAGCGGTACCGATTACCACGCTGATTGCCGCGTTTACGGTCCCGTCGCGCCGCCGTTAAAGCGTGCGGCCCAGCGCCTGAATCTTCCAGCCGGCGTTGGCCCAAGCCGCAACGTCGAGCACATTGCGGCCATCGATAATGTGCTTATTATCCACGAGCTCGCCGGCCTCGTTCGGGTCCAGCTCCTTAAATTGCTGCCACTCGGTGGCTAGGATGACCAATTCCGCCTCCCGCAAAGCAGATTCCGTATCGGCGGCATAGTCCAAGGTGGGAAAAACCTTCTTGGCGTTGTCCATGCCCTCGGGGTCATAGACGGTCACCGCAGCACCCGCCAAGGACAAGGACCCAGCGACCGAGAGCGCCGGGGAATCCCGCACATCGTCCGAGTTCGGCTTAAAGGCACAGCCCAGCACGGTAACGCGGTGGCCCAAGAGCGAGCCATTGAAGGCTTCTTTAGACAGATCCACCATGCGGTCGCGCCGGCGCATATTAATCGCATCCACCTCGCGTAGGAAGGTCAGCGCTTGATCGGCGCCGAGCTCACCGGCGCGCGCCATAAAGGCACGAATATCCTTAGGCAGGCAACCACCGCCAAAGCCCAGGCCCGCGCCCAGGAACTTGCGGCCGATGCGCTTGTCTATGCCAATGGCATCCGCCAGCGCCACCACATCAGCACCCGCGATCTCACAAATCTCAGAGACCGCATTGATGAAAGAAATCTTGGTGGCCAAAAAGGCGTTGGCGGAGACTTTTACTAACTCTGCGGTCTGCAGGTCGGTCGCGATGAAGGGCGTATCCTGTGCTAGCGGCTGTGCGTAGATCTCGCGGGCAAGCTCCTCCGCGCGCGATTCTGATTCACGGGTACCAATCACGATGCGGTCTGGGGTGATGGTGTCGTGCACTGCATAACCCTCGCGCAAAAATTCCGGATTCCACGCGATTTCCACGCGGGTTCCCTCGGGCGCCAAACCATCCGCCAGTTCTTGTAGTTCCGCCGCCGTGCCTACCGGAACGGTGGATTTACCAAAGATGACGTGCTCCCCACGCAGCTTGGGCACCAAGTCCGTGATAACGGCCTTAACGTAGGTCATATCCGCTGCATAAGAACCGCGGCGCTGCGGGGTTCCCACGCCGAGAAAGTGCACGTTGGCGAATTGCGCGGCCTCGTCATAATCCGTGCTAAACCCTAAGCGCCCAGCATCAATATTGCGTTCGAGCACCTCCGGTAGCCCTGGCTCAAAAAAGGGAACCTTGCCCGATTGCAAGACGGCGATCTTATCCTCGTCTACATCGACGCCTAAAACTTCATGCCCCAATTCCGCCATGCAGGCGGCGTGGGTGGCACCCAGGTAACCGGTGCCAATAACAGTCATCCGCATAAAACCTCATCCTAGAGATTTTATGTAAATACCAGATTAATCCCTGCGGAAGTTCAGGTAAGACTTTGATGGCGTTGGCCCGCGCTGGCCCTGGTATTTCGATCCCAAGGCACCCGTGCCATAGGGGCTTTCCGCCGGCGAGGTCATCTTAAAGATAGCCAGCTGGCCCACCTTCATCCCCGGCCACAGCGCAATGGGCAAGTTCGCGGTATTGGAAAGCTCTAGAGTAATGTGCCCGGAAAAGCCGGGATCGATAAAGCCCGCAGTGGAGTGGGTCAAAAGGCCCAGCCGCCCCAGCGAGGACTTTCCCTCCAGCCGTCCAGCCAGGTCAGCCGGGAGGGTGAATTTTTCCAGCGTGGCACCAAGGACAAACTCACCGGGGTGGAGAATGAAGGATTGCTCCTCTTCTACCTCCACCAAGGTGGTAAGTTCCGGCATCTCCGCTTTGGGGTCAATGTGGGTATAGCGAGAGTTATTGAATACCCGGAAGTACTTATCCAAGCGCACGTCAACGGAAGAAGGCTGGATAAGCTCACTATCAAAGGGCTCGATGCCCAGCTCTCCGGAATCAACGGCGGAACGAATATCACGATCTGAAAGAAGCACGGACCCGATTCTACTCAATCCCCTACCTAAGGTGTATAGTAGGGAAAGCGCATTTAGCGCAGTGCCGACGTAGTTTAATGGTAGAACTGCAGCTTCCCAAGCTGCTGGCGCGGGTTCGATTCCCGTCGTCGGCTCCACTGTCATGAGTCGCGACATGCTTGACGGGTGAGTCGCGACATCGTTGACAAACCGGCATCTCAGTTTCTTTTTGTTCTGAGATGCCGGTTTTGTTGTTATTTGGGGTCTAGGGGTGGGTCTCCTTGTTTCCAGTAGGGCTTTTGGTAGTTGCGGCTGGTGTCGATGTAGTGTTCGGTGATGACTTCGCCGGTTTCGGCTAGTGATGTGATGACGTGGTTGTCGGCGATGACCATGAGGATTTTCTTTCTCTTCCATTTGCGGCCGATGCCTAGGTGGAAGAGTTTGCCGGCGTAGCGCACGGTGGTTTTGCCGTTGTCCCAGACGACGTCGTTTCTTGTGCGCCATTCTTGTGTCGGGTTGTGGGCTGGGTTGGCTTTGGCGCCGGTGGTATAGGCCTGGTGTGGGGTGCGTCGGCCTAGGGCTTTGTGGGGGCGTGTGGTGTTGTAGTAGTCGCGGAATTCATTGAGGAGTGTCTGCAGTTCAGCGACGGCTTTAGCGGGTGGTCGGGCGTTGATCCATTTTTTGAGTGTTTGGTGGAAGCGCTCGATTTTTCCTTGAGTTTGGGGATGGCCTGGACGACCATTTTTCTGTTGGATGCGGTGGTGGTTGAGGGTTTTCTCGAATGCGTTGCGGCCTCCTTTTCGACCTGTGAGTCGTGCCGTAAAGACCAGTCCGTTGTCGGTGAGTGTGGATGCGGGTGGCCCGTAGGTGTCGATGAGGTGTTGGAGCGTTTCTGCGACTGCAGTGCCTGTAAACGCGTGCTGTGAAGTGTCCCAGGTTTTGTTCCGTTTGAGTAGATGGGAAAATCTGGAACATGCCAAGAAAATTTGACCAGGATGCCAAGGACCGCGTCGTTCGCTTGGTGGAGGATCGCATCCGAGAGTGTCTAATGGTTTGTGTGTGGGAACCTAACCCGCATAAGGAGATGAACCAGAATGACTACTATGGCGAGACGAGATCCGGCTGATAAGGCCAAGATTGATGCGATTGAAAAGAAGCTGCTTGCTAACCCAGAAATCGCGAAACTGATTGATGAGCTAGGCACGTCCACCACGGATGCCAACGACCTAGTTCGGGGCATGTTGCAAGCCTCAATTACCCGGGGTTTGAATGCTGAAATGGATGCCCACCTAGGCTATGAGCCCGGCGATAGAGCAGCTAAAGCTACTGCTGAAACAGACAATCACCGCAACGGCACCTACCCGAAAACCGTGGATTCTAACTACGGGCCAGTAAACATTGATGTTCCACGAGACCGGGCCGGGACGTTTATCCCAACCATGGTTCCTCAAAGGCTCTAGGCGGCTAACAGATGTTGACGATATGATTGTCAGCTTATATGCCGGCGGAATGACCATTCGGGATATCCAGCACCATATGGCAACTGCGATGCGGGTTGATATCTCCCATGAGACGATTTCGGCGGTTACAGACGCAGTCTTGGATGAGGTCATGATCTGGCAAAACCGCCAGTTAGACGAGTTCTACCCCGTGATATTCCTGGATGCGTTGCGCATTAAAGTCCGCGACGGCGGCCGGGTAGTTAACAAGTCCGCGTACATGGCAATCGGGGTGGACCTCGACGGGATCAAGCATATTTTGGGATTGTGGATTGCCAAAGAAGAAGGTGCTTCCTTTTGGGCACACGTGTGCGCCAACTTATCTAACCGCGGGGTCAAAGACGTCTTTATCGTCTGCTGTGACGGGCTGAAAGGCCTACCAGAAGCAGTGGAGGCAACCTGGCCGAATTCCATGGTACAAACCTGCATCGTGCACCTGATACGTGCCGCGAATCGATGGGTGGCCTACGGGGATCGCCGGGCTGTATCAGCCGCGTTGAAGAAGGTTTATACGGCTACTGATGAATCCACGGCAGAAGCAGCGTTGAAGGAATTTTCCGAGTCTGAACTGGGTGTGAAGTATCCTCAGTCGGTCAAGGTCTGGCAGGACGCATGGGATAGATTCGTGCCATTTTTGCAGTTCCCACCAGCAGCAAGGAAGGTCATCTATACAACGAATTCCATTGAATCGTTTAACAACCAGCTGCGTAAAGCCACCCGCAACAGGGTGCAGTTCACTAACGATGAATCCGCGCTCAAGACGCTGTGGTTGATGATCTGCAACATTGAAGACAAACGAGCCGCAAAGAGAGCGAAACAAGGCAAACGAGCCTCGGCTACCGCCAGCAGGCTCGTGGAAGGAGCCCGAGTTTCCGGCTGGAAACAAGCCATCAACCAAATGGCCGTAGCCTTTCCCGCCCGCTTCGACAAATACCTATAAACCTAGCCCCACACACAAACAACTTGACACGCTCTCGCATCCTGGCAGAAAACATGTCGAAGCAGGCTGCGTGCCAGGCAGTAGCTCCAAAGTTGGGGGTTTCATGGCACACGGCTCGTCAATGGACCCAGCAGGCCCGCCGTTCGGGAAACATCCCAGAACCTGTGTGTGAAGATTTGGCCGCCGAAAACGCGAGGCTGCGCCGTGAAAATCACCAGCTACGCGACACTAATGAGCTGCTGAAGGCTGCCTCAGCTTTTTCGCCTCATGA
>NZ_JBEHFW010000014.1:0-49006 GCF_040225475.1 Corynebacterium sp. KPL2861
CGTCGATGGTGGACTGCGAGACCGATTCATTATTGGACGAGCCCTGGGTTTCGACGGTGAGATCGACGTCGTCGCGCTCGCCGGCAGTTTGGGTGAGGGCATCGGCAGCCATGTAAGTGTGCGCGATGCCGGTTGGGCAGGCCGTGATGGCAACGATGCGGGTAGCTTGCGCCGAAGCACCCGCGCTTGCCGATGCCCCTTCCGCAGCCCCAGCTGCAGCCTCCGCGGTGTCCTGCTTTTTCTTCTTCGGCTTTTCCGCGTTGACGACGGCTAAAATTTCCTTGACGATTTCTTCCTTCGTCGACGCGGTGCGCAGGGCCTCTAAAAAGTCCTTGCGGACGAGGGCGCGGGCGAGCTTGGAAAGAATCTGCAGGTGGGCCTTGCCACCGCCGGCGGGGGCGGCGATGAGGAAGACCAACTGGGCATCGCCGTCGGGGCCGGAAAAATCCACGCCGCGGGAAAGTCGGGCGAAAGCTAGGGCCGGCTCGGTGACGGCCTCGGAACGGCAGTGGGGGATGGCCACGCCACCTGGCACGCCGGTGCCGGCCTTGGCCTCGCGGTCGATGGCGGGCTGGGCGAGGCCTGCGACCTCGGTTGCGCGCCCGGTATCGTGCACCAAAGTGGCGAGGTTGGTGATAACGGAATCGACGCTATCGCCAAAGTCAGCGTCAAGCGCGACGAGTTCTGTGGTGATGAGATCGGATGCCATGATGGAAGGCTCCTTTAGCTATAGAGCGGAGATGGAGGTATGGGCGGTATCGAGTTCTTCGGGACTGGGGAATTGGGTGCCGGGTTTTGCGGCCGCAGCGGTGCCATAAGCCACCGAGAGCGCGAGGGAATCTGCTGGCCCTTTCCCCTGCGTGTGCCCCAGTAGGTATCCGGCCAGTGCGGCATCACCCGCGCCAACGGTGGATTTCACCGTGGCGGGAGGTGGGGTCGCAGCCCACGCGCCGTCTGCGGTCACCAGCACGGCGCCGGCGCCGCCGAGGGTGACGAGCACTTCCTTGATGCCGCGCCCCACGACATCCCTTGCAGCCTCCACGACTAGGCTATAGTCCCCGGCCGCAGCGGCGCGCTCGAGGGCGAGGCCATCCTGGCCGGTCAGCTGCCCCAGTTCGAAACCGTTGGGTTTAATGAGATCCGGGGCGGCGGAAGCGAGCTGCTTGGCGATGCCCTTCATCGGAGCATCAGAGGTATCGACGGCGATGCGCGCCTGCGGGGCGGCAGTGCGGATCTCCTTGATGAGGTCGGTATACCAGCCGGCGTCAACACCCTTGGGCAGCGATCCGGCAAGGGCTACCCAATCGGCGGATTGGGCATGGTGGGTAAGCGTGGAAATGAGGTGGTTTTGGGTGGCATCGGAAAGCAGCGGGCCAGGGCCGTTGACCTTGGTGGTCGTGCCATCTGGCTCGGTGATGGTGGTATTGACGCGGACGCCACCGTCCATGTCCACGTGGGCGTAGGGGAGGTGGACCTCCTGGATGAGGTTGATGAAGGGATCGGCCGCGCGGGCGGGGAAGAGGGCGAGGGTTTTTCCCCCGGCGAGGTGCACGGCGTGGGCGACGTTGACGCCTTTGCCACCGGCAACCTGGGTAACACTGGCGGCTCGGTGGACATCGCCTGAGGTCAGTGGCTGATTGAGCGCCAGGGTGGCGTCAATGCTTGGGTTTGGGGTGAGCGTGAGGATCATCGAGAACTTATCCCTTTCGCAGAGTGCGTATATTGGGGGCCACACGCAGTCCGGTCCGGTTGGAACTCGCGCTTAAGCCCGCCGTTAATGTTTATTCTTGCCCGATTGTGTTGGAAAGTCAATAGAAACCGTGTGGCATACATTGCATTTCTGTTGGATTTGTGATGATCTGGAAATAAATAAGCCGCTATCTTCGAAGGAAGTATCGCCATGGAAAATACGCTTCAGTCCACTGTTAAAGGAACCGGCGTTGTCGCTGGAGTTGCCTATGCAGAAGCCGTATGGGTGCGCCCCCGCCCGGAGCTGCCTACTGAAGGAAGTATTGACCAAGAGGCCAGCAGCGAAGCCGAATACGATCGCTTCCTCGAGGCAGTCGATGTCGTCGCCGGCCGCTTGGAAAACCGCGCCGCAGCCGCCGAGGGCCAAGCCTCGGAAGTGCTGACGGCCACCGCCGGCATGGTCAAGGACCGCGGGTGGCACAAGGCCGTGCGCAAGAACATTCGCTCGGGCAAGAATGCCGAGTTCGCCACGGTGGGAGCCACGGATAAGTTCGTCACCATGTTTGAAGCGGCAGGCGGCGTCATGGCCGAGCGCACCACCGATCTGAAGGACGTGCGCGACCGTGTCATCGCCCAGCTGCGCGGCGAGCAGGAGCCTGGTTTGCCCATGGTGGAGGGCCAAGCGGTGCTTTTTGCCGATGACCTCGCGCCTGCCGATACCGCCACCCTGGATACCGCGCATATTCGCGCGCTCGTCACCGAGCTGGGCGGGCCTACTAGCCACACCGCGATCATCGCCCGCCAGCTCGATATTCCGTGTATCGTCGCCGTGGGAAATAAGCTGCGGGAGATCGAAAGCGGCACTCTGGTCTTCGTCGACGGTGCGCTCGGAACCGTGACGCTGGGTGCGGACGAGGAAGAATCCACCAAGGCGGTCGCGGAATACCGCGAGCGCGCCGCCCGCGTGGCCGAATGGACTGGGCCGGCGCAAACCAAGGACGGCCACCGCGTGCAGCTGTTGGCCAACGTGGCCGATGGCAACGCCGCCCGCATTGCCTCCGACTCGCAGGCAGAGGGCATTGGCCTCTACCGCACGGAGTTGTCGTTCCTGTCCGCGAGCGAGGAGCCTTCCGTTGACGAGCAGGCAAAAATTTACAAGAAGGTCTTTAACGCCTACCCCAATTCCAAGGTCGTGGTGCGCACCTTGGACGCTGGCTCCGATAAGCCGATTTCTTATGCCACGTTGTCCTCGGAAGAGAACCCGGCGTTGGGTGTACGCGGTCTGCGCATTGCCCGCGATAACGAGTCCCTGTTAACCCGCCAGCTGGACGCCATCGCCCAGGCCGCGGAGTCCCGCGGCGGCGATGCCGAGACTTGGGTCATGGCACCGATGGTGGCGACGTCGAAGGAAGCCCAGTGGTTTGCGGAGCTGTGCCGGGAGCGCGGCCTGACCGCGGGCGCGATGATTGAGGTGCCCGCAGCAGCGCTGATGGCGGATAAGATCATGCCGCATCTGGACTTCGTTTCCATCGGCACCAATGACCTCACCCAGTACACGATGGCCGCTGACCGCCTGTCGCCGCAGCTGGCGTACCTCACCGACCCGTGGCAGCCGGCCGTGCTGCGCCTGATCCAGCACACCTGCATCGCCGGACACGAATACAACGTACCGGTTGGCGTGTGCGGCGAGGCCGCGGCCGATCCGCTATTGGCCTGCGTATTGACCGGCCTAGGCGTCAACTCCTTGTCGGCTGCATCGACCGCAGTCGCTGGCGTTGGTGCCCAATTGGCCGAGCTGACCTTCGATCAGTGCCAGCAACTTGCCGATGCTGCCCTCAACTCCGAAGGCCCCTCCGCCGCCCGCGCCGCAGCGATGGAGCAGATAGAAAAGTTCAACTAGCGGCATAAGGTTTCGCCCTCCCTACCTCGGTGAGAAATGGCACCGGAGTAGGGAGGGCGAAGTCGTGCGCGTGCTGGAGCTATTCGCTGGCGAGCACGACGTCTATTTCGCGCTCGCGCAGGGCATCGACGAAGGATTCCGGTGCGCCGGAATCGGTGATGACGACATCGATATCTGCAATGGAGGCGAAGCTCACCAAGTAGTCGTTGCCCAATTTGCTGGAATCACACATGACCACGACCTTGTGGGCATTCGTGACGAAGGCGGATTTGATGGCTGCTTCTTGGGAATCGGCCGTCGACAAGCCGTGATCGAGGGTCAACGCATTGGTGCCGATGAAGGCGACATCGGCGCGCATGAGCGCCATGGTGCGCAGGGCGGTATCGCCGACGACGGCCTGGGTGATAGCGCGTACGGTCCCGCCGAGGAGCTGGACATCGGGAACGCCGCTATTGGCTAGCGACAGTGCGATGGGCAGGCTATTGGAGACGATATTGAACTGCGCCTGCGGGTATTGCTGGCTAATGAGCTCGGCAAAGGTATTAATCGTGGTGCCGGCGTCCAGGAATATGCTGCCGCCGCCAGGGGGAAGGAAGTCGAGCGCGGCGTGCGCGATGGCGGCCTTGGCCCCAGATGCGGAACGCTGGCGGGTATCAAGCGTGAGCTCCGCGGTCTGGAACGCTTGCGAAGCAACGGCGCCACCGTGAACGCGGTGGACAACGCCCTCTCGATCCAGTACGGCCAAGTCGCGGCGGATGGTTTCGGCAGTCACGTCGAAACGCTCTGATAAATCGGTGACGTTGACGCGACCCTCGACAGCAGTTTGGGACGCGATTTGGCGGCGTCGCTCCTCTGCGTACACGGATCCTCCTTGCTCCTCGCCTTCGGCCGAGCGTGAACTCTATTTGCGAATGCACGCGCGCGGTGAAAGCTAAATCATGTGGGGTTTCTCCCTCCATTGTGTCAAAATTCGGCGGTAATCGGACGAAAACAAAAATCCAGATTTGTTCCGTTGTCTGGTTTGAACAAAAATTGCTGGTCAGTAAGTTCTAATTCCCCTAGATGAAAGTCGGCCCTGTTAGCGCTTTACTTACGGATCCGTTATTTTGGGGGTGCTTTATCAATAGGCCCCGCGCGCTTAAGTTGGCTTTTTGGGGCGCGCTTGCGAGGCAGAAAGGCGTGGAATGCGTTAAAACTCGAACGGCCCTGCTCCCCAAGCAAGGGAACAGGGCAGCGTACGACGTGCAAAGAGCGGGTTTCAAGAAAGCGGGCGCAGAGTGCAGGCGGCGACAAGAACTGCAGGCGAAAACTCGCGTGCGGCTTGGTTAAAGTAGCTTGCCGAGGCCTAGAGCTTGCGGAACACGGATACCACCTTTCCCATAATCTCTGCATCATCGCCGTTGATGGGCGGATAGGCATCGTTGTGCGGAAGGAGCCAAACGCCAGAGGAGTCGCGGTGGAATTCCTTGACGGTGGCCTCGGAGCCATCGAGAAGCGCGGCGACAAACTCGCCTTCCTCAGCCACTGACTGTGACCGGATGATGACCCAGTCGCCGTTGAGGATGCCGGCATCCTGCATGGAATCGCCCACAACCTGCAACATATAAAGCTCGCCTCCGCCGACGACCTCGTCTGGCATGGGGAAATACGTGTCGATATTTTCCTCTGCGGTGATCGGTGCACCGGCAGCAATGCGTCCCACGACGGGAATATAAGCTACGGCAGCGGACTCTTCAGCGCTGCGGGCAGAGGTATCGGTGGCCTCTTTAGATTTACGCCCCGGTTTCTTTTCGCCGTCGTCAGTATTGAGGTGACGCACATCGACCGCGCGTGGCTTATTAGGATCGCGGCGCAAGAAACCCTTTTCTTCAAGCTGCTTGAGCTGATAGGCCACGGACGAAGTGGATTGCAGGCCTGCGGCATCGCCGATTTCGCGGATGCTGGGTGGGTATCCGCGTAGCATCACCGCATCGCTGATGACGTTAAGGATGCGGCGTTGCCTTTCGGAAAGGGAAGCGTAATCGTTCTTTGCATTGCTTGCTTTTTTGCGGCCCATGTGCGGCTCCTAGCTAGGGGTCTGAGATTCTGCGGTCGTAGCTTGAAAAGGGACTGGGTGGCAGCTGCGTGCCATAACCCATTTGTAGCACGAAAAGTACAGGCGTTCGAGATTTGCGCCGAAAACTGGACAGGTTTTCGAAAGGGTGCTATAAATCGAACATAGAATCAATCTCGAACACAGGAGCGACATTGTGCTCCTGTCGTGTCAAGGGGCCGCTTTAGACTTATTGCGGTCGTCGAAAGGAAAAAATGTCTCAACTACTTAACTCTCGCAATAACATGGTTAAACAGCACTCGGCACGTCCACAGATCGTACCTTCAGCCGCCATCTGGGATATCGATGATCGTAGGTGGGGTGCGCAGCATCCCCGCTCTGGAATAGAAAAAATTAGGACGCTAGATTCTGAATATCGAACGAATCCTAAAGAGGATTCGAATATGTGGACTGACGAATATTCGCTGCTTAATGTGGCAAACAACGCGATTGAAAAAGACGATACACAGAGTTCACGCAAAAACTACCTGCTTGGTGCTGTGTTCGGCGCTGCGGTATTTTTTGGCACGGTCGTCGGTGGATTGATGGGCACGAGCGCTGAGGCACCGACTGAACCTGGTACTTCGGTACAGCAAGTAGAAGCAGCGATCGTTAAGTAATGCATCTAGTACTTAAGCGGGCGCTGGGAAGGCTCTAGGTTGGGCGTCTTATCTGCCATCAGCTTGCCTCCTAGGGCAGGGGTGACCTTGCTCGCTTAAGGAGGCAGGCATGCGGGCAGCACGAGTCTGGAGTAGCGGCGTCCGATTCTTGGCTTGGCCTCGGGAGTAAACTAAGCCGAGAAGCTAAATTAGCGAAAGGACTAGTGTGTACTGCCCGTTTTGCCATAACGAACAATCCCGCGTTATCGACTCTCGCGTGGTAGATGCAGGCGCATCGATACGGCGGCGTCGCGAGTGTGCTTCGTGTAAAGGGCGTTTTACCACTGTGGAAAAAGCTGTACTGCTGGTCGTTAAGAGAAATGGCCTTGCAGAACCATTTAGCCGGGATAAACTCATTCGGGGTGTCAGGCGCGCTTGCCAAGGCCGAGATGTTAGCGATGACGCCCTTAAAAAGTTGGCGCAAGAAGTTGAGGAAACCGTGCGGGGGCATGGGTCTTCACAGGTTAATGCCAACGAAATCGGGTTAGCGATCCTTGAGCCATTGCGTGACCTAGACGAGGTCGCATATCTGCGCTTCGCCTCGGTATATAAATCTTTCGAGAGCGCGGATGACTTTGAATCGGAGATTCGACTGATGCGGCGACGCGATCGCGGGGGCCTTTAAACTGCGGGGGTTTAGGGCAGGCTCGAAGCAGCTTTAACTGGGGTTTTGGGCCCATGATTTTGGTGAGGCCGCCTAATTCTGACGTCACTGGCGGCTGAGAGAACAGATTTCCTTGTTGGTGACTGGCAGCGGTTTCTTGCCGACAGTGGTGCTTGGGCGCAAGCAGTGCTTGGGCAGCAGATGTGGCTGGGCAGCAGCTTTGGCTAGCTGGTGGGGTTTGGCCGGCCAACCAGCCAGCGATGGTGGGAGCGGAGCTCCCGGCGAGTGCCGGGAATGCGGTGATAGGAACGTCAGCGCAGCTTATCCACTGCCTTTTGGATTCTCCGCAGGGACACTGCGTGCGCCGTGCCGAGGCGCTGGGCAAATAGGGAGACCCGCAGTTCCTCGATCATCCAATGAATGTCCTTGACTTCGCGCGTCTTTTCGCGGCCCGCAGGGAGATTTCGTAGCCGGTTTGCAAGATAGGCCTTGGCATTATCGACTTCGGCCTGACGGTCGGCATCGCGATCCGGATCGAGCGACATGTCCTCCAGGCGGATGCGCATTGCCTGGATATAGCGGGGAAGGTGGCGCAGGTGCGTGGCTCCGTGCACGGTGATGGCATTCGGCGGAAGAAGGAAATTAAGTTGCTTTTCCATATCGTCGATGGCGGGACCGTCCCACTGGGAAAGCTCGGCACGGAGGTTGGAGTACTCAGCCAAGCCAGGCGCGATCGAGACGATTGATTGCCGCACGCGGCCGGGAACCTGCGGCTTCACGGTATCCTTGAGCTCGGAAAACGCTTCTGGCGAGCGCACGGGGCCGCCGGCTTCGAGCATGAGGTCGCGGATTGCTGCGACGCGGGCGTCATTGACCAGCCCGTCGGCCCCGCCATGCGGATAAGAATCCACGGCGACGCGCTGCTGCAAGGGAAGCCCCTTGACCATTTGCGCGGTCGAGACGGAAATCTCGCGCATCAAAAGCGTGAGGGTGGTGGTGACCATGGCGGCATCGGCAGCCGCCTTGGTGGGATGAACCTTAAGCTCCACGCCATCCTTGGTGGCCACCAGCGCTGGGTAAGCGGTGACCTCGTGGCCATCGACGGTGGTGGTGACGGTCTTGTCAACGGTGCCGAGGGTATCGTCGGTCCATTCGCTGACCGCGGTGGATTCGGCTGTCCGGCTTACCCGCGATACGGACGATTTAATGTGGCCAGCCTGGCGTTCGCGCAGGGCGGCAAGGTTCCTATCGGAATCGATGATGGTGCCACGCTTGTCGATGGCCGCGTAATTCATCCGCAAATGTTCCGGCAGCTTGTCCGGTTGGAAATCGGAGGAGTTGATGCCGTGGCCGCCGAGCTCGCGCAGGACATCGGCAAGTTGCTGGGTAAGGGGGCCTTCGAAGGGGATGAGGCGTTCCATGGCGCGCTCGGCAAATTCCGGCGCGGGCACGACGGTGCGCCGCAGAGCCTTGGGAAGGGAACGAATAAGCTCGTTGACGAGCTCGAACCGCAGGCCGGGGACGAGCCAATCGAAGCCCTCGGTATTGAGACCGGCAAGCATGGGAACGGGAACCATGACGGTGACGCCATCGAGGGGATCGCCGGGTTCGAATTTATAAGTCAGCTCGTAATCGATGGAGCCCTTGCGCCAGTGATCGGGAAAGGAGACTTCGGTGACGTCGTGGGAGTCATCGACAAGCGTGGCTGGATCGAAATTCAGCAGATCGGGTTCCTGGCGGCGCTTTTTCTTCCACCAAGAATCGAAATGCCGGCCCGTGGTGACCTTGTCTGGAATGCGCTGGTCATAGAAATCAAAGAGGGTATCCTCATCCACGATGAGACCGCGGCGGCGGGCCTTTTCCTCGTATTCTGCGGCCTCATCAAGGGCCTGCGCATTTGCCTTGAGGAAGTCGTGGTGCACGTTCCACTCGCCGGCAATAAGGGCGTTGCGGATGAACATATCGCGCGCAGCGACGGGATCCACGCGGTGGTAGGGCACGGTGCGATCCGCAACGATTGGCACTCCGTAGAGCGTGGATTTTTGGTGCGCGATGGCGGCCGCGCGCTTGCGGGACCACGTGGGATCGGAATAGTTGTGCTTGAGCAGGTCCGCGCCGAGCTTTTCCACCCACGACGGATCGATGGCGGCAACGTCGCGGGCCCAGAGCCGAGAGGTTTCGACGAGCTCAGCCGCCATGAGGAATTCGGGCGGCTTTTTGGCCAAGGCGGAGCCTGGAAAGACGAGGAAGCGGGTATTGCGCGCGCCGTGGAACTCCTTGGAATTGCCGTCGCGGGCGCCGATATTGGATAGCAGGCCAGAAAGCAGCGCGATATGAATATCGTCGGAGCGGCGTTCGGTGCCTTCTTGGTAATCCCACCCCAGCTGCTTGGAGACGTCCTTGAGTTGGCGGACCAAGTCGAACCACTCGCGGATGCGCATATAGTGGAGGAACTCCTGCTTCATGCGCTTGCGGAATTTATTGCCCGATTGCTCATTGCGGGTCTGCTTGATGTAATCCCACAACTTCAGCATGGACAAAAAGTCAGAGGTCTTGTCCTTAAAGCGCGCGTGCGCCTGATCGGCTTGCGCTTGGTAGTCCAGCGGACGTTCGCGCACATCTTGGATGGTCATGGCGGCAACGATGACGATGACATCGTGGAGGCAGCCGTTGGTATGGGCCTCGATAAGCATGCGCGCCATGCGTGGATCGAGTGGGATGCGGGCCAAGTTGCGGCCGGTTTCTGTTAGCTTAGGCTTCTCGTGCTTATCCTGGAGCGCCCCGAGCTCGTGGAGGAGGTTGAGGCCATCGCGAATGGCCTTGAACTCGGGTGGCTGGAGGAAGGGGAATTGCTCGATTTCGCCGAGCTTGAGCGAGACCATCTGCAAAATGACGCTGGCCAGGTTGGTGCGCAGGATTTCCGGATCAGTAAATTCCGGGCGGCTTTGGAAGTCCTGCTCACTGTAGAGGCGGATGGCGATGCCATCGGCGACGCGGCCGCACCTACCGGAGCGCTGGTTGGCAGAGGCCTGAGAAATGGGCTCGATGGGCAGGCGTTGCACCTTGGTGCGCGTGGAATAGCGCGAGATGCGCGCGGTGCCGGTATCCACGACGTAGCGGATTCCGGGTACGGTCAGCGAGGTTTCGGCGATATTTGTGGCCAAAACGATGCGCCGCCCGCGGTGATTGCTAAATACGCGGTGCTGTTCCTGGTTGGATAGGCGCCCGAAGAGAGGAGCGACTTCGACGTTTTTCCATTTTTTGGCCTCGATGGCTTCCATGGCATCGCGGATATCGCGCTCGCCTGGGAAAAAGCAGAGGATATCGCCGTCGCCTTCTGCCATGAGCTCCTCGATGGCTTCGGTTAAGCCATCGAGCGGGTCTTGATCCACCAGCTTTCCACCGGCCTCGAATTCGAGGGGACGGTAGCGAATCTCCACCGGATAGGTGCGCCCGGATACCTCGATGATGGGTGCAGGGGTGCCATCGGGCTGGGCGAAGTGCTCGGCAAAACTTTCCGGATCGATCGTCGCGGAGGTGATAATCACCTTGAGATCGGGCCGCTTGGGAAGAATCCGCTTGAGATACCCCAAGAGGAAGTCAATATTCAGTGAGCGCTCGTGCGCCTCATCGATGATGATGGTGTCGTATTTATTAAGGAAGCGATCGCGCTGCATTTCTGCTAGCAGAATGCCGTCCGTCATAAGTTTCACCGCGGTGGTATCAGAGACCTGGTCATCGAAGCGGATGGCGTAGCCTACCGATTCCCCGATATCTTGGTCCAGCTCGGAGGCGATGCGCTCGGCGACGGTCCGCGCGGCGATGCGGCGCGGCTGCGTATGGCCGATAAGGCCGCGGCGGCCCCGGCCGATGTCGAGGCAGATCTTAGGGATCTGCGTGGTCTTACCAGAACCAGTTTCGCCGGCAATAATGACGACCTGGTTTTCTTCAATAGCGGCGGCAATATCGTCCTTGCGGCCACTGACCGGTAAGGAATCGGGATAGGTGAGTTGGGGCACGGCGGCATCGACAAGCGCGAGGCGATCTGCGGCAGCCTGGATATCCTGGCCGATTTCGCGCAGGGCCTTGGGGGCACGTGCCTTCGATAGACGGCGCCGGAAGCTGCGGGCCTCAGCGATGGTTACGTTTTCTAATGCTGCAAAAAGTTCATCGCGGCTAGGGGCCTGCGAAGTAGTGGTTTCATGCTTTGTCATGGCTAATTTATGAGCTTACCCCGGTTACGTGGAGTGGAAAAAGTTGCTATTGTGAAAATACTTACCAAACGATACTTTTCTCGTTGCGCCCAACCCGAATACAGAAGGAAGGCACCGCTGATGAATGACAATAAATCCGGGGGAAATGACGATTTTCCGCGCTATGAACCGACTGACCACCCAGAAGACCAGCCGAGCTACGGAAGCCTGCCTTCCTACGGCGGCAGCCACGAGAGTGGCAGCTACGAAAGCTCCGGCAACCAAGGATATGCGGGCTACCAAGCACAGGACAATACCGTAAATCCTGGCGGTTTTACCGGAAAGCCCTCGGCCATTGATTCGATTTCTTGGGCCTTTCGCACGGTATTTAAGAACTGGAAACTATGGATCCTTGGTGCCTTGCTCGTTGGCGTCATTGTCGTAGCTATCTCCGGCGTGAGTATGGCCGTTGCTCCTTCAGAGGGTGCGGATGCCTCCGGTGCGGGATCCATTGTGCAAATCGTGTCCTACATCATCACGGTCGTCGTTAGCTTGTTGGCGATGCGACTGGCGCTCTTCCAGATTGATGATCCGCGCACTGGATGGAGCTATGTGGGCAAAGACGTGCGGTGGTGGCAGCCGCTGGTGATTATGATCATCATCGGCATTATTACCTCGGTAGTCATGTTCATCTTCGTTGGGGGCTCGATTTTCCTCGGCCCAGACGCGGGCGCCGACGCCACCGAGGAAGAGGCGTTAGAGGCCATAGCGAGCTTTTTCGGAGTCTTAGCTGTAGTGTCTCTCATCAGCCTATTCATCCAACCGCTTTATATGCTGATGCAGTGGTTTGCTGCCGACGGTGACGGGATTGGCCAAGCCATCAAGAACGGATTTAAGGCCGGTAAGGGAAACTACGGCCAGCTCTTGCTGCTGACGGTGCTCAACGCGCTGATTGTGATTGCCGGCGGCATCCTGCTCCTGGTTGGCTTGATTGTCGCCGTACCGGTTACCTTACTGGCTACGGCTTATTTGTTCCGACAGTGCGCAGGCCGCGCGACCAGCCAAGCTGCGTAAGCGCTTTACCCTTATTTAAGGCCACCGAGGCATTGCTCCGGTGGCCTTAAACGTGCGTGGCGATTTTAGCCCTCCAGCGAGCGGGCGAGGGCATTTTCATAAGCAGCGGTAATCAGGGTGCCGAATTCGCGGAACTCTTCACTGCGTGCGGCAGAGGAGCGGAAGACGAGGCCGATTTCGCGCTCAGCGGTGACATCGGGGTCAAAGTAGGCTATGCCGAGGTTCTTGCCGTGGCATTCGGTGGCCAAAGCGGACTTGGGGATAAGGGTGCAGCCGAGCCCGCCCATGACCAACTGCATAATGGTGGTCAGTGATGAGGCGCGCGTGACGGAATTCGTTGCCTCTGCCGGGTTGACGTGGGCGTGCCGGCAGAGATCGACGATTTGGTCGCGGAGACAGTGGCCATCGTCAAGCAGCAGCAAATCCAAGTCCCGCAACTCCGCAACCTGGACGTCCGTACGCCCGGCGATGGGGTGATCGGGCGGGCTGACGATGGCGAAGTCCTCGGTGTACAGCGGGCTGTCGACCATGCCCGTGGCCTCTGAAGGCAAGGCGAGGACGGCTAAATCGAGGTTGCCGTTGCGCAGGCGCGCGATGAGGTGCTGGGTTTGCTCCTCCACAAAGCGCGGCTCAAGCTCCGGGTAGGTCTCCGTAATCTTCGCCAGCAAGTCCGGGAGGATATACGGGGCGATGGTTGGGATGACGCCAATGGTCAGCGGGCCGGACAGGGTGCCGTGGGCGCCGCGGGCATGTGCGAGGAAGGTATCGGCGGCCTCGAGGGTGGATTTGGCATAGGGCAGTAGGGTTTCGCCGGCCGAGGTCACGATGACCTTGCGGGTGGAGCGCTCGATGAGTTGCACGCCGAGCCCCTGCTCGAGCGCCACCAGCCCCTGGGAGAGGGAAGGCTGAGAGATCTCCAGCTTGGCGGCAGCGGTGCCGAAGTGCTTGTTTTCCGCCACGGTGACAAACGTGCGCAGCTGGGCAAGTGTTGGTCGATACTCTTTATTATGCATGCCTATCACTCTAACATTTATCTATAGGATTAGCTATTGACGTGACCGAAATTAATGGTATTGTCTTTGGTGTTGGGCCGGAGAGGGTCCGGCCCGTGGTCCTCGGTACGGGACTGTCGGAAATTTGAAAAAGATTACCCTTTTAAGAAGGAGTTGAAGAACATGCCTATCATGACCGTTGGCGAAAAGTTCCCAGAATTCGACCTCACCGCCCTGACCGGCGGCGACCTGCACGACGTTAACGCTAGCCAGCCAGAGGACTACTTCGAGCAGGTTTCCTTAGACAAGTACGAGGGCAAGTGGAAGGTCGTCTTCTTCTACCCCAAGGACTTCACCTTCGTTTGCCCGACCGAGATCGCTGCCTTTGGCAAGTTGGACGAAGAGTTCCAAGACCGCGATACCCAGGTGCTGGGCGGCTCCACCGATAACGAGTTCGCTCACTTTAACTGGCGCGCAACCCACCCGGACCTGAAGGAAGTTCCTTTCCCGATGTTCTCCGACGTGCGCCACGACCTGATCCGCGCACTGGGCGTAGAAAACGCTGACGGCGTTGCTGACCGCGCAACCTTCATCATCGACCCAGATGGTGTTATCCAGTTCGTCTCCGTTACCCCGGACGCTGTGGGACGTAACGTTGATGAGGTCCTGCGCGTTCTCGACGCCCTGCAGTCCGAAGAGGTCTGCGCCTGCAACTGGGAGAAGAACGACCCAACCAAGAACATCGACAAGATGGATGTCGTTCAGTCCCAGCTTTAAGCCTTAGTTATCAGTAGGTGCTTTCCCCGCCGTTCTGGCGGGGCACGCACTTGCCTTGCAATTTAAATTACTGAGAAAAGATTTAGAAGGAGAAAAACTGTGTCTATCGAGAACTTGAAGTCCTCGCTACCCGAGTACGCCAAGGATCAGAAGCTCAACCTCGGCGCGCTGACCCGCACGACTGAGCTGAATGAGGAGCAGCTGTGGGGCACCCTGTTGGCATCGGCTGCAGCGACCCGCAATGACACCGTGATTTCTGAAATCGCGGAAGAGGCGCAAGAGCACCTCTCCGAGGAAGCTATCAACGCCGCTTACGGCGCTGCCACCGTGATGGCAATGAATAACGTTGCTTACCGCGCCAAGGGCTGGTTGGGCGATGACTACGCACAGGTTAAGTTTGGTCTTCGGATGAACTTCATCTCCAAGCCGGGCGTGGAGGACGCGAACTTCGAGCTGTGGAATATCGCCGTTTCCGCCATCAACGGCTGCGAGCACTGCTTGGGCGCACACACCCAGAAGCTCAACGATACTGGCGCGACCAAGGAACAGGTCTGGGAGGCCATCAAGGTTGCTTCTGTCATTCAGGCAGTCGCACAGGCCGTTCAGATTGAGGCTGCACGCTAAAAGCGCTGCTTAATCGCCCTTTAAACTAAGCCACCCCCGCGCGCTGTTTGACTCGGTGTCCCCCACAGGACGCTGGGTGCAGCGGAGGGGGGTGGCTTAAGTCGTTTTACCCAGCCCGCACGCGCCTAATACTCAACGCGCAGCTCTGAGAGGCGGACCTCACCGGCTTCATCAGAGGCGTCCAGATCGACGGTAGCGACGAATTGATAGGCGCGATCGCCTGCCGGATCCTTAATGATTTGCCGCACGGGCCAGCTGCGGGAGCTTGATTCCTCCAACCGGAAGTACTCTGGTCCGCGCGCCTCAGGGCCGGTATCAATATCGTCGTATTCGTCGAAGTAGTCATCCAAGACGGCACCAAAATCGGGAATTTCGTCCAGATAATCCAATACCTCGGCGAGGCGATCTTCTTCCTCCAACGCGAAGAGCTGCGCGAGGCGGAACATGTAATTGCGCACCATAATGCCAAAGGCGCGGCGGTTGGCGGTAAGCGCAGTAGGGTCTTCGACGCCGAAGGCTAGCTCTCGGTCGAGCGTATCTTGATCGATGGGGGAGTCTTCGCCGGCCATCTGCGCCCATTCATCGACAAGCGAGGAATCCACCTGGCGGATAAGTTCGCCTAACCAGATAATGATGTCTTCAATTTGGGGCGTCGTATATTCATCGGGGATGGACTGCTTCAGAGTCCGCCACGCGTCGGTGAGGTAGCGAAGGATAACGCCCTCAGACCGGGCTAAGCCGTAGGTGGCGACCAAATCCGAGAAGGTCATGGCGTTTTCCACCATGTCGCGCACCACGGATTTGGGCCGCAGCTCGAATTCCTTTACCCACGCATTGGTCTCCGCAAAGGTATCGTAGGCCTGCTCAAGCAGCTCCTCTAGCGGCTTGGGCCAGGTGATATCCTCCACGATATTCATGCGGTCGGTATAGTCCACCCCGTCCGCCTTGAGTGCGGCAATTTCTTCCCCGCGTCGTTTCTTCTGCTGGGCTTGTAGGACCTGCCGGGGATCATCGAGGATGGCCTCAAAGACCGAGATCACATCAAGGTGATAGCTCTCCGCCTCCGGGTCCAAGAGGGAGAGCGCGGCCAATGCAAAGGGGCCAAGGGGCTGGTTCAGGGCAAAGTCACGCGGCAACTCCCGCACGAGGTGGTAGGGGCGGCCGTAGATATCGAGCCCCTTCGTGGATTTTTGGACCACACCGGAATCTACCAATCCGCGGAAGAGGTCGAGGGCGGTGAGGATGTCCTTGTTCTGCTTGCTGCGGGGATCATGATTATCGCGCAAGAGGTGGCGCATATGCGCATAACCATCGCCGTGGCGGGCTAAGACATTGAGCAGCATCGAATTCGAGACCCGGAATTGCGAGGTCAACTGCTCCGGTTCTGCTTCTGTCAGCCGCGCAAACGTCTTCTCGGACCACGAGACTTCGCCCTCGCGTGCGGATTTCTTCTTGAGCTTTTTCAGCCGCTTCGGGTCATCGCCAATGCGCCTGCGGGCCTTGGCATTTTCAATCTCGTGCTCAGGGGCCTCGACGACGACGGTGCCTTCCGTGTCATAGCCCGCGCGCCCAGCCCTCCCTGCAATCTGGTGGAATTCGCGGGACTTCAAGATGCGCTGGCGTTGCCCATCAAACTTGGCCAGGCCGGTCATCAAGACGGTGCGGATGGGCACGTTGATGCCTACGCCCAAGGTATCGGTGCCGCAAATAACCTTGAGGAGGCCGCGCTGCGCGAGGCGCTCCACAAGTCGCCGGTACTTGGGCAGCATTCCCGCATGGTGGATGCCAATGCCCTTGCGAAGCAACTTTGAGAGATCCTTGCCAAAGGCGGTGGTAAACCTGAATCCGCCGATTTCTTCAGCGATTTCCGCTTTTTCCTCTTTGCTAATGATGCCAGAAAGCGAGGTCAGGGCTTGGGCCCGCTCGGCCGCCTCGCGCTGGGAAAAGTGCACAACGTAAATGGGGGCCTTGTTATCGGCGAGCAGCTCTTCGATAGTTTCGTGTACCGCGCTGAAAACATAAGAAAAATCCAGCGGCACCGGGCGGGTAGAGCCGGCCACCAGATTAGTCTCGCGCCCCGTGCGGCGGGTGAGGTCTTCTTGCAGCCAGTCGGTATCACCGAGCGTGGCCGACATCAAGAGGAATTGCGCCTTGGGCAGTTCCAAGAGCGGCACCTGCCATGCCCAGCCGCGGTCAGGATCGGAGTAGTAGTGGAATTCATCCATGACTACCTGGTCGATGTTGGCCTCGGCGCCATCGCGAAGCGCGATATTGGCAACGATCTCAGCGGTGGCGGCGATGATGGGGGCATTGCCGTTTACGGTGGCATCGCCAGTCATCATGCCCACGTTCTCTGCGCCGAAGATTTCACACAGCGCAAAGAACTTCTCGCTTACCAGCGCCTTAATGGGCGCGGTATAAAAACTCCGCTGCCCGCGGGCGAGGGCGATGAAATGTGCGGCGTTGGCCACCATGGACTTGCCCGAACCCGTAGGGGTCGCGAGGATGACATTATCTCCGGCCAGGATGCCGAGCGAGGCCTCCTCTTGCGCGGGATATAGATTGATTCCCTTGCTGGCGGTCCACGAGTTAAAAGTATCCCAAATGGCCTCATCGATGAGGGACTCGGGGACTTCCGTTAAATCTGGCAGCTGTTGAGATAAGTTCACCCCCACCACCTTAGCGGCGATGGGGGCGGGTTCGTTAGATATCGTCGCCTAAGTCTCTGTCATCGTCATCAGCAGAGTCTTCGCGGTCATCAATATCGGTATGGATAATCTCTTCGCTATCGGCCTCATCGAGCGAGGCGAGGAAGGCCTCGAATTCTTCGCTGATTTCCTCAGCGCTGGGCACGGCTTCCTCGCCCGGCATGATGGCCTGCGGGTGCTCCTGACGGTAGCGTTCCATGAAGGCATCGTACTGCTGCTCCAATTGCTGGACCACGCCCTCAATCTCTTCCGAGCCATTGACCTGCTCATCCAGCTGGCCCTCGACGCGGGAAATATCCGCCTCGATGCTGCCCAGCGGAATATTCAGCCGGGCGGCCTTAGCCACGGAGTCAAGGAGCTCCAGGGTCGCCTGCGGGTACGGGGACGCGGCCAAGTAATGCGGCACGTGCGCGGTATAGCCCGCTACCGTCCGGCCCTTATCCGCCAAGGCCTTTTCTATATAGAGCGCCGCGGCACCAGGAACCATCATCGTCGAATCCATCTTGACCATGCCTTCCGTCAGGCGGGAGGTAGTACCGTGCGCGGTGACCACGGTGGGGCGGGTGTGCGGCACGGGCATCGGCGCGGCGTAGAGCATGATGGTGTCTTCAATATCGAATTTCTCCACCAGCTTCACTACCGCCGTGGTAAACGCTTCCCAGCGCATATCCGGCTCTGGGCCAGACAGAAGAAGGAAAGACTTGCCGGAATTATCCCGGAGGACCTTCAAACCCAAATCCATGGGTTCTACCTCTAGGGCCCGGTCATTATCGATGGTGATGGCGGGGCGGCGGGAGCGGTAATCGATGAGCTCATCAGAGTTAAAGGAGGCTAGCTGGCGGTTTTCCAGCGCGGCCTTGAGATGATCGGCGCTCGACTCAATGGCCTGGCCTGCATCGGCATAGCCGTGCATGGCAACAATCATGGTGGGGCCTTTTCCTTCACCGGAATTGTCCTTAACCACCGGAGCGGGGTACTCCAATTCGTACATGCTGCGCTCTTCTTCGTGCATGATGTGTTACCTCCTTGGTCTCTTAATCTAGATCAACGACCGCCAGGACCGCACTATTCCCACACGCACTCAGTTCAGTGTTCGCGGAGTAGTTAAATAACCCATTATGCCCTAACGAGGAAACCCGCGCTAGGCCCGGTGCGGTGGGCCTGTGCATAACTGCTTGCCGATGCCCCTTTCCGCCCACCTTATCCACAGATTTCGGCCCTCTGCCTGTGATGGGCTTTCGGTACTTGCCGCAGGCCCCGAAGCTAGAAGCCATGAAGATCACAACACCACAAAAGCCCATCCGTACACCCGGCGATATCCTTGCCAATATTCCAGGAATCCTCGGATTCTTCCCAGCAGAATCAATCGTCCTCATCTCCATCGAACCAACCCCAGAAGGCCGCACCATGGGGCCAGTCGCGCGCGTAGACCTTTCCGATGTCCCCGCAGCCCTCGCAGAGATCATGAGCGCCTTTCACTGCGGTAATCCCGAAGTCGTTCTAGGCTTTATTATCTCTCAGCGCGAGGAAGTAGAGCTCTGGGAGATGATCGAGGCGCTCTACCACTTCGAAGATGACAGGGGCACCGGAATTGATGCCTGCTGGCTGGTGGAAGAAATCGCCACATCCACCGCCTACGACCTCGTATTCGGCTTTAGCACTGGGAACGGGAAGGGCCCGATGAAAGCCTGGACCGAAGGGACCATTCCCGCTATTTCCACCAGCTCTTCCATGCGCGCCTGCGTAGAAAACGGCACTTTGCCGGAGCTTTCCCGAGACGAACTGGTGCAGCAATTCGCCCCGCATAACCCGAACTTCGGCCAAGAAGAAATCGTGTCCATGCGGCGCTGCGCCGAGGAATTGTCCCGGCAGATGCGCGCCGGCCACGGCTACGGCACAACGGATCCAACCCGGGTGGTTCAGCATCTCATCGCGGATGTGCAGTATGTATTAAGCGAGGTAGAAACCCTGGAAGAGACCCTGGATAACGAAGAATTACTTTGCGTCGGAGCAATGTGGATGTCGACGACGTGGATGCGCGACTTGGTCATCCGGGACCTCGTCGAATCCCCGCACGCGGCCGGTACCTTGCTCCTAGCCACGGCGCGCACCTTTGGCGGCACCATCCGTTATAACGCGCTGGCGTTATTTGCAGCGACCCAGGTGGCGCAGAAATTCGGGCTCTATGCCGGCCCAGCGCTTACCGTCGCCCTCGATGAGGCACCGGGTCACAATTTGAGCCAGCTCATTGCCCAAGCCTATCGCAGCGGAATGGGGGAACGCCTCATTACCAGCCTGAGCCGCGGTTGCGACGCGGCGCGGGAGGCAGCGGGGATTGATGCCGATGGCTTTGTGTAGCCCCGCGTTTTAGCGCCGCGCCGAATGCGCCCGGTCGCCCAATTGCCGAGTGAAATTCCACGCGTCGGTCACGATGGTTTCCAAGTCGGTGCGCTGAGGATTCCAGTCCAGCTCCCGCTTGATCTTGTCTGAGGACGCAATCAGCGTGGCTGGATCTCCGGCGCGGCGCGGGGCGATCTCCGCCGGAATCTCGTGGCCGGTGACTTTCCGGCACATCTCGATGACCTGCTTGACGGAATATCCCTCGCCGGAACCCAAGTTATAGATCCGGTGGGTGCCGGGGGCATTGCTGTGGAGGGCAAGCACGTGGGCATCGGCAAGATCGCGGATATGGATGTAGTCGCGCACCGGCGTGCCATCCGGGGTATCCCAATCCGTGCCAAACATGAAAATCTTATCGCGGTGCCCCAGAGCAACCTGCAGCACAATGGGGATGAGGTGGGTTTCAATCTCGCGGTTTTCGCCGATGGAGCCGTAGGCACCAGCGACGTTGAAATAGCGCAGGGACGTTGCCGCGAGCCCAAAGGCTTGTGCAAAAGAGGTAATCATGTAGTCGATAGCCAATTTGCTAGCGCCATAGGGATTCGTGGGCTGGGTCGGCATGTTCTCAGTAATAGGGACCTGCTCCGGTTCGCCGTAGGTGGCTGCGGTAGAAGAAAAGACGAGGCTTTTGACATCGTTATCGCGCATGGCGTTGAGCAAGCGCAGCGTGGTCACGACGTTGTGCTGCCAATATTCGTCCGGCTTTTCCACGGATTCACCGACGAGCGAGCGGGCGGCGAAGTGGAGGACGCCCTCGAAGCCGCCTTCGCCCAGTACTTCTGCAGCCTTGTCGGCCACATCGCCTTCTACCACGCGGGCTGCGGGCGGCACGGCATCCCGGTTTCCCGTGGAAAAGTTATCGATGATGGTGACGTCGTGGCCTTGCTCAACGAGGACTGCGGAGCACACGCTGCCGACATAGCCGGCACCGCCAGTAACCAAAAGCTTCATGGCCTAGACCTCCACGCGCACGGCGTGTGCGAGATCATCTGACAAGGTGATGACCTTTCCCGAGGGAGTGGTAAGCGAAATCGTACCGCCATTATTGACCACGGTGACCTCGGTACCGATCCGGATTCCAGCCTCAGCAAGGTCCCGGAAGGTAGCCTCATCTACCTGCAGGATCTCATTGATCTGGATAATCTTGGCGGATTTTTCTTCGCCATCGGGGAGATCGATAGCCCGCGTCCCAATTGATGGTTCGGGGACCTGGAAGCCCAGTTGCGCCAGCGCCGGAATGGGGTTACCAAAAGGCGAGCGGCTGGGGTCATCGAGGACCGATACCATGCGCTTTTCTACCTCTTCGCTCATTACGTGCTCCCAGCGGCAGGCCTCATCGTGGACCTTGCTGATATCGAGCCCGAGGACATCAGTAAGCAAACGCTCCGCGAGTCGGTGCTTGCGCATAACCGCCGTGGCCAATTCGCGTCCCTTTTCGGTTAGATCCAAGCTCCTGTCCGAACGAACGTGGAGGAGGCCATCGCGCTCCATGCGAGCAACGGTTTGGGATACGGTAGGTCCGGACTGCTCTAGGCGTTCCGCAATCCGGGCGCGCAGGGGAGTGATGCTTTCTTCTTCCAATTCATAAATGGTCCGAAGGTACATCTCAGTAGTATCAACGAGGTCCCTCACGTGGGCATACCTTTCTTTGAAAACAGTAATGCGTGCCGTGCGCAAAGCAGACAGCGCTTTTTACATTCTGTATCCAGACTAGCTTAAGTTGCCCTAAGTTTGCTGGAGAGATTTTAAGGAGACGAGTTTACGCTCGCCGCTTGCATAGAGAACGCGACCTCGAAAGCGCACTGGGAAAATTCTCGGCGGCACAGTCGAGGTCGCGATTAAAGAAGGTTCAGGAGGCGAAGAGTTCTATTGCGCGTACTCGCGGAGGCGATCGGCGCGGTTGCCATCGCGCAACTTCGCCATGACCTCACGCTCGATTTGGCGTACGCGTTCGCGGGAGAGCCCGAACCGGCGACCAATCTGGTCAAGGGTGCGTGGCACGCCGTCATCCAAGCCGTAGCGCAGGCGGATGACGTCCTGCTCGCGCTTTTCTAGCGTATCGATGACACCGCGGATATCGGAGTGGCGCATAGAGGCCACGACGGCGGTCTCAGCATCGGTAGCCTCAGCATCTTCGATGAAGTCGCCCAATGGGGCTTCCTCGTCAGTGCCGACAGGCATGTCGAGTGAGACGGGATCGCGGGACTGGCGCAGCAGCATCTCGATCTTGTCCTCATCGATGCCAGATTCCTCGGACAGTTCCTCATTGGTCGCCTCGCGGCCCAAGGACTGATACATCTCGCGCTTGATGCGGGAAAGCTTATTTACCTGTTCCACAAGGTGGACTGGGAGGCGGATAGTGCGCGACTGATCTGCCATGCCGCGGGTAATGGCCTGACGGATCCACCACGTGGCGTAGGTGGAAAACTTAAAGCCCTTGGCGTAATCGAACTTTTCCATAGCGCGGATAAGGCCAAGGTTGCCCTCTTGAATGAGGTCCAATAGCGGCATTCCGCGGCCGGTGTAACGCTTGGCCAAGGAGACTACGAGGCGCAGGTTTGCCTCCAGCAGGTGGGAGCGGGCCTTCTTGCCCTCGCGGGCCAAGATCTTCAGGTCGCGCTTTTCTGCACGGGTCAGCTTCTCCGCGTTATTGAGCTTGTACTCTGCATACAGGCCCACCTCAATGGTTTGCGCGAGTTCAACCTCGTCCTCAGCACTGAGCAGGGCGGTCTTGCCGATTCCGTTGAGGTAGACACGTACCAAGTCAGCGGAGGGGTTGTCATTGGTTTGATTGCGGCGAGACCCGCGGTCTACTTCCTGTTCCTCATCAGTAGTGGCAGTCGAAGTGCCATTGGCGGTGTTGGCAGATGGATTCGTCATCTTTTCAGCCTCCTGAAATTGTCGCCTGTTTCAAGAAGTACAACGGTGTGAGAACGCAATTAGTTCCCACGGATCCTGAAATGTTTAAAACGGCGACGTGCCGGGCGCTTTGCTCCACCTTTTTGGGGGCGTCGGCAAGCGCATGCGCCACGTGGATGCAAGAAGTTTGCCATGTCCACGTGGCGGGGGAGTTTTAGCCGCGGACTTGTACGAGGTAGCGATATACCGTGGGTTCAGATACGCCGAGCCTTGCGGCCGCGGCGGCGATGCCACCCTTGAGCAGGAAGAAGCCAGCGTCTTCAAGGGAAGCGATGACTTCGAGCCGTTCGTTGCGCTGCATCGCCTCGACCGGAGTGGAGTGCGTGGAAATCGCGGAATCCAGCATGGAGTCCAGAAGGTGCTCGACGTTGGAACGCAGTGATTCGCTATAGGGCGCTTCCGGCTTTTTATTCGCCGTCGCTTCAGATGCCGGAGTTTTTGGCGGTGTGGTGGTGTCGGGGTAGCCACCGAAGGCCTTCGCCTTATCGATGGCCGGTTCGGTGCCACCGATCATCGCGTTAGCGGCATCGCGGATTTGGATCAGCTCGGATAATTCCACATTGATACAAAGCATGCCGCGCATATGGCCGGTGGTATCGCGCAGGAAATAGCTTGAGGAGCGGCACACTTTCCCCTCGCCATTGACCGCGCGGTATCCCGTCATCATTGGAACGGCCGCCGCGTCGCCCTGTTTCATGAACCAGAGGGCAAAGTCTGTGACCGGGCCGCCTAGTTCGCGTCCAGAGATGTGGCCGTTGGCAATGGCGATGATGGATTTATCGGGTACATCGAGATCATGAAGCACGATTTCGGTGTTAGGGCCCATGGCCTGACCGAGGAAATCGACGAGTGGTATGTACTGCTCGAGGAAGTTTTCTTCGGGGGCATGGCTGCTAGAAAGGTTCATTAGCTGAAGCATGTCCTTATAATTCCTGTCAGATTATTGATAAGGTACCACAAAGTAACGACAAAAGGAGGCGAGTAACCGGCCGTGGCCAAGTACTCACCTCCTTATATGGCGCTCTTTCCGGAGCCTAGGGTGCCGACATTAACCACATACCGGAATGGGCGGGTGCACCGCTAGGGCGAGGCCGCCTTGTGAGGTTTCCCGGTATTTGGCGTTGATGTCCTTACCGGTGTTGTACATAGTCCAGATGACCTCATCGAGGCTGACACATGGCTTGCTTTCGCGGTCCAAGGCCATGCGTGCGCTGGTAATGGCGTCTACCGCAGCCACGGCATTGCGCTCGATGCAGGGGACTTGCACTTGGCCTAGGACCGGGTCGCAGGTCAGGCCCAATTTGTGTTCCATGCCGATTTCAGCCGCGACGCAGACCTGTTCCGGTGTTGCCCCCATCAGTTGGGCCAGCCCGGCCGCTGCCATGGAGCAGGCGACGCCAATTTCTCCTTGGCAGCCTACTTCCGCACCGGAAATGGAGGCGTTCATCTTGTAGAGCGCGGCGATGTGGTTGCAGGCGAAGATATAGTCCGCGAACATGCTCGGGGTAACTGGCTCGACGAATTCATCGAAATAGGCCAGTACCGCAGGCACGACGCCGCATGCGCCGTTAGTAGGTGCGGTGACGACGCGGCCACAGGCGGCATTTTCCTCCGAAATGGCCAGGGCAAACATGTGTACCCAACTCAAAATGTTGAGGCCATCGTGGGGGTCGGATTGTTCCAGCCTGCGCTTCAGGGCTGCGGCGCGGCGCGGTACGAGCAGGGCACCGGGCAGCGGGCCATCGGTTGTGGAGCCGCGCTTGATGCCGGTGTACATGACATCGCGGACCTTGCGCAGGTGCTCGTCGATGTCCCCCTCGCTGCGCAGCGCCTTTTCATTGGCCCTGCCGAGCTCCGGGAGCGTCATATTATTGGTTTCACACAGCGCCAGTAATTCTTCCGCGCTGGCATAAGCGAATGGGATGTCAACGGTATCTCGGGTGCGCATGGCGAAGTCTTCTTGCTTGACGATGAACCCGCCACCCACTGAGTAGTAGGTCTTGTGCAAGATGTCTTCCTCGCCGGCAAAGGCGATAAGGCACATGCCGTTTTCGTGCATGGGGAGGTATTCATCGTGGAAGTAGAATCCGCCGTCTTTGGGGAAGCTCACCTTGTGCGTACCACCGAGAAGCAGCGTTTCGCTCTGGCTGACCTCTTTCATGAAGGCGGAGATGCCGTCGATATCGACGGTTTCTGGTTCTTCGCCGGCCAGTCCCAACAGGATGGCTTTATCGGTGGAGTGGCCCACACCGGTCAAAGACAGGGAGCCGTAGACATTGGCTTGGACGCGGGTGACCTTATCCATGAGGTCTTTTTCTTTGAGCTCGTCAACGAAGGCCTTGCCGGCTTTCATTGGCCCAAGGGTGTGTGAGCTTGAGGGGCCGATGCCGATCTTGAACATATCGAAGATGCTGATGAACATGGTTTTCTCCTGGAAAATCCTGAGAAGCAAGTGCTGCTTAGAAAGCCTGCACGATGGAGTAGATGATGGTGGCGAGGGCAATAAGACCCATGATGAACACGAAGTAGTTGGAGGCCTTGCCCTTAAAGCGGGCGAGTGCTGGAACCTTGTGGATGGCAATCATCGGGATGAGGAACAGCATGATGGCGATGGTCGGGCCGCAGAGGGTTTCAATCATGCCGAGGATGGAAGGATCTGCCCAGGCAACGAGCCATGCGGTTACCAGCATGAAGACAAGCGTGATGGTGTCGAGCTTGTGGCTGGATTCTGCGTCATCTTTATTGGCATTCTTGCTGCCTTTGACCAGGAGGCCCTCGAAGCCTTCTGCAGCGCCGAGGTAGTGACCTAAGAAGGACTTGGCTACGGCAATCATGGCGATGATAGGGGCAATCCACTGGATGACGGGGCTATCAAAGTGGTTGGCCAGGTAAGACAAGATGGTGATGTTTTGTTCCTTGGCCTCGGCCATATCCGCAGGCGATAGGCTGAGCGCGCAGGAGAAGACGAAGAACATCACGACGGCGACCATGAGGATTTCCGCGCGGAGCAATATCTTGCGGGACTTGTATTCCGCGTACTTGCCGTAGGTTTGGCGGCGGTCAACGGCGAAGGAAGAAATCATGGGCGAGTGGTTGAAGGAAAAGACCATGACTGGGACTAGGAGCATCAAGGTAATGCCCATGCCGTGGCCGGAGGCTTCGCGCGCGACGTCGAGGTCGAAGCTATCAAAGAGTGCGGTATTCCACTTGGGGATGAGGTACAGCGAGAGTAGGACTAGGATGCCGATGAACGGGTAGACCAAGTAGGACATGACGTGGACGACCACGCTTTTGCCCATGCGTACGACGAGGATGAGGCCGCCTACGAGAACCAGCGAGGTAAGCCACCGATCCGGTGAGGTGATGCCTAATTGGTGTTCCAAAAAGGAATTGACCGTGTTGGTGATGGTTACCGAGTACACCAACAGGATGGGGTAGACGGAGAGGAAGTAGAGGATATTCATCAGCACGCCGGCTTTAACACCGAAGTGTTCCTCCACGACGTCGGTGAGATCGCCATCTGGCTTTGAGCTTGATAGGACCAGGCGGGTCATGCCGCGGTGGGCCCAGTAGGTCATCGGCAAGGCGACGACGGTCATAATAAGAAGCGGGATGATGCCGCCGATGCCAGCGTTGATAGGGAGGAAGAGCACGCCGGCTCCAATGGCGGTGCCGAATAGGGAGAGCATCCAAACGGTGTCTTCTTTGTTCCACGCTGGGGCGCCTTCTTGGCCCGCAAATGGGGTTTCTATGCCGTCAGCGGGTGGCTTTTCTTCTGCGGGTAATTGTTCCGGATTTTGCGCGCCGTGTTCTGGATTTTCGACGGGTCCGTGGCGCAAGAGCTTGTGGGACATTTTCTTTCCTCCTCTGCATGGGGTTGCCCGAAGCTAGAGGGCTCCTGTCACCCTGGAGTGAGAAAATATTTTCTCTCACCAGCGTGCGCGGGCAAGGGTCTGAAATTAAATTCTCAGCTTGTATCCAGCCCATTCGCTTCGTTACGTGTTAAGTATAAGCCCGCGGTAATGTCACGTGATAATAATTTATTACATTTGGGTTGGGTAAATTATCACTCTGAAAAAGCTTGCGCAGCGCCCAGTCATATGCATTGTTGAACAATATCGGCCTCTTTGCGAGCTAGATCATAGAAAATCGCTGGTGTGAGTGGGCGCTCGTGCAGGTAAACGCCGGATGAAGAGAAAACGTGTGAGAGGAAATTAGGTCTCGACCAAAACCGTGAACGGGCCTTCGTTGACGGAAGATACGCGCATCATAGCCCCGAATTGGCCTGCCTCCACCGCGATATTGCGCTCGCGGAGGCGCTCGATGATGTACTCGATGACCGGCTCGGCCTCTTCTCCTGGGGCCGCATCGGCCCACGATGGGCGCCGCCCCTTGGCGGTGCGGCCATACAGCGTGAACTGGCTGACAACCAATACCGGCGCTCCGGCATCGGCAACCGATACTTCACCTTCCAGGATGCGCAGCTCCGCTATCTTGCGGGCCATCTTTTCTGCACGCGGTTTCCAATCGGCTAAATCCTCCCGGGAGACACCGACGAGGGCTAAAAGCCCGCCCGTTTCAGGGCAGTCGATGGCGCCGACGGTCTCGCCCGCGACGGTGACAGCTGCTTCGGATACGCGGGTTAGAACTGCGCGCATGCCTGTATCTTCCTTTCCTGACTATTCGGTGCTCTTCAGTGTTATTCAGTGTGGGCAGCCGGGGAAGCATCGTCCTCGAGCAGCAGATCGGCCGGGATGAGCAGGCCATGGCGAACCATATCGATAATGGCGGGAAGCGCGGCCGCGGTCAGTTCTGCCTCATCGAAGTCGTGCGCTACCGCATACAGGCCAACGGTCTCTCCAAGGTTAAGCCCGTGGGGAGATAGGCCAGCTACGATTGCTGCCAAGTGTTCATCGACTTCGTGGCTCCACCGGGGACCATCGGTACGCGTCAGGCGGATAACCGCCCGGTTAAAGCCTTGTTTATTATCGGTATCGGCCACGCTGACTTCTTCCTTGGCTACCTGAGGGCGCACCCGGAAGTGCTTTCCCTCCAGCTCACCAGGAACCAAGTCGCGCAGCCATGCCACGCGAGCGAAGTATTCTTCCACCTCGGGTCCCAATGGGTCACTAAAGTGCTGCGGCATTTCCTCGGCCAAGATATCGGAGGGCGCGTCTTCGGCGATCTTTTGGATGGCGACGAATCCGAACCCGATACCCGTGACATCGTGGTCGTGGAAATGATTCAGCCAGGCCGTGGAGCGGGCCTTGCCCTCATCGCTGCGCACATCCAACGATTCATCCTTGAGCCACGTGGATACGTAAAGGGAGGGATCGGCGATATCGCGCTGAATGATCCAGGCGGCGATACCCTTATCCGGCAACCACGAGGCCACGCGCTGCTGCCAGGTCTGCCCACTGGTATGTACCCAGGCGGCGAGCAAATGCGCGGTTCCGCCCGGGGTGAGGTGATCCACTGCCTGGGATACCACCAATTCGCTGGCCCCATCCAAGTTCAGCCCAGAATCGCGGTAGACATGGCCCACCTCGGGAAGCCCGACGACGAACGGGGGATTGGCAACGATGCGGTCGAAGGTGCACCCCGCAACGGGCTCGAACCACGAGCCCTCTACAAGCTCTACCTCGGTGCTAGACCCCGCGGCCGCGACGGTCGCACCGGCCAAATCAAGCGCGCGCCGGTGGACGTCTGTTGCCGTAATGCTGTGCGCGCTCTCGAGCTGCCCCAGCAGTTGCACGCCGGAGCCGGTACCCAAATCGAGCACCGTTGATACCGGGCTTACCGGCGTCGATTGCAAAAGCGAGAGGCTTGCCGCCCCGACGCCCAACACGTGATCCGCGCCGGGGACGTGGTCCACCAGCGAGGCATCGACATCGGAAAAGACGAGGCGGTTGGAGCCAACGATGATATGGGGCTGGATATTGAGGGCGATGTAGATGCTGCCGCGATCATCGGAAAGCGCCACGCCGGCATCCAGGAGCTTGGCGGCAAGGCGGGCCCCGAGGGCATCGGCAAGCAGCGTGGCAGGCAAATGTTCATGCAGTAGGAAGAAACGAATGAGCGTATCCAGCTGGGTATTACCCGCGGTTCCGCGCGCCACCGCGGCAGGCTCACCACGGTAGAGCGCCTCCGTAAGCTCTGGGCCCAAATGCCCCGCTAAACCATCGGTAGTAAAACCGGCCTGCGAAAAAGCCTCCGCTAACTCTGGGGCAAGATCGCGCAGCGCGGCGGCGTCGAAATTAGGGCCAAAGGACGTCATGCTGGGAGAAGTTCCTTTCCAGTCGTGCTGATGATGCGGCTAGTCGGAGGCTGCATCGTCATGGTCAATAACGGAATGCTGAGATTCGATTGCCTTGGAGCCGCCGCGGGAAATCTGTTGGTTCTGATACTGCGAATATAGCTGACGATTCATCGCGGGTTTATAGACATTTTTATCCCGCTTGTCCTTCTTCTCACCGCGGCTATTGCCAATGACCACGGCAATCCACGGCAAGGGAAAAGTCACGCCCACGATAATCGCCGCGAGTAACCACCAATGCAGGTACAAAAAGACCCCGGCAATGAGCAGCGATGGCACGCGCAAGAATTGGAAAAAGCCGTACCACAGCTCCCTGCGCCTGCGATCTTGTGCGGGCGAGAGCTTGGCATCCGTGATGAGAAAACGTTCCTTTTTGCCAAACACTTAAACTACGCACCTCCCTGGAGCCCGCCGCGTAACCCTACAACAGGGGACGGGAAAGCCGGCGTTGGCGTGCGTAGAGTGTGCATGTTCTCCAAGGGTAGACGCATGACTCGCAAAGTTCGATGCTGATGCGGCAAAATGGGGTGCGTGACTACGACTACGAAGACAATTGAACGGCCAGATATTCGTGAAGACACTTCGACGACGGATGATGACACGCCGAAGTTCTTCCACTACGTCAAGAAGGATCAGATTCTTGATTCCGCGGTCAACGGCAAGTACGTCGTTGCCCTGTGCGGTGAGACCTTCCCGGTAACCAAACAGGCAAAGCCGGGCTCGCCGGTCTGCCCCGATTGCGAACGCGTTTTTAAGGGTCTTCGCCGCAAGTGAGGACGTTTAAGAAGACGAACCTCCGCGCGTGGCAGCAATCAGCCCTCGATAAATTCCTCGCCACCAAGCCACAAGATTTTATGGCCGTGGCGACCCCCGGTGCGGGTAAAACCACCTTTGCTCTGCGCATCGCAACGGAGCTCATGGAAGACCGCACGGTAGAGCGCGTCATCGTCGTGGTACCTACCGAGCACCTGAAGACGCAGTGGTCTGCCGCCGCCGCGCGGGTGGGCTTGGCCTTGGATCCTGCCTTCACGAATTCCTCTGCTGTTAACCCCAGCATGGATGGCATCGTGGTGACCTATGCCCAAGTGGGCATGCATCCCTTCAAACACCGCGCCGTTGCTTCCGCGCGGCGCACGCTCGTGATCTTGGACGAGATTCACCACGCCGGCGATGCCAAAAGCTGGGGCGATGGCGTCAAGGAGGCCTACGACGACGTCAACCACCGCCTCGCGCTGACCGGTACGCCGTTTCGCTCCGATGAATCGCCCATCCCCTTTGTGCGCTATGAGGACGATGGGGAAGGACACAAGGTCTCGCGCGCCGACCACACCTACGATTACGGCGATGCGCTTGCCGATGGCGTCGTGCGCCCCGTCGTCTTCCTGTCCTACTCCGGCGAGGCGCGCTGGCGGGACTCCGCCGGGGAGGAGCACTCCGCGCGCCTGGGTGACATCATGAACGTGGAACAGACCGCGCGCGCCTGGCGAACCGCGCTCGACCCCAAGGGCGAATGGATCCCCGCCGTGCTGCAGGCGGCGCATACCCGCTTGATGCAGATGCGGCGCAATATGCCGGATGCCGGCGGGCTCGTGCTCGCTTCCGATACGACCACCGCCCGCGCCTACGCGAAAATCCTCAAGCAACTCTCCGATACCCCGGTCTCGGTCATTTTGTCCGATGACCCAGGCTCCTCGGACCGCATTCAAGAATTTGCGGACTCCACCGATGAATGGATGGTTGCCGTACGCATGGTGTCTGAGGGCGTCGACGTGCCCCGCCTCGCGGTGGGCGTCTACGCCACGTCCGCGTCGACCCCCTTGTTCTTCGCCCAGGCAATCGGCCGCTTCGTGCGCTCCCGCATGCCTGGCGAAACCGCCTCGGTATTCCTTCCCTCCGTCCCCGTGCTCCTCGGCCTTGCAGAGCACATGGAAAAATCCCGCGACCACGTCTTGGGCAAAGAAAAGACGGAGAAAGAAGGCTGGGACGACGAGCTACTCGAGCAAGCAAACCAGAAAAAGCCCGAACCAGATATGTTGGAAAAGTCTTATGAGTCCTTAGGCGCCGAAGCCGAATTCTCTGGCCTGCTCTATAACGGCTCGCAGTTTAATACCGGCGATATGACCTCTGATGAGGAAGCCGACTTCCTCGGCATCCCCGGGCTCCTCGACGCCGACCAGGTCAAAGACCTCTTGCGCAAGAAGCAATCCGAGGAAATGGACCGCCGCGAGGCCGAGGAAAAGGCGCGCCGGGCCGCCGAGGCAGAAGAGGCCCACCGCCGCAAGATTTACGGCATGGGTCATGCGCCTGCCGCGAAGCAGCAAGAGTCCGATGCCGCGGAGGATACAGGCGTAGTGGATGAGCTCGGCGCGCTGCGCAAGGAGCTCAATACCGTGGTTTCCATCGCCGCGCAGAGTTCTGGCCGGCCGCACGGTGCCATCCACACCGAGGTCCGCAAGGCCTGCGGTGGGCCGCCCACGGCCTTATGCAGCGCGGATCAACTGCGCGAGCGCATCAATTACCTGCGCAAGTGGTAGCACGATTCCTTGTTAGCCGCTGGCTGGTCTGCCAGCCGGCTGGCGCCGCGTCGCTTTCGCCGCGCCAGGCCCGCAGGAGGGAAGCAGGCACTTAAAAGGCCGCACCATGGTGGTGCGGCCTTCATTTTGTGCAGGGCGGGCGAGTTATCTAGTCGAGGTAATCGCGCAATACCTGCGAACGAGAGGGGTGGCGCAACTTCGACATTGTCTTAGACTCGATCTGGCGGATACGCTCGCGGGTAACGCCGTAGACCTGGCCGATCTCGTCTAAAGTGCGCGGCATGCCATCGGTAAGCCCGAAGCGCAGGCGCACGACGCCGGCTTCGCGCTCGGACAACGTCGTCAGCACGTCCTGGAGCTGGTCCTGCAGCAAGGTGAAGGACACGGCATCGACGGCGATGACGGCCTCAGAGTCCTCGATGAAGTCACCCAATTGGGAATCGCCCTCATCACCGATGGTCTGGTCCAGCGAGATGGGCTCACGCGCATACTGCTGAATCTCCATCACCTTTTCTTCGGTGATGTCCATTTCCTTCGCGAGCTCCTGCGGGGTGGGCTCGCGGCCCAAGTCCTGCAGCAGCTCGCGCTGGATGCGGCCCAGCTTGTTGATGACTTCCACCATGTGCACCGGGATGCGGATGGTGCGGGCCTGGTCAGCCATGGCGCGGGTAATAGCCTGGCGAATCCACCACGTGGCGTAGGTAGAGAACTTATAGCCCTTGGTGTAGTCGAACTTTTCCACCGCACGGATAAGGCCCAAGTTGCCTTCCTGAATAAGGTCCAAGAAAGCCATGCCGCGGCCGGTGTAGCGCTTGGCCAAGGAGACCACCAGGCGAAGGTTGGCCTCCAACAGGTGGTTTTTAGCCTTGCGCCCGTCCCTTGCGATGCTGCGCAAGTCGCGCTTTTCCATGGGGGAGAGCTTGGCAGCCTTATCGCCCTCCGCGCGAGCCTTTTCCATCTCGTCCATGCGGTGCTGCGCGTACAGACCGGCCTCAATGCGCTTTGCCAAAGAGACCTCCTGCTCCGCATTAAGCAGGGCAACCTTACCGATCTGCTTAAGGTACGCACGCACGGAGTCGGCGGAGGCGGTCAGCTGTGCATCCTTGCGCGCCTGGCGCAGGGCGACGGATTCTTCCTCGTCCCAGACTGAGGACGTATCTTCTGCTTCTTCCTCGTCTTCTTCTTCGCCCAACTCTTCCTGAATATCGTCTTCATCCAGGTCAGTAGGGGCATCGAATTCATCTTCTTCGATGTCCTCGTGGGTTGGGTCGAAGTCGGCGTCATCCGCAGGGGCGTCTTGCTCAACGGCGTCGAGCTGATCCTCTGCGTCCTCAGCTTCCGATGGTGCTTTGTCCGCAGAGTTTGCGGGGGAGTCTTGCGGTTCCGCCGCAGAGGCTCGCACGGTTTTCTTGACAGCTTTCTTGGCTGATTTCTTTGCCGACTTCTTGGCGGTCTTCTTAGCCGTTTTCTTGGCAGTCTTTTTCGCCGTCTTCTTAGCTGTCTTCTTGGCGGTTTTCTTCGCCGTTTTCTTTGCCGTCTTTTTGGCGGTCTTCTTTGCAGGAGTAGATGCCTCGACTGACTTGTCGTCCTCGCCGAGTGCCTGGTCTGAAGAATCAGTGGCTGCCACGTACGCCCTTTCGACTTACTACTTGATGGAAATAGCTCACCGCACCCGCACAGGGTGGCAATAGCATTATGAAATGCTAGCGTGTGTAGGCCTTATGCAGGTCAGACACGCCCGAGAGCCATGCAATTTTGGATCGACCGCCCAGTATAGGCGATTTTTGCACAATGCCGGTAGATAGGGTTATCGCAACGGTGATTTTATGGCTCTAGGCCTTCCAATACAGCCATTGCTGCACCTACAATGCCCGCACGATTTTCCAGTTGTGCAGGCATAACGGGGCTATCAATGGTTAAGTGGGGTCCCCATTTGTGGAATTTGCGAGATATGCCACCCCCGATGAGGAAAGCTTGCGGGTTAAATAATTTCTCGTATTCTTCCAGCACACGATTGAGCCGAACCGCCCACTCCTTGTACTTCAACCCTTCGCGTTCTTTGGCTGCGGAGGATGCGATCGCCTCGGCCTCGTCAGTTCCCACCGTGAGGTGGCCGAGCTCAGTATTGGGGAAGAGCTGCCCGTTGAGGAAGAAGGCCGAGCCAATGCCGGTTCCAAGTGTCAAAAAGATGACTGGTCCGGTTTTAGCCAACTCGTTTCCATATGCGACTTCCGCAAGGCCTGCGGCATCGGCATCATTCAAGACGACAAAATCTACGTCTAAATAGCGCGAAAACAACTCGGTGGTATCCACTCCTACCCACTCAGGTGAGATATTGGCAGCGGAGTGCACCGTGTGGTTGGACACCACCGAGGGCAAGGTGATGCCGACGGGCTTGTCCCATTCTTTTTCGCGCATAATTTGGGCTACCACCGTGGCTACCTCATGTGGCGTGGCCGGCTGTGGGGTGGGGATCTTCAGCCGTGGGCCCACGAATTCACCGTTATTGAGGTCGACTTCGGCGCCCTTAATGCCGGAGCCGCCGATATCGACGCCAAAAGAGTGGCCAGTATGAGTAGTCATGCTCGCAAGTGTAGAAGAAGGCACAATGGTTGGCATGGAACATGACATAGATTTTCTGCAGCTGCGAGATTTTGCGGAAACTACCGCAATGCGTGCGGCTGAACTTATTCGCGCGCGCCGTGCAGAGTTGGTTGCTGGAGACGGTATTGCTGCACATACTCAGACAAAATCGAGCGCCGTCGACCCGGTTACGGAGGTCGATACCGCCACCGAGGAGTTTATTACGCGTACGATCAGGGAAATCCGCCCTGGAGATGGCCTGTTGGGTGAGGAAGGCGCAAGCTTCGACGGGACGACTGGGGTGCGGTGGATCGTGGACCCCATCGACGGAACCGTCAATTTCCTTTACGGCATTCCGGACTATGCGGTCTCGATTGGCGCGGAATACGACGGCCGCTTGGTAGCAGGTGCAGTGGTCAATGTGGTGCGGCGGCAGGTGTATGCCGCCGCGGCAGGAGCGGGCGCCACGGTTGCCACTGCGGATGGCACGCGGTCTTCGCTACGGTGCGGTGAGCAAGACGATCCGGCGCTTTCCTTGGTAGCGACGGGATTTGGTTACGACGCACAGCGGCGCAAGCAACAGGCGGAATTGCTGACTAAATTGTTGCCGCAGGTCCGCGATATTCGCCGCATCGGCGCAGCCGCCCTTGATTTGTGCCGCGTGGCAGAGGGGAGCGTTGACGCTTATTTCGAGCACGGAATTAACGCCTGGGATTTTGCTGCCGGTGCTCTCATCGCTCGCGAGGCAGGAGCTAAAGTTCATCACCCAGGACTGGACAAGGGGTCCGCTGATGGCGAATTAACGTGGGCCGCGGGGGTGAATTTGGCACCCGCATTTGAGGAACTTTTGGCAGCACATGGCGCTAAGGAGGCGATGCGGGGGTGAAGGGTCTAAGAAATTTTTAGCAGCAGGATGACATATCGGTATTTGTCCTTTACTATGCGCGATCGATAAATAACTATTCCTAAAGCAACTCGACTAATAGGGGCGTGTATTATGGCCACCGATTATGACGCACCGCGCCGCGGCGCAGAAGAAGAACTTGAAACTGACTCTTTAGAGGGACTGAAAGCAGCTGAACCCGAAAGCAACGGTATGGATGACGATGGCGAAATCGTCGAAGCATTCCAACCGCCATCAGTTGACCTGACCGGCGAGGAACTCAACGTACAGGTCGTTCCCCGCCAAGAAGACGAATTTACCTGCGGATCCTGCTTTTTGGTCCAGTCCAATAAGCGTTATTCGCACGAAGAAGATGGCATGCCCATCTGTAAGGATTGTGCCTAAGCAGCCGGTATTGGCCTAGCTAGTCGATATTGCGCACAATCCAAATAAAGATTCACCCCGCCGCAGTTTGCAATGGTAAACGCGGCGGGGTTTGAAGTTTCCTTGTCTAGCAGACACCCAATGTGCGTGGGACCTAACTCCCTGGGGCCTCTACTTTCTGAGGGCGGTAAATCCTCTCAGTCATCCGGTTCTATCTAGGGCTGCTCGCCTTTGCTCTTTCCATCCGGTACGCTGCCTTGCTTCTGCCGTTTCTCCCATAGGTATCTACGACCCAGGAAGATGGGCAAGACTAGAACGAAGTAAAAAGCCATGTACCCCACTACGTGAAGGAAGATGCCGTCAGAGCTTACTTCGCTCCAGGCCACCCCCTCTACGCTTGATGAGGACACTCCACGCCAACCAGTTACTTGACTGACATAGAATTCAGCGATGACCATTAGTGGCAGTAGCACAAAGGAAAACCACCACGGAGGTATCCAGGGTTTCCCATCTTTCTGAGTTCTGCGTAGAGCTCCTCCGAAACCCATTGAGATCTCCTCCTAGTCCAACTGTTTACAGACAGTACAAGAACCCGCGTAAGGTGCGACCGAAATTCTTTTTTAATTCTATCTTTCGGGCTTGCTCGGGGGATGCAGTAGCAACGAAAACACCAACGGCACTCTCACAGGTGACGCCTTCTAAAAAGCAGCGATTCCCTAGAATCTACGAACCTTTTGCGTGCTGCTCTGGCAGGAAGGCGCGGAGCAGTTGGTCTGGATCTTTCGAGGCAATGAGCCAATATGGGGTGTCATCCTCCGGATCATTGAGGACCATCATGGCGTGCTCGTCAATCCACGCATGAGAGACCAAGAATGCAGCCGGATCGAATTGCGGGCCCAGTGCGTTATGGCGCGCAGACTTTGGAACGGTAATCGAACGAGAGACAACCTCATTGGGCAACTGTGCATCCTTGACGAGCAGCCACCGCGTTCCATCTTCATCTTGTTCTACCTGCACAACGGTCCCAGACCACGTGATGAGGACCCAGATAGCGATGGCGCCGAGCAGGACTGCGGGAATGATGGTCCACCACACAGAGCGGTTAAGTCCGGCCGTGGCTGAGGTTAAAGCCACAACGATTGCTGCAAAAATCCAGAAGTACCACGGCACCGACTGGCGTTCGCGATACAACACTTTCGGGGCAGCGGGTTGAGGAGCAGAAATATCAGACACGCCTAGGCATTCTAGTCCACTCCACGCACAGAATGAACCGACTGGGGCAGGTAGGATTGGCTAAGTGACTGATTCGAATTCGCTACCGCAGGAACAAACGCCAGTAGGAGACGTCAAAATTAAGCGCCTCGATAAAGATCTGCCGATGCCATTTCGGGCGCATCGGGGTGACGCCGGCGCCGATCTTTACGCTGCCGAGGCGCTTACCCTCCAACCTGGCGAACGCGCCCTCGTCGGCACCGGTATTGCCATGGCCTTGCCGCTGGGCACCGTGGGATTAATTCACCCGCGATCCGGACTGGCAGCTAAACATGGGCTGTCCATTGTCAATACGCCGGGTACCGTGGATGCTGACTACCGCGGGGAGATCAAGGTGTGCCTGATTAACCACGATCCCCACACCCCGATCGAGATCGAGCGCGGCATGCGCATCGCTCAACTCGTGGTACAGCGCGTAGAACTAATGGATTTTAGCGAAGTAGAAGACTTGGATGAGACCGTCCGCGGTACCGGCGGCTACGGATCAACCGGCGTATAGGAAGGATTACAAAATGGGCATTTGGCCATTTGGCAAAAAGAAAAACGATGACGGCCGGAAAGAAGAGCCGGAAAACCCTCAACAATCGCAGCCACAAGAGCCTGCCGCTGATTCCGCAGGATCGGCTTCGGCTGAATCGAGTTCCTTTGCATCCGTAAAAGATACGGCTGCCGATGCCGCCGCAGCCTCGGGACAGGTGCCAACGGAGTTTGCCCACGACGCCGTAAATGGCGAAACCGGCCCCTTCGATGGCGATTCCGTCAATATCGAAGACTTTGACTTTTCTGATTCTTCCATCGGCATCCTTGACCTTGGCTCGATGCGCATCCCGCTGCCCAAGGACTCCCAGGTCCAGGTAGAAATGGGCGAACAAGGCCCAAAGATGCTGCACATTGTCACCAAGGCGGGCCGTATTACTCCCGTTGCCTTTGCAGCGCCGCGCAAGCCTGGCCAGTGGGCTGAATCCGTGGAAGAAATCAAGGAAGGCATGAGCCGCGATGGGCTATCCGTCACCACGGAGCAAGGCCCTTGGGGGCTGGAAATCGTCGGCAAGAATGACAACGGTCAGCTCCGCGTCATTGGCGCCGAAGGCCCGCGGTGGATGCTGCGCTTGACTCTTGCGGCACCTACCGGCCTTGAAGAGGATTTGGCGCAGATCGCGCGCGATGTAGCATCGCGCACCTTTGTCTACCGCGGTGAGGATCCCATTTTGGCGGGCAATGCACTGCCGGTCATCATGCCAAAGCAGCTGGTGGAGCAGGTTAAACAAGCCATGGAAAAGCGCCAGCAGGAACAATCCGGCGCAAATACCCAGGGTCAGCCGGCTCAAGGCCACCCAGAAAACGGGGTAGGCGGCCCCGATCCCGCAGCTGAGGCGGAGGCGGAAAAGCAACTGCGCGATTTGGGTGCGCAGCCACCCGAGGGGGACAATGAATCTCCCGCACATGACAAAGACAAGGGCTCTAACCCCGATACCGATAAGTAAGTAAAGCAGAACGCTACGTGAGTAACTCTTTGCCGGAGCCGCAGGCTCCTCAGCTAAGCGACGACCAGGACCGCGATACTGAGCCAACTCTGTTGGAACAAATGGGAGGCCTTCCCGGCCTCGTCGCGGCCACGTTGCCCATCGTCGTCCTTATTCCTGTCAACAGCCTCTATGGCCTCACCCCAGCGCTCATCTCCGCTCTGGGCGTGGCGGTAGTGATCGCCATTTGGCGCATCGTTCGCAAACAGACTATTCAGCCGGCCATATCTGGACTTATCGGCGTGGCCATTTGCGCGGCCATAGCCTGGTTTACCGGGGATGCAAAAGGCTACTTTTTATACGGCATTTGGATGTCACTGGCCCTGTTTATCGCCGCAGCGCTCTCCATCCTTTTCCGGTGGCCGGCCGTAGGCGTTATCTGGAAGGGCTTGAACGGCGATGATATGGCCTGGCAGAAGGTAAAGCTTGCGCGGAGGGCCTATTCCATCGCCACCGCCGGCTGGGCTGTTATCTTCTTGGCGCGGTTTATCATCCAGCGCGCGATTTATGACGCCGGGGAGACTACCGCATTGGGAATTACCAGGATTGTCATGGGCTGGCCCTTGACGTTGTTGGTAACCGCATTAACCGTGTGGATGGTGCGCCGTGCGGACGCCGCGGTAGAAGAGGCAGAAAATGCCGCACTTGCCACAAATTCAGATCGCAGTACACAAGAGCTCGAGGCAGAAAATGACTGAGTCCGCAGTATCTCGCGGGGACACCGTAGAGGTCACCATTGACCGCATGGCCCATGGTGGACTCGGCATAGGCCATGCCCCAGATGGGCGCGTCGTCTTCGTTCCCCGGGCTTTTCCTGGTGACACGGTTCGCGCAACCGCCGGTAAGGTGAAAAAGTCTTTTATCAAAGGCGAACTCGATAGCATCGTCACCGCAGGGCAACTGCGCGTACCCAGTAGCTGTCCCGCCGCAGAGCTAGGCGCCGGGTGCTGCGATTTTGCTGAGTTGGATCCCGCAGCGGAACCAGCCATTAAGATGGACGTTCTCCGCGAACAGCTGCGCCGCAGCGGCATTGAGGGGCTCGAGTCCCTCACCATTGAGCAACACGATCTGCCGCCGGTACGGGGCTGGCGGACGAGGGTTCGGTTGGGCGTCGACAAGCAAGGCCGCGCCGGATTGCGGAAGTACCGCTCGAATGAGCTGGTCACTTCCGTCGGTTGTACCCAATTAGCAGATGGCTTAATTGATGGTCTGGTTGGGGACGGCGCGCGGCGTTTTACCCCTGGGGCCGAAATCGTCGCGGTTCTTGATGGCGCCGGCAACCGGCATGTGGTGGAAACGCGCAAGGCCCCGCGAGGCAGGCGCGTGGAGACCATTCGTGAGGTCATCGAGGGCTCTGGCACGGTGGCCGAATACGTCAATGGCCGCGAGTTTTCCTTCCCCGCCACGGCATTTTGGCAAGCGCATGTGGCGGCGCCGGAGGTTTATAGCGCCGTGGCGGGGCAGTGGCTGGTCGGCCGGGATTACCAGCACAAGACCACCTGGGACTTGTACGGCGGGGTCGGATTATTCGCGCCCGCGTTGTCTGATGCCACCGGCGGAAAAGTCATGTCCGTGGACTATTCGCCCGCGGCAACGGCGTCTACGCAGCCGGGGCTGCGCGATATCGATATCGCAGTAAAATCCGCCAAGGTAGAACAGGTTGCAGCCCAATTGCCCCAACCAGGTGCCGTGGTGCTCGATCCGCCGCGAACTGGGGCGGGCGAGCAGGTTATCCGCGCCGTGGCGGAGGCACAGCCGCAGGCCGTGGTTCATGTGGGATGCGATCCTGCCACCTTTGCCCGCGATCTATCCCTGTGGCACACCGCTGGGTACAAGCCTGAGAAAATGGCGCTAATTAATGCCTTTCCTGGCACCCATCACTTTGAGGTTATCGCTCTTATTGCCCCAGATAAGGCGGCGGATAAGCCGGCGCAGAGTGCCGTTTAACGCGAAAATATCTCGCCTGAAGTAATGAGCCGATATAAAAGAAAATACGGACCACGGGTACGGTGGATAGGAAGAACTAAGCACAGAAGGAGTTGAAGGCCGCTCCATGACTATCTTGGATACCATAAACTCGCCGCAAGACCTGAAGGCACTGCCTGCAGATAAGTTGGAGGAACTTGCGGCGGATATTCGTCAGCGCCTCATCGATAAGGTATCGGTGACCGGTGGGCACTTGGGGCCCAATTTGGGCGTAGTGGAATTGACCATTGCGCTGCACCGGGTCTTTGATTCCCCGCGCGAGCCCATCATCTTCGATACCTCTCACCAGTCTTATGTGCACAAAATGTTGACTGGCCGCACGGCCCAATTTGACACCCTGCGCCAAAAAGGCGGCCTGTCCGGTTATACGGACCGCGGTGAGTCCGAGCACGACTGGACGGAATCCTCGCATGCTTCCGCTTCGCTATCGACGGTGGATGGACTCTCTAAGGCCTTCAAGATCCGCGGGGAAGGCCACCGCAATGTCATTGGCATTGTCGGCGATGGCGCGCTTACCGGCGGCATGTGCTGGGAAGCGCTCAATAATATCTCTGAAGATAAAAAGCGCAATGCGGTCATCGTGGTCAATGACAACGGGCGCAGCTATTCGCCCACCATTGGCGGCATTTCTGAAAACCTGGGGCGCATTCGTTCCCAGCATGGCTACGATGAGCTCATGGAGCAGGGCAAGCGCCGCTTAAAATCCATGGGGTGGGTAGGCGAGCGAGCCTTTGATGCGCTCCATGCCATGAAGGAAGGCGTCAAGTCCACCGTCTTGCCCACGGAGATTTTCCCAGAGCTGGGGATTAAATATATTGGTCCCATCTACGGCCATGACATCGATGGCTTGGTGCATGCGCTTTCCTATGCCCGCGATTATGAGGGCCCCATTATCGTGCATGTGGTCACGGAAAAGGGCCACGGGTTTGCCCCGGCGGTCAATGAGCCGAAGGACCAGATGCACTCGACGGGTGCTATCGACCCAGTCACCGGTGTTGCCAAGGGCACCAAGCAACCGGGGTGGACGGCCGCATTTTCTGAAGAATTGATTGCGGCGGCGGAAAAGCGCGATGACATCGTTGCAATCACCGCAGCCATGGCGGGTCCTACGGGGCTGGCCCCCTTCCAGGAGCGCTTCCCGGATCGGTTCTTTGACGTGGGCATCGCCGAGCAGCATGCGATGGCCTCTGCCTCCGGTTTGGCTTTGGGCGGGATGCACCCCGTGGTGGCTGTGTATTCCACGTTCCTCAACCGGGCCGTGGATCAGGTGATCATGGATATCGCCTTGCTCAAGCTGCCGGTGACCATCGTGCTCGACCGCGCCGGTGTGACGGGCTCTGATGGCGCCTCCCACAACGGCATTTGGGATATGTCCTTAATGAGCATCGTCCCAGGTATGCACATCGCCGCCCCGCGCGATGGTGCGCGCCTGCGCGAGCTCTTCCACGAGTCGCTGGACATTGATTCTGGGCCCTCGGTTGTTCGGTTCCCCAAGGGAAACTTGCTGCCCGATATGGAAGCCGTGGATACGCTTGCCGATGGCGTCGATATCCTCTACTACGGCGAGGCCGACGCGGGCGAAGATACCCCCGAGGTCCTCATCGTTTCTATCGGTGCGATGTCCGCGCGCAGTATCAAGGCGGCGCAAAAGCTGGAGAAGCAGGGGCTTAACGTCACGGTTATTGACCCGCGGTGGGTCGCGCCGGTGGCTAGTTCCGTTATCGCAATGGCGGCAGATCACGATCTGGTGGTGACGGTAGAAGATGGACTCATTCGCGGCGGCATTGGGTCCATGATTGCTGAGGCTCTCGGCGCGGCCGAGGTGGATACCCCCGTGCGGCGCCTCGGCGTTCCTGGGTATTTCCCCAAGCACGGCTCCCGCGGCGAGGTTTTGGAAGAGTTCGGCCTAAGCCCAGAGCTCATTTCTGCGTCGATTACAGAGTGGGTAGAAAACCTCACCGCTTAATCTGGCTGGGAAAATAGGCTCTCGATCAATACCGGGGCAACAAGGTTCACCTGCCACGATCGTGCGCCTTCGCGCTCTAGGAAAGCTGGTACGTCGTCCGGTTGGCTGATGGTTCCGCTCCCACCAATGGCCGCCCACACGGTGGCGCGGAGGCTAGCGGGGCGCAGCAGCAGCTCCGATGGTAGCCCGAGCTCTTCGGCGATATCCCCAACGGCGGCGCGGATTTGCTGATATTCCTCCCACAGTTCTGGATACTCCCTGGACCAGACCGATTTGGAAGGGACGGTTCTTTCCTCACGGAGCGGACCCGGGCGCCCCCGCGGTGGAATTTTCTGGGACTGCTGCACCGCCCGCAACCAGCGCTGCGCGGCACCCTTGCGCCGGCGCGGAAACCCCTTGATGCGGGCGAGCTGGGGCTGCGTGCTGGGCAAAACCCGGGCAATCTCTACCAGCACCTTATTGGGAAGCACCCGCCCGGGCGCGGTATCGGTTCGCCGGCTAATATCATCGCGCAGGGTCCACAAAGACCGCGCCGCGGCGCGCTGCTTCCCATTCTTTAAGCTCGATACTCCCTTGATATCGCGCCAAGAGCCCGGCTGTGGGGCGGTGTCATGTGCATGCTTGGCGACGATCGCCGCGCATTCCTCCACCATCCACTCCAGCTTTTCTTGATCGGCCAAGATATCGCGCAGCGTCGTGGCTAGTTCCAGCAGGAGTTCGACATCGAGCGCGGCATAAGCGCGCATTTCTTCACTCAACCGCGGGATGGACCAGTCATCGTCGCCGTGGCCCTTTTCCAGCTGGACATCGAAAAGCTCCGCGATAATGGCGCCCAAATTGGTGCGGTGAAAGCCGGCAAACCGGGCGGCCAATTCCGTATCGAAAAGGGTGCCGGGAAAAAGCCCCAACCACCCAAGAGAGGGGAGATCCGAGGGGGCGGCGTGAATGATCCAATGCTGCCCATTGAGCACCGGAGCCAGCGCCTGGGTCAGTTCCGCACGGTGGCCTTCTGGGGCAAAAAGCATCGTCCCAGCGCCGCGCCGGCGGATCTGGAGGAGAAAGGCGCGGTCATCGTACCGGTAGCCTGAGGCGCGCTCGGTATCGATGGCAAAGGCCCCGGTGCCCGCCTGCAACCGCGCGGCGGCAGCGGCAAATTCCGCCGGGGTGGATAATACCTTCGGAATACCTTCTTTCGGACGCTCCCGAAATTCCACCATCTTAGCGGCCGAGTTCAGTAACGCCTTCAGGCGGCAGGCCCGCGACGTTGGCTAATACTTGTGCAAAGGCCTGCACGTGCGGTGCTAAATCTAGTCCCTCCGCTGTCCACGATGCGCGCATTTCAATCTGATAAGCGCGCGGGGGACCGCCGATCTCTCCGAAGCGGACCGAGGCGGTGGAGGTGACGGTGCCGCCGAGGTTGGTAAGCTCTGCACCCTCTTTTTCTAAGTCTTCATTGAGCCACTGCCAGGCGACGTCCGGCAGCAGCGGATCTCCTGCAACCGAATCATCCATATCGGCCTGGATATACGCCACTAGGCGCATCGCGCCCTCCCAGGCCTCTTCCGCGCCTGGGTCATGGAGGAGGATGAGGCGCCCGAAGGCATCGCCATCTGAATCGGTGGCGATAATATCCGGCTCCTCTTCCGTGCCCACCTCAAGGCCAATGGCGTGGCTAAAGGGCGCTAATCGCTGCGGCGGGCGAATGGGCCCGAGGCTAATCTCTGGGCGAAGAGTGGCCGCGTGCATGGACTCTACCGCCTGAGTAAACGCCGGCGGTGTCGTTGGCTCCTGTGCCTCGTCGTTGCGGCGTAGGGAGGTAAAGGCTGCGCCATCTCCTGAGTTGGCTCCGGCATTTTTACCGGCGCTGGGCGTGGTCGATTCGGAATTACTCACCTTGCTAAAGCTATAGTTTCGCTACGTTGAGCTGGCGGAGGCGCGCCGATAGTGGGAGGTACATAGGGGGAGGGATGACAATCTGTGTAACTCCAACTTATGATGGATATGTCCGAATATTCGAATAAGCTTCTGCAAAGGAGAAAGCAATGGCGAAGCTCGATTTCAAGGAACTCAACGAGGTACAGCAGTACTCCCAACACGCCGTTTTCAAGGTGATCCCGGGCGGCCTAGGCGCCGAGCGCGAGGAGATCATCTCCCAAGCCCAAGAATTCTTTGCGGAGCTAGAAAAGGACAATAAGGTCACCGTCCGCGGCGTCTACGATCTGACCGCGATGCGCGATTCCGCAGACTTCATGATCTGGTGGCACGCCGAGGAATTTTCCGATATCCAAAAGGCCTTTGGCGATTTCCGCCGGGAGACCACTTTGGGCCAGGTAAGCGAGGTGACCTGGATTGGAAACTCCTTGCACCGGCCGGCCGAGTTCAATAAATCCCATTTGCCTTCCTTCATCATGGGGGAAGAGCCCAAGGAGTGGATTTCTGTCTACCCATTCGTGCGTTCGTATGACTGGTACACGATGGAAGAAGAAAAGCGTCGCCGCATCCTGATGGAACACGGCATGCAGGCACGCGACTACCCGGACGTGCGCGCCAATACGGTGCCGGCATTCGCGCTGGGGGACTACGAGTGGGTGCTAGCCTTTGAGGCCGACGAACTGCACCGCATTGTGGACCTGATGTATAAGATGCGCTATACCGAAGCCCGCCACCACGTTCGCGAGGAAATTCCTTTCCACACCGGACGCCGTGTAAAAGACATCGCGGAACTCATCAAGGTTCTGCCTTAAGTCTTGATATAAACCAGCGCTGGGAGCACCCTTTGCAAGTGCTCCCAGCGCTGTCATTTCATCTCACTGCGCGTGGTAGTGAAATCTTAGTTTTCCTCGACGGGCTTTTCTTCCAGGTTCAAGGAAATTGAGTTGATGCAGTAGCGCAGGTCGGTCGGGGTATCGTAGCCTTCGCCTTCAAAAACGTGGCCCAAGTGGGACTCGCAGTTGGCACACAGAACCTCGACGCGGCGCATGCCCAGGGAGTTATCTTCTCGCTCGATAATCTTGTCACCGGCTAGTGGGGAGAAGAAGGAAGGCCAACCACAGTGGGAAGCAAACTTCTCGGTGGAACGGAATAGCTCCTCGCCGCAGGCCTTGCAGGAGTAGACACCCTCCGTGGTGGTATCCGTGTACTCGCCCACGTGCGGCGGCTCCGTGCCAGCTTCGCGCAATACGTAATATTCTTCGGGGCTAAGGCGCTTTTGCCAGTCGGCATCAGCAATGAGCTTAAAATCAGTCATGACTTTAAGTTTAATCCTTTATTTGCGTGGCACGCCACCACCCGGCAACGCAGGAGAAGATGATGACGATGAGCAGGCTCCATCCCACTGTGCCGGAGAAGGTGTTCATCCACCGCCCAGCATCCGGGTGCGCGTGTGACGTCCATGTCACCGGGGCCAAGAACAGGAACGCGGCCACCCATGCGCCCACTGAGTGAAAGACCGAGCGCGGCAGGAACACGGTGAATATCAGCGGAAATAGCCACATTGAATAATATTGCTGTCCTAGCGAGGACAAGAAGAAAATCCCGACCATAATCGTGCCACTCGTCGTCAGTGCCCAAAATACCGGTTCGGATTGTCGCCACCGCAACAGTCCGAGCACCGCGCACCCGACCAAGGCGGCGAAGACTACCCACACCACCCAGTAGAGGACGGGGCCAAAATCCACATAGGCGCGTAATCCCGCCCAGGAGGAATTGGCATAATCGCGGGGTGTGGAAAGATAGGGCACCAGCTTGTCGAGGTAACCGTTAGCGCCCGGGACGAGCGGCCACGCGAGGATATTGAACACCACCGGAATCCCCAGGCCCGCGAGGAGGTTGCGCCACTGCAGTTTGACCAAGGGCAAGAAGAGGAGGGGTGCAAATTGGGGCTTAATCAAAATGGCTAGTCCAAGGGCTATGCCGGAAACCCACGCGAGCTGCGGGGTGCGCTCAACCTCTAAGAAAGCCCACAGGAAAAGCGCCATGCAGAATAAGAGCACACCATTGATATTGGTAAACGCCAAAGTATTGGTGACAGCTTCGGTGGCGAAGGCTAAAGCGATAGAGACCGGAAACACCGGCGAGGTAAGCGCTCTTCCCACCACGTGGGTCAATATCGCCAGTGCGGCTATGATGCCAAGGGCATTGACCACGATGAAAAGCCCGCGCGCGAGGCTGAAATCGAGCCACGCTAAAGGCGATAAGAATAGCGTTGCACCCGGGGTGTAGAGATACAGCGGATCCACATGGTTATAAGCCTGTTCATACACCGGAACACCGTCGATCATGCGCCTTAGCGCGCGATAGACCGTGGTGAAATCATCAGTCAACGTCCCATTGCGCGCCACGATGAAGACGCGCTGAATGACGAGGAGAATGGCAATAGGCCATGCGGCGGCGTTTATTCGAGCAGTCACGACCTTTTAGTCTACGGACTCAGCTGCGCGCGAGTACCGCAGAAACACCGTGCTATCTGTATCGGCGGCAACATTGTCTAGCCGCATTCGGCGGTGGGAGTGCGTGCCATGAAAGGTAGCCACGGGCTTTTCCACGCCGGTGGACAGATGGGGATCCAGGGTTAAATACATCTGATCAATGGCATCGATATGCACCAGCTGGCCGAGCATTCCTGGCCCACCTTCACAGAGGATTCGCTGAAATCCCCGCTCCCGCAATACGCGGAGATAGTCTTGCATGGTGCCTTTACCGGCATCGATTACCTCTGCACCTGCTGCCTCAAGGGGGCCTTTCCTCGCGGAGACCTCCGGGTTCTGCAGCGCCGCGTGGGGGACAAGGAAGAGTGGGGCGGTGGTGAAGTGAGTTAAGAATTTCGAGTTCGGATCAAACTTCAAGCTTTGCGTGGGCACGGCAATGGGGGCGGGAGGTGAATCGCGAGAGTGTTGCTCTACTCCCGCATAATCTTCTGACCTGACCGTTTGCCCACCGACAAACACAACGTCCGCCCAGCCACGCAAGGCCTGGAAAAGCTCTCCATCGGTGTCATTGCCCATGGCCTCAGAAAGGTCATTGATGGTAGCAGACCCGGTGAGGGTAGAAACCATATTGGCCCGGAGGGCGGGTAAGTGAGCGGGTTCGGGCCCTAAAAGCGAAGCGATGTCCATGTTGTGCCAGTGTAGTGGTTGTGCGGGACGTGAATCGTCCTGGCGGCTACACCAGCCTAATAAGCACCACGCCGGTCAAGAGAAGGGCAATCCCTAGCACCTGGCGAGATTTAATGGGGGCGCCGCTGACGCGGTCAATGATGAGCGAGCCCAGCATCGAGCCAAGCAGGCCGGCGACGACTGTGAGGCCGGTGCCAATCTGTGGAACGAGGGCGGCGTTACCGAAGATGAAAAGCGCGCCCAATACACCGCCTATCCACATCCACCACGGGTTGGGTTTTCCTTCTGGGTGCTCGATGCGCGGGCGCCAGCGCAACACGATATTGACGATGACCAGGGCGGTAACGCCGACGGCGAAAGAAACCAGCGCAGCGCTCACCGGAGAGCCCGTGACTTGGCCCAGGTGGCCGTTGATGGCAGATTGGCTAGCGGTAAAACAGCCAAAGACAAATCCGGCTAGCCGCCACAGCCACAGGGCGGTCGCGGAATCTTCATTACTTGTTGCTGCGCTCGGGGTGGCAACTACCGCAATTACGCCGGCAAGCACGATAATGGCACCGATGGCGCGCAATGCGGTTAGAGAAGATTGAGGGGATTCGAAGAGCCCGAAGTGGTCAACAATGAGACCCATGATGACTTGCCCAGCAATGGGCAAGACCACAGTCTGTACCGCGCCTAAGTGTGGAAAGAGAAGAATATTTCCGGTCAGAGCCACAACTCCCAGCAAACCGCCGAACCAAATCCAGAGTGGTTCATCAAAAGCCTGCGCAATGCCGTAATCCCCGCCGGTAATGGCCGTGGCCACGATAAGCAGGGTGACCGTTCCCACGGCGAAGGAAATCATCGAGGAGGAAAACGGGGTACCGGTGGAAGCGCGAAGGCGAGTATTAACCAGCGTTTGTATCGGTAAAACCAGACCAGCAAGAATTCCCAAAAGTATCCACAACACGGGTGGACACTTTACTCAGATGCGGCAAAAAGCCCACTTGAACGGGAAAAGCCCACCTAAGCAAAGGAAATTAAGCTTAGGTGGGCGGTGGTGGTCCTAACTGGGATTGAACCAGTGACCTTTCCGGTGTGAACGGAACGCTCTCCCACTGAGCTATAGGACCTTGCGGGGGATAAATTTACACCCGGTGCGTTCCATTTTCCTAATTGGCTGGATGGAGGGCGTGGAGATGGCGGTTAAAACGGATCTGCTTGGGAAGGCTGACGCGCGGGTTAAATGACACCCCTGCAATTCACAGCGCCGATAAGTGAGTGATTTACGCCGCGCAATAGGTGTGCTGGGCTGGGGATTTGGAAACTGGCAGGGAGCACGATAATGTTTGTTCACGCACCGCAAAGCATGAAGCACTGCGGCGCGATGCGGATGTAGCGCAGTTGGTAGCGCATCACCTTGCCAAGGTGAGGGTCGCGAGTTCGAGTCTCGTCATCCGCTCCACGCTTTTCTAGAGGGTATTATGCCACCAAGGAAAGTGGAACTAAATGAATAGCGCGCGATTAGCTCAGTGGGAGAGCGCTTCCCTGACACGGAAGAGGTCACTGGTTCAATCCCAGTATCGCGCACAAGGACTTTGTCCTAGAAACCGGGCCTGGTTTCGCATGCGGATGTAGCGCAGTTGGTAGCGCATCACCTTGCCAAGGTGAGGGTCGCGAGTTCGAGTCTCGTCATCCGCTCCAGCACTTTTCTAGAGGGTTTTATGCCACCAAGGAAAGTGGAACTACATGAATAGCGCGCGATTAGCTCAGTGGGAGAGCGCTTCCCTGACACGGAAGAGGTCACTGGTTCAATCCCAGTATCGCGCACAAGG
>NZ_JBEHFW010000015.1:0-30762 GCF_040225475.1 Corynebacterium sp. KPL2861
CGTATATCGGCATCACTGCGGCCATCTACCGAGCCTTGGCGTTCCCGCTCAAGTTTGACCCACCTGCCTAAAATTGTCGCCGATACGCCAATTTCCTTAAGCCACATGAGCGATTGGGCGCCCGGACTCAATGACCAGTCTGGCGGCCTCCTGCCGGTACTCCGGGGTGTACTTCTTCCTTGACGAACTCACAATGAACATCCTCTCTTACGGACACAAGATCCGTACTAATAGGGTGTCCACTAAACGAGGGTAACCTCAGAAGGGATTTCACCGCGGGCCTTTGTCCCAGTGACAACGGTCCAAGCCAAGCGTAGGTCCACGCTTTTTGATCTGGTCAAGCGCATGTTTGATGCAGGTGAACTCAACCGAGTATGGATGTCGGATATTACCTATTTGCGCACCGGTGAAGGCTGGTTGTACTTGTGCGCGGTACGCGATGGTCATTCCCGCAGAGTACTGGGACGGGCGATGGATAGCGTTTTAAGATACATACCTGGTCGAACGGGCCCTGCAGATGGCGCATACACTACGCGGTGACGTGCCTGAGGGGCTAGTGTTTCACGCTGACCACAGAACCCAATTCACCAGCGAAAAGCTGTGGGAGGTGTGCCACAACTTGGGCATTGCTCAGTCCGTAGGGCGTACCGGTGTGTGCTTCGATAACGCGATGGCCGAGTCGTTCTGGTCGACGCTTAAGACCGAGTTCTACGACCGTAAGCGCTGGCCAACCCGCGATGCTGCGCGTCAGGCCGTGGCTTACTGGATTGAAGTCGTCTACAACCGTCGGCGCCGGCATTCCTCCCTCGGGATGGTCAGCCCCGTCGATTTCGAGAACCACACCAACCTAAGCACCAGCAGAAAAGAAATAGCTGCCTAACCACTAGGTAGCTCCACTACGTGTCCACGATTTGCGGGCAACCCCAGGCCGGGTAGTCAACAAGAGTGCTTATATGGCCATCGGCGTGGATTTAGATGGCATCAAGCACATTTTGGGATTGTGGATTGCTAAAGAAGAAGGTGCTTCCTTCTGGGCGCAGGTATGCGCCAACCTGGCCAATCGTGGGGTCAAAGACGTCTTTATTGTCTGCTGTGATGGGCTGAAAAGCCTACCAGAGGCTTCTAGAGGCAACCCTGGCCGAACTCTATGGTACAAACCTGCATCGTGCACCTGATTCGCGCAGCGAACCGATGGGTAGACTACGGGGATCGCCGCGCTGTGTCAGCCGCGTTGAAAAAGATCTACACCGCCACAGACGAGCCCGAAGCCCAGGCGGGATTAAACGAATTCGAGGCTTCCGAGCTAGGTGAGAAGTATCCCCGCTCAGTCAAGGTCTGGCAGGACGCATGGCAGCGATTTGTCCCGTTTCTGCAGTTCCCGCCAGCAGCTAGGAAGGCAAATCTATACGACGAATTCTATTGAGTCGTTTAACAATGAGCTGCGTAAAGCCACTCGCAACAGGGTGCAATTCACCAACGATGAATCCGCACTCAAGACGCTGTGGCTAATGATCTGCAACATCGAAAACAAACGAGCTGCAAGGAGGGCGAAACAAGGCAAACGAGTCACCGCAACAGCCGGCAGACTCACGAAAGGAGCCCGAGTTTCCGGCTGGAAACAAGCCATCAACCAGATGGCCGTAGCCTTTCCCGACCGCTTCGACAAATACCCATAAAAAATCAATCCCACACACAAACAACTTGACACGCTCTTCCGTCACGGTTAAGAGCATGCCACATTTTCCGCACACCGTAGACACCGTAATTATCCCGATGAACAGCACTAATACCCTCAACCAGAACAGTATCACGAAGGCGACGAGCACTTAATCCACGGGCCTTAAACTGGCGATAACCACGCGAGGTGATAAACCCACCAGCCCGGTTATTTTGAAGCGTCTTACAAATGAACTCGGGCAGTGACACGATTCCGGTAGTCATCGATGAACCGGATCATTTCTTAACGTTTTGGGTCGAGTCATGAGGCGAAAAAGCCGAGGCAGCCTTCAGTAGCTCATCAGTTTCGCATGCTGGTGATTTTCACGGCGTAGCCTCGCGTTTTCGGCGGCCACATCTTCAGGCACAAGTTCTGGGATGTTTCCCACACAGCGGGCAGGCTCAAGTCCATTGACGAGCCGTGTGCCATGAAACCCCAGCTTTGGGGCTACTGCCTGACACGCGGGGCGCATCGACATATTTTCCGCCACGATGCGATCTTCCACGAGACGGACCACACAGTCCTTGACATCCTGGTCAAATTTTCTCGGCATATTCCAGATTTTCTATCTACTCAAACGGAACAAAACCTGAGACACTTTACGTGCTGAAATATCGCCATGCCTACGAGTTCTTATCCCAAATCATCGCTTATGCCGATGCTGATGTATCCCGGCGCGAATGCTGTGCAGCGTCCTAGAGCCAAACCTGCACATTACCGAGCTGGATGACAGCGAAGACTTCCTTACCGGCGTCACGTTGGCCGGCGTCGCGATTGCCCAAGGTGAAGTTGAAGAGGATCATAGCGTTACCGGTGGCGAATCTGAGGCATTGCAGGTGCCGGAGTTCACTGTTCGCCTGGGCGAACCACAGACTCCACTGCGCAGCGCCTTTGATGAAGCCGTAGAAAAGGTCAATGATCTTTTCTCGCTCGCAGGAGTTAACGTTGACAGCGGCGATACCGCTCAAATGATCGTTGCTGCTTGGGGCACGCTTTCTAGCCAGCCTGCAGCCGTCAAACTCGGCCAAGAAAATTCCAAGGAGCAGCTCAAGCGCTCTAAGCGCTTTAAGGCCGAAGCAACGCGTGCAATTTTTAGTGGCATCGAACAGCGCAAGCAGCGTGATGCTCTGGTTTCTAGCGATAAAAATGTGCTCGATAGCTTGGTGGATGCCCTGGCCAATATTATGGCCTCAGCAAAAGAAACAGGTCAGCTAGAAAGCTAAAAGGCCAGTTCTGTGCACCGCAGCATAAAGCCCCAGGTCTCCACTGCTCTGCGGAGTTCCTGGGGCGTTGGGCTGTTGGAATTTAAATAGCCTTTTCTCCACGCTCGCCGGTGCGCACGCGGATGATGTCATCGATGGAGGATATCCAAATCTTGCCGTCACCGATTTCGCCGGTGCAGGCGGCCTCGACAATGGCGTCCACGATCTCCTCGGCTTGGTCATCGGCGACGATGAGCTCAATTTTGGCCTTGTTGACAAAGGACGTGGCGAACTTGGCGCCGCGGTAGATTTCCTTGTTGCCGCGTTGCTGGCCAAAGCCTTCCACCTCGGAGACGGTCATTCCGGGCGACCCCAGTTGCTGGAGCGCTTGCTGGATATCGTCCAGGGTAAACGGCTTGACCACGGCTGTAATGAGTTTCATGTCTGTTCCTACTTTCGCTGTTTATTCGGTGGATTAGTCCCGGCTCGTCGTTCCGCGCATGGCACGGCCGCCGATGTCGTAGCCGGTCTCGCGGTGGCCACCGAAGTCAATGCCGTCGGTTTCAATCTGGTCGGTCACGCGCCAGCCAATCGTGGACTTGAGTATTACCGCGATAATGGCGGTGATGATGGCGGCAAAGATTACAGCAACTACGGCGATGAGGAACTGCACGACCAACAGCTTCCAGCCGTCGGCGCCGCCACCGGTAAGAATGCCGCGGTCATTGGCAAAGAAGGCAATAGCGATGGTGCCCCACAGACCGGCGACCAGGTGGACGCCCACAACGTCGAGGGAGTCATCGAAGCCGAAGCGGAACTTCAGTCCCACGCCCACGCTGCCGAGCATGCCGCCGAATAGACCCATGATGAGAGAGGTCACGGGGTTCAAATCACCGGCGGCCGGGGTGATGGTCACCAGGCCGGCCACGACACCGGAGGCTGCACCCAACGAGGTGCTGTAGCCATCGCGAATCTTTTCCACGAGCAACCAGCCCAAAATAGCGGCAGCGGTAGCAGCGGTGGTGTTGATCCAGGCCAGGCCTGCTAGGCCATCGGCAGCAAAGGCGGAACCACCGTTGAATCCGAACCAGCCGAACCACAGCAGGCCGGCACCCAGCATGACCATGGGTAGGTTGTGGGGGCGCTGCACGCTGTGCGGGAATCCTTGGCGCTTGCCCACCACGATGGCCAGGACCAAAGCGGCCGTACCAGCGGAAATGTGGACGACGGTGCCACCGGCAAAGTCGATAGGTGTAATGAGGGCCTCACCGTCTTCACTGCCGAAGATCCAGCTGGCGATGCTGTCTTCGCCATCGCCAAGGATGCCGCCACCCCAGACCATGTGTGCCAGCGGGAAGTAGACGAGGGTTGCCCAGATACCGCTGAAGATCATCCACGTGCCAAACTTCACGCGCCCTGCCAGCGCACCGGAAATAATCGCGGTGGAGATAACGGCGAAGGTGAGCTGGAATCCGATATCGATGACGTTGGGATAACCGTTCTCACCTTCGATGTAGCCACCGTTGTCATCAAAAATGGAATCCTTCAGCCCGAAAAGCTCGAAGGGATTGGCAACGATTCCGCCCCAGGACTCCGTGCCGTAGCTCATTGACCAGCCCCAGAGGACGTAGATAATGCTGACCACGGCGAGAGAACCAAAGGACATCAGCATCATGTTGAGCACGCCCCTGCGCTCAGTCATGCCTCCATAAAAAAGTGCCAGCGCTGGCGTCATCAGCAGCACGAGAGCTGCGCTTATGAGCATCCAACTGGCATTACCTGCAGTCACCGCATCCATTGCGTCTCCTTGTAGATTGTCCAAAATTTTCTTTTTATAACGGTAGTCCTACAGGTATTTAATATCTATTGCCATATAGATAGTTCCCCCATGTGGGGCTAGGGCACCCCTTTGCGCTGCAGGTTCACACACCCCAAGGCGGCGAAGATAACGCGAGAGGCCCGGGCCGAAGTTAAATCGACCCGCCATAGAAGACAGTCCCCACCCTGCAATTGCACTTCACCCCCGGATAGTGAAATCTTTTGCCGGGATGTGTACGCCGTTCTACAGTGCTTAGTGGTTGAAAAATAACATTCTTCACTTCGGACACTTTGTGCCCATGTACTAACCGTCTATTACGTCTAAGGAACGCGTACATGTCCGCATCCCACACTCCCCCAGCCAGCCCCACAGAAGAACGGGATATCAAAACCGTGGCCGAACAGGCATCGGCAAGCCCAGAAGAGCTCACCAAAAAGCGCCGCTTTAGCGATGGCTGGAAGCTTTTTATCTGCATTGTGATCGTTATCGTTGGTGCCTTGGGTTCCTCCCTGGTGCAGACCAACGGCGGCAATATTCAGGTCACCGATCTCAAAATCGCCGGCAAGCACGGCGCCACCGTGACCGCCGATCTTTTCCGGCCCAAGGACGCTACACCAGAGAATAAAGCACCGATGGTCATCGTCTCGCCCGGTTTCCAGCGCACGAAGGAAACCCAGGTGTCCAACTCGCTGGAATTGGCCCGGCGCGGCTTTGTCACCCTCGTAGTTGACCCGTATAACCAGGGCGAGTCCAGCTCGCAACACCCGGACGATAGTGATTCCGCCGTGGTGACCGCCATTGATTACGTCACGGATCACCTGGATACGTTTAATTACGTCGATGAGGATCGCATCGGCATTACCGGCCACTCCGCCGGTGGTACTGCGGTGCGCACCGCAGCCAATAAGTACGGCAAGAAGGTAGACGATGCCCTCGAAGCTGCCAAGGACCCAAATAGCGAAGGCGGCACCACCATCACGGACGGCGAGCGCAAGCGCGCCGAGGACCTAGATAAGATTTCCGCGGTCTTTATCTCTGGCTGGCTCAAGAACTTAAACGATAAGAAGTTTGCCCACGTGCACTCCAATATGGCGCTGGGCTATGCCCGCTACGATGAAGGCGGCTACCGAAATATCAACGGCGATGGCGATCTGCGCGATGCCCCAGAGGCCCTGTCCATGGTCAACTCTGGGCTCAAGAAACAAGACCAGGTGGACCACATTGAGATCGGCCGGGGCTACGGGGACATCGACAAGGGCACGTACCGCGTTGCCTATAACGATGAAACGCTGCACCCGCTGCAGCCGCTGACACCTAGTGCCATCGGCAGCATTCTCGATTTCTTCGATGACACCCTGGATGCGCCGGTGAAGATGGATTCCGGCAACCAGACTTGGTGGCTGAAAGAGGTCTTTAACCTCCTGTCCCTCATCGGCGGCATCGCCATGCTCTTCCCGCTGACCCGTATGCTCCTGCGCACCCGCTACTTTGCGCCAGTGGCTCAGGCGCTTCCGACGGTGCCAAAGCGTCCGCGGGGCAAAGAGGCCGCGAAGTTCTGGGGCTTTTTCGTGTTAACCGCAGCCATCGCCTTCTTCACGTTCATGCCGCTGGCGAACCTTTCGCAGGACGTCTTCTACGATGCCGCGAATAAGGTCAGTACCTGGTTCTTCCCGGCGCGCATGGTCAACTCGGTGGTCTTGTGGGCCATCGTCAACGGCATCGTGGGGCTCATCTTGTTCTATTTCACCCGGGATAAGTCCACCTATGCCCGCGGCGAGCGCGCCCGCGCGTGGGGCATCACGATGAGCTGGCGCACCTTTGGGCGCACGCTACTGCTGGCCTTCATCTTGCTCTTTGTCTACTTCTCCGTGCTATCCATTGTGTATCTTGCCTTCCACAATGATTACCGCTTCTTGGTCGTGGCCTCGCGCCCGCTGACGCTGCGCTGGTTCCTGGTGGCGCTGATGTACGTACCTGCGATGTTCATCTTCTACCTGGCCAACTCCATCCGCGCCGGCGTGGGCACGCGCTATAGCGATACGCCCAAGTGGCAGACCTACCTCATTGCGGCGCTAGCTAACTCCGTCGGCTTGGCGATGATCTTCGTTATCCAGTACTCCGTCTTCGCCGCCACCGGCACGGTACACTGGACCGATGACTGGCTGTATGTGAACATGCTCCAGTCCATCTTGCCTATGATGATCCTGCTGCCCATCTTGAACAAGATGTTTTATGCCAATACCGGCCGCGTATGGCTTGGCCCCCTGGTTATCGCGCCCATCTTTATCACCATGTCCTTGGGCGGCAGCGTGGCCTATATCCCGAGCCTGGCTTAAGCTTTAAGCCATGAGTGAAATCACCAAGCAGTATTCCGTTGACCTTAACCGCGTAGAAAATTCGGTGTACCGCGCCACCAATGCGGATGGCGCCAGCATCGAATTTGGCCGCGGCGAGGGCCTGTTATCGCCGGTAGAGCTCCTGCTGGCTGCCGTCGCTGGGTGCACCGCGGTGGATGTGGATGTCGTAACCTCCCGGCGCACCGAGCCGGAGTCTTTCCAGGTGCGCGCAGAGGGCGACCGCGTGGATGAGGATGGCGCCTCGCGGCTTTCCGATGTCCGCGTCGCCTTCGACCTCTCCTTCCCTTCCACTCCGGACGGCGATAAGGCCCGCGCGCTGGTAGATAACCTGATCCGCATCTCCCACGAGAAGGACTGCACGGTATCGCGCACCGTGGAACACGCCACGAACGTGGAATTTAGCAACGTGTCAAAATAAACGCGATTCCCCCACTATCTCCTGCTATGGTGCATTTGTTAACTATTGTGACTAATGCGATCACTGCAGGAGCTTTTCATGTCACCATCTCTATCTCGTCGCGGCCTCTTGAAGGCAAGCGCCCTTGCCCTTACCGCCGGCGCCATTGGTGCGGCCGCACCCTCTGCCGCCGCCCTCGGCCCGGTGCGCGGCACCATCATCGACTTTTCCTCTGGTATCCCCTCCCCCACTGCCATCAAACGCGCGGGACACATCGGCGCTATTCGCTACGTCTCCAATAAGCGCCCCGGCGCGGCTTGGATGACCGGCAAGCCGGTTACCCTTCAAGAGGCTGCGGCCAATGCCGCCGCCGGCCTGCCCACGGCCTCGGTCTATCAATTCGGCCGCGCCGAAACCGCCGATTGGAAGCAGGGCGCGGCCGGCGCCGCCATCCACGCCCCGCAGGCCATTTCGCTGCACAAGGCCGCCGGTGGACCCACGCACCGCCCCATTTATATCGCCATCGACGATAACCCCACCCGCGAGCACTACACCCAGTTCATCCGGCCGTACCTGCAAGCGTTTTCCAAGGCCCTATCCGTGGCCGGCTACCAGACCGGTGTCTACGGCAACTACAACACCATCGAGTGGGCCAGCCAGGATGGGATTGGCACGTTTTACTGGATGCACGATTGGGGCTCCAACGGGAAAATTCACCCCAAGACCACCATTCACCAGCTACCGCAGTCGCGCCAGCAGACCATCGAGAACGTCATCGTCGATGTCAACGAGGTCTATGCCAGCGACTGGGGCCAATGGACACCCGGCTCCAAGCAGCCAGGCATCCAGGATCTCAGCTCCACCCTGGACAAGGCCATCCCGAATATGCCGGAGCTGCCGCAGCTCAACGCGGATGGGGTGAGCTTTAAGGGGTCATCGCTAAGCAACGAGCAAATCCGCGGGCTTGCCGATGCCGCCCAGGACATCGCCAAGGCCATTAAGTAGGCCTATTTCCCCTTGGGCTCGGAGGACTTCTTTTCGTCCTTCTTGTCCTTGTCCTTCTTCTCGCTCGAGGTCGGCTTCTCCGAGGTCGTCTCGATGGGCGGGACGTCCTCGCCGTCCTTGTACTTCAGGAACCGCTCGGTGGCCTTGCCCAGGTTCTCGCCATTGATTTCGCTCTTGACGTAGTCCGTAAGGTCATCGGCAGAGCCATTAATGGAGGCCGCGGCGACGAAGTTCTTGCCAAAGGACACCGAGGAATTGATGGACTTATCGTTAGACCAGCCCCACTTGCTGCCCACGACATTAGAGAGCTTCGCGGTGCCATAATCCTGGTCATAGCCATCTTCTGAGACCGGATCCGCGTGCGACATCGCCACGAGCACGGGATGGGTTTCATCGCGCTTGATGAGCTGGGAGATGAAGCTGGCCACGTCATAGGTGGAGGTTTTCGAATAGCCCCAAGTCTCGCCCGCCTTGGTGGATTCCAGGTCATATTCCTTGGCAATCTTGTCGATGGAATCCGGGTACTTTTTAAACAACTCTTCGGCGCTCTTATCAGAAGAGCTGGCAATCATGCCGAGCGCCTCGTATTTGTCCTCGTACTCGCCCTGCTCAATGACGTAGGTAGCGATATAGAGCTTAATGAGGCTAAGAGCCGGGCGGGGATCATGTTCTGCCGCAGAGCCCATATACATGCCATCGTGCAGGCGAATATAGCTAATGGAATGGTCCTCATCCCCCTTGAGGAACTCATTGATCCGCGGGGGCACCTTTGCCGCCCTATGCGCGGTAATCGTGGTGTCTTCGGCTTTGGCGGTGCTATCTCGCTCGCTATTGCTGCACCCAGCAACCGTAGAGCAGGCAAGCATGCACACGGCAAGGGCGGCACCAGCCTTTACTGATGCCGCCGCGTTGAGAGAGGACGGATTAAACACGTCGAACCATATTACCGGTAATTGCTACCTTTCGGGCAATTAGTGCTGGACTGGGGCCTCGACGCCCACACCGGTTAAGGAACGAACTTCCATCTCTGCCGCCAACTCGTCCAAGTTGTCTGGCTTGGTCACGATGGATACGAACCAACCGACGAAGAAGGACAGCGGGATGCTAACCAGACCCGGCGAGGTCAGCGGGAAGATAGCCCAGTCCGCGTTAGGGAACATGGCGCTTTCGGTGCCGGATACCGCTGGGGAGAAGAAGATGAGGACCAAGCAGGAGACAACACCGGTGTACATGGAGGCCACGGCACCCGCGGTGTTGAAGCGGCGCCAGTACAGCGAGTACAGGATGGTCGGCAGGTTAGCCGATGCCGCCACTGCGAAGGCCAGGGAGACCAGGAAGGCCACGTTCTGGGTCATCGCCAAGATGCCCAAGATGATGGAGACGATACCCAGGATTACCACGGTGGCCTGCGAGACGCGCACCTGCTCTGCCTCGGTGGACTCACCGTTGCGGATAACCGCGTGGTAGATATCGTGCGCGATGGAGGCGGAGGCGGTAATCGCCAGGCCCGCCACCACGGCAAGCACGGTGGCAAAGGCCACGGCGGAAATAATGGCCATGAAGATGGAGCCACCGATTTCCAGTGCCAGCAGCGGTGCGGCGGCGTTTGCGCCACCCGGTGCGTTCAGGATGCGGTCCGGGCCAACCAGTGCGGCTGCACCGTAGCCCAGAATCAGGGTCATCAGGTAGAAGGCACCGATGATAACGATGGCCCACGTCACGGAGCGGCGCGCCTCAACGGCGGTCGGCACGGTGTAGAAGCGCATCAGAACGTGTGGCAAGCCACCCACACCCAGCACGAGGGACATACCCAAGGAGATGAAGTCCAACTTAGCGGCGGTAGAGCCACCGTACTTCAGGCCCGGCTCCATGATTTCCTTGGCCTCATAGCCCTTTTCATGGAGGTAATCGGACGACGCGTGCATATCAATCGCGGTGCTGAACATGTTGCTAAAGCCACCGCGCAGGGAGACAAACACCATGATGCACATGATGACCACACCGGTCACCAGCAGGACGGCCTTAATCATCTGCACGTAGGTGGTGCCCTTCATGCCGCCGACCAAGACGTAGAGGATCATGAGCACGCCGACGATACCGACGACGACTGCCTGCCACTTGAAGTCATGGATGTTCAACAGCACGGCCACCAGCGAACCGGCGCCGGCCATCTGTGCAATGAGGTAGAACAGCGTCACGAAGAGCGTGGCGATGGACGCGGCCACGCGCACCGGCTTTTGCTTCAGGCGGAAGGACAAAACGTCCGCCATGGTAAAGCGGCCCACGTTACGCATCGGCTCGGCCACCAGCATCAGGGCCACGAGCCAGGCGACGAAGAAGCCGACGGAGTACAAGAATCCGTCGTAGCCGTTGAGCGCCACCGCACCGACGATGCCGAGGAAGGACGCTGCCGAAAGGTAGTCACCGGAAATGGCCAAGCCATTCTGGCGGCCAGAGAACGAGCCACCACCGGTATAGAAGTCAGACGCCTTCTTCGTGGTCTTGCCGGCGCGCAACACGACGGCCATGGTAACCACGAGGAAGATGCCGAAGATGGAGATATTCAGAATCGGGTTACCGGCGGAAGTTTCTTGTGCAAGGTAAGTGGTAGTCATTTACTTGGCCTCCAACTTCTCGCGAATAGCAACCGATTTAGGCTGAATATTCTTATTGGCGTACTTCACGTAAATCCAGGTAATGATGAACGTGGTGAGGAACTGGGCCAGGCCGAAGACGAGGCCGACATTCCAGCCGCCATCGCCAAACTCAATGGCCATAAAATCAGGCGCAAACACGGCGGTGAGCACGTAGACGATGTACCACACGAAAAACGCGACGGTCATGGGAAAAGTGAAACTACGATAAGCGCTGCGCAGCTCGCCAAACTCTTCGCTATCGCGCATTTCTATGTAGTCGGCTGCCGTAAGCTCACGGCGCTCGACGGGAGCAGTTGTATCACTCATAGAAGGGTTGTCTCCTTGGGTGAGAGAGGTTCTGTACAAACGAGGCGCAATGTGTTGTTCATCACTACCCGCGTTGCTATGTAAGATACAGAAAATTTTTTGCAAAGCAGTAAATATTGCCAATACACCCCACAAAAACTCCCCCCTTTCAACCCGATAGGTTCCGGTCAACTGGGCTAATATTCTTTGCACATCACCCCCTTCACCCTAGATTCAACCGGTTAGCGAATTTTGTTAACCAGAGGTTAACTAATCAGTAAAGGCGACACAAAAGGAACCACTTATCAACGCGGTTGGCGCCTTAACCAGCACGTACTCCCCCACTCAGCCATCCTGCACAGCAAAAGCCACCGACGACGCCGTCGCCGGTGGCTCCTTCGCCCGAGAGTTCTTTCTTAGCCCTCCGCGCCCGGGAATTCGCGGGGATCATTAAACATACGGCCAAAACCTTCTTGGCCTTCCAAGGAGTCAACAGCCGCGATTTCATCCTTGCCCAGCTCCAGCTCTGCGGCGGCCAGGTTCTCCTGAAGCCGCTCACTGCGGGCGGACTTCGGGATAACGGAAATGCCCTTGGCCATCAGGTAAGCCAGTACCACCTGGCCCTCGGTAGCCTCATGCGCGGCGGCAACCTTTTCAATCTCCGGGTTATTGAGCACCACGCCGCGCGCCAGCGGAGACCACGCCTCGGTCACGATGCCGTGCTTGTGGTGGAATTCGCGCAGCTCAGGCTGGGTAAACCCAGGGTGCAGCTCCACCTGGTTGAGCACCGGGGTGATGCCGGTCTTGTCAATGAGGTCCTCGAGGACCTCCTCGTAGAAGTTAGCGACACCGATGGAAGCGATTTGGCCCATCCCCTGCAGGCGGGCAATGGATTCAAAGGTCTCCACGTACAGCCCACCCTGTGGCCATGGCCAGTGGATGAGGTACAGGTCCAAGTAATCCAGCTTCAACTTCTCCATGGATTCCTGGAAGGCCTGTTCCGCCTTCTGCGCGCCGTGGTGAGAGTGCCAGACCTTGGAGGTAATAAACAGGTCCTCGCGGGTGACGTCGCCCGCGTCAATGGCTTGTTTGAGCGCAGTACCCAATGCCTCTTCGTTCTTGTACAACGTCGCCGTATCAAAGTGGCGGTAGCCCAAGTCAATGGCTTCGCGGACTACGCGAATGCACTCATCGTCATTGAGTTTGTAGGTGCCCAGTCCAAGCTGGGGCATCTCGCGGTCATCATTGAATGAAATAGTTGGCACAGTCATAGTTCCCATTGTGCCCCAGTTTCTCGTCTTATGCGGCCCCTTGCGGGAACTGACCGCCCCTACACAACGAAAAACCGGCTCCCCCTTAAGGGAGCCGGTTCAACGATTTTTAGCGCAGCTTAGTCGGCGCGGATGAGGTCAATGATAAAGACCAAGGTGCGGCCGGACAGCGGGTGCGCACCGCCGGCGGGGCCGTAGGCCTTTTCCGGCGGGATGATGAGTTGACGGCGACCGCCTACCTTCATTCCCGGGATGCCCTCTTGCCAGCCGGCAATGAGACCGGTCAGTGGGAACTCGATGGACTGGCCACGGTCCCACGAGGAATCGAATTCTTGGTTGGTCTCATATTCGGCGCCAACGTAGTGGACCTCCACTACGCCACCAGGCTTGGCTTCAGCGCCATCGCCTACGACGATGTCCTCGATAACGAGGTCGGTCGGCGCTGGGCCAGACTGGGCTTCAATAACAGGTTTATCCATGGGGATTATTCTCCTTGGGAAATCTAGTTTGTTCGTGCGGTCGCAATGAAACCGAACCGAGCTGCACCAATTATAGTGCTCAAGCCCGATTCGGTTGAATTGGGGCGACCAAAAGCGCTAATTAGCGCTCGCTGCGAGGGGTAACCTTGCGCAGGGTTTCACCGGTGTAAATCTGGCGAGGACGGTTAATCTTGGTGTTCATCTCCAGCTGCTCGCGGTACTGAGCGATCCAGCCCGGCAGGCGGCCGATGGCGAAGAGGACGGTGAAGAAGTCCGTCGGGAAGCCCATGGCGCGGTAGATGAGGCCGGTGTAGAAGTCCACGTTCGGGTAGAGCTTGCGGGAAACGAAGTAGTCATCGTTCAACGCAATCTCTTCCAGCTTCATGGCCAGGTCCAGCATCGGGTCGCCGCCCAAGTGATCGATGATCTCGTGTGCGGTTTCCTTGACGATGGCCGCGCGTGGGTCGTAGTTCTTGTACACGCGGTGGCCGAAGCCCATCAGGCGAACGCCCTTTTCCTTGTTCTTCACGCGGTTCATGAAGTCGGTAGCGTCGCCGCCGTTGTTCTTCTCGATGTCCTCGAGCATCTCCAGCACGGCCTGGTTAGCGCCACCGTGCAGCGGGCCGGACAGGGCGTTGATGCCGCCGGCGATGGAGACGAACATGTTGGCCTGTGCAGAACCAATCATGCGGACGGTGGAGGTGGAGCAGTTCTGCTCGTGGTCAGCGTGCAGAATGAGCAACTTGTCCAGTGCCTTGGAGACAACCGGGTCAACCTCGTACTCCTCGGTGGGGTAACCGAACATCATGCGCAGGAAGTTCTCGCGCGCATTCAGGTTGTTATCCGGGTACATATAAGGCTTGCCCTGGGACGCGCGGTAAGCGTAAGCGGCCAGCATCGGCACCTTAGCCAGCAGGCGAACGGTAGCCTTGTCCAGCTGCTCCTCATCCAGTGGGTCCAGCTGGTCCTGGTAGTAGCTGGAGAGAATGTTCACGGAGGACGCAAGCACGGCCATCGGGTGTGCATCGCGCGGGAAGATGTTGAACTGCGCCTTAAAGTCCTCATCCAAGAGGGTGTGGTGGCGGATGGCGTTATTGAACTCCGACAGTTCCTGCTCATCCGGCAGGTGACCCTTAATCAGCAGGTAGGAAACCTCATTGAAGGTGGCGTTATTTGCCAATTCAGCGATATCGTAGCCACGGTAACGAAGGATGCCCTCCTCACCGTTAATAAAGGTAATCTTGGACTCGGTGGAGCCGGTGGAGGTGTAGCCGGGGTCGAAGGTAACAAGCCCGGTTTCCTTGCGGAGCTTGGAGATATCGAAGCCGGAATCGCCCTCAGTGGACTGCTTGATATCCATCTCGTACTCGTTGCCAGCGTGCTTGAGTACTACCTTGTTTTCTTCAGTAGACACGGAATTTCCTTTCCCTGTTAAAGAGTTCTTTAAGGCGCTAACTTACACAAGTCAGCCTTATACCTATTCACACTCTAGCAAACTTTGTGATACTGCCAACATGTTTACGGGCATCAAAATACCTGCCATTCAACCGGAACTGTTCTACACTAGCGGCATGAGTACTCCAGAAATCACACTGCCAGCAGATCTCTTGCCTTCCGATGGCCGATTTGGCTGCGGACCCTCCAAGGTGCGCCCCGCCCAGATCGAGGCTATTGACCCCGCTATCGTGGGCACCTCGCACCGCCAGCCGGCGGTGAAAAACCTCGTCGGTTCCGTGCGCGAGGGCTTAAGCGATCTCTTTTCTCTTCCGAAGGGATACGAAATCGTCCTGTCCTTGGGCGGCGCCACGGCTTTTTGGGATGCGGCTACCTTCGGCCTCATCGAGCGCCAGTCGGCTCACCTTACCTTTGGTGAGTTCTCCACCAAGTTTGCCAAAGCCTCCTCCAAGGCTCCATGGCTTGATGCCCCGGCCCTGACCGAATCTCCCGCCGGCACCGCACCGGATCCGCGCGAGCTCGCGGCCAATGCCGATGTCGCCGCTTGGGCCCACAATGAGACCTCGACCGGCGCAATGACGGAAGTCGTTCGCCCCCACCCCCACAACGACCAGCAGCTCGTGCTTGTCGATGCCACCTCTGGCGCCGGCGGCCTCCCCGTCAATATCGCAGAGACCGACGTGTACTACTTTTCGCCGCAGAAGTGCTTTGCTTCCGACGGCGGCCTTTGGCTCGCCGCGATGTCCCCGGCTGCCCTGGAGCGCATCGAAAAGATCAATAACTCCGATCGCTTCATCCCGGAGTTTTTGAACCTGCAGACTGCGGTTACTAACTCCCGCAAGAACCAGACCTATAACACCCCGGCGATTGCCACCCTGCTCATGCTGGATAACCAGATTAAGTGGATGAATGACAATGGCGGGCTCGACGGCATGGTCAAGCGCACCACCGAGTCCTCCTCCACGCTGTACAACTGGGCCGAATCTCGCCCGGAGGCCACCCCATTCGTCAGCGACCCGGCAGCGCGCTCGCTGGTCGTGGGCACCATCGATTTCGACGAATCCGTGGATGCCGCACAACTTGCCGCCACCCTGCGCGCCAACGGCATCCTCGATGTCGAGCCGTACCGCAAGCTCGGCCGCAACCAGCTGCGCGTGGGCATGTTCCCGGCGATTGAAACCGAGGACATCGCCAAGCTCACGCAGTGCATCGACTACGTGCTGGATGCCAACTAAGTCATCAACATGCCCCGCCGCCTCGCATGGCGCGGGGCGTTTTCGCGTTATAGTTGACTGCATCACAGATCCGTCCTTCCGTCGATAGGCAAAGGAGCGCCACACTATGCGCGAGCTGTTTCTCGTTGACAGCGAATCGAGCGAAGACTCATTGGTGCTACGCACCGAAGAAGGCGAAGAGTTTTCCCTTCCCATCACCGATGAGCTGCGTTCCGCCCTCACGCCCACCGCTAGCAAGCCAGAGCCGCCGAAGCTAGCGCCGATGCCCAAGCCCTCCCACGAAGAGGAAGAAAAGCAGATCCGGCCGGCCGAGATCCAAAACCGCATCCGCGCCGGTGCTTCCACGGCAGAGCTAGCGGAAGAAATGCACGTCGATGAATCACGCATCGAGCCCTTCGCCTACCCAGTCATGCTGGAGCGCAATCGCATTTCTGAGGTGGCCAAGCAGGCCCACCCAGTGCGCGAGGATGGCCCTGCCAAGCTCACCCTGTGGGAGGTGCTGGCCAGCTCTTTTGCCGCCCGCGGCCACTCCCTTTCGGAGTCCACGTGGGACGCCTACCGCCACCAGGGTGAGCCGTGGGTTGTACGCGTGACCTGGAAGGCGGGCCTTTCTGAAAACGAGGCGGAATGGACCTTTAAGCAGTCCATGTCCTCCCCCGCTACGGTCGAGGCCCGCAACTCGGTCGCGGCAGACCTTACGGACCCGGACTTCGTACAACCGGTGCGCTCGCTAACCTCCTTGGGCAGCGGCCGCTACGACGAGGCCATTGATGGCGATCAGCCCGCCAATGTCACCGATATTTCCGGTTCCAACGAGGAGACGGAAGAAGAGGAATTCCTGCAGAATCCTTCCTCCGAGTCCAAGCCCTCGAAGCGCCGCCGCAAAGCCGTCACCCCACACTGGGAGGACGTACTCTTGGGCGTTCGCTCCAATACCAAGCGCCCAAGGGACTAAACAGTGGACATCTCTCATGCCGTTCTCACGCTGTGGTACATCTCCAAGCCAGGTGCCGAAGAAGTACTCAAGACCGAGCCCAAGGCGGACCGCGGGTTCGGCCGCAAGTTCCTAGCCCAACTCAACCCGAATTTCCCGGTCACCCCGATTGGGCAATTCCCCCTGAACCGTTCCGCGCAGACGGATCCGAATGAGTACTACATCGGCGGCTACCCGGGCATTACCGTGGTGCAAACGGTCTGCGAGGGCGATTCCGTCCTGCTTTCCCAGCTGCCGCAAGACCTCTTGAACGCGGTTCCCGCCCAGCGGGTTATCGCCCTGGTCAGCAACGCGGACGAGGACTATGCGGGCTTCGCGCTGTGGGAAGGCGGCGAGCTCAAGCGCTGCCTGTGTGCCTCCCGCGACCGTCTCTACGAGGACACCGGCCTGCCCGAGCCCTTCGAGGCGCCGTTTTGGGCCGGCGAAAAGGACGAATCCCTCGGCGGCATTTCCCTGCCATTTCGCCCCCACAGCATCATGGAGGCCGCCCAAAAACACTGGTTGGGCATCACCGTGGGACAGGAAGGCCCGGACCTGGACGTCGTGGGCTATGCCGTCGACGGGCGCCCAGAACCCAAGATCGATCCGCCGAAGCCGAAGCAGCCGGTCAGCGAGTTCGCCGCTCAATCCGCGAATAAGCTGGGCCTTAATGATTATGACGACTACGAGGACCACGATGCCGAGCCGGATTCCACCGGCGATGAGATCCTTTCCACCGCCAAGCACCTCGGCTCGCTAATTGGCAACTGGCTGCGTCAGACGTTCAAGTCGCTCAAGGAACGCTGGCGCTCATAAAAGGAAATGGCGGCGGCGGTTGCCACATTAAGGGAATCGGTACCTGGGGCCATCGGAATCCGCGCGCGGATATCGGTGGCCTTCATCGCGTGCTCGGTAAGCCCGGGGCCCTCCGCGCCAACGAGCATGGCCACCTTGTCCTGCCCGTGCATGGCCTCCGCCAGATGCACCGCTTGGGGGTTGGGGGTTAAGGAAATGAGGGTAAAAGAGGCATCGGCAAGCGCCTGCAAGGAACGCTGCCACGTGGTGAAACCGCCCTCTAAATGCACAAACGGCACGCGCAGCACATGACCCATGGATACGCGCACCGAGCGACGATAGAGCGGATCCGCAGCACCGGAGCCGAGCACTACCGCATCCACGTTCATGCCGGCCGCATGGCGGAAAATGGCGCCGATATTTTCATGATCCCCCACGCCCTCCAGCACGGCGATGGTGCGGGCCTGCTCCAGAATCTCGCCCACCTCCGGCTCTGGGGCGCGGTTTGCGGCGGCAACCAACCCGCGGTGCATATCGAACCCTGCGACCTCCGCGAGGGTCTCACGCGATACTTCGTAGACGGGGCACTCTGGCTCTCCGTACTCTGCAAAGAAGGCCTCCAGCTTCTGGGGAAAGCCCACCAGGCACCGCATGGGAAACCGCGATTCCATCAGGCGGGCTGCCACCAAGGGGCCTTCTGCAATGACCAAACCCTCGCCGGATTTATCGGATTTGTTGAGGTTCCGAATATCATCCAGGCGAGGGTCACGGGGATCAGAAATATGCATGCCTTCCAGGCTAGCCGATGGCCTCCGAAATCGGATCGATGCCAAAGTAAATGACGAACAAGCCAGCAAGCAGCCACATGATCCAGTGCACCTGCTTGGCCTTACCAGCAAAGGTGGACATGAGCGCAAAGGTAATAAAGCCCACGCCGATGCCGTTGGCAATCGAATAGGTAAACGGCATGACCACGATGGTAAGGAAGGCCGGGATGGCCACTTCCATGCGCGTCCACGGGATATCCGTGAGCTGCGCAGCCATCATCACGCCCACGATGACCAGGACGGGCGCGGCGGCCTCGATGGGCACGATCTCATAGAGCGGGGTGAAAAACATGGCGGCGATAAACAGCAGGCCGGTCATGATATTGGCCAGGCCGGTGCGCGCGCCATCGGCAATGCCGGCAGAGGAATCCGCGAAGACGGTATTCGAGGATGCCGAGCCCAAACCACCGGCGACCGCACCGGTGCCTTCCACAACCAGAGCCTTCTTCATGCCCGGCAGGTTGCCGTTTTCATCCACGAGCTTGGCCTGCTTACCCAGCCCGGTCATGGTGCCCATGGCATCAAAGAAGTTGGTCAGCAGCAAGGTAAAGATGAGCAGGACCGTGGAAATCACGCCGATATTGGCAAAGGCGCCCACCAGGTTCACATCGCCCACGATGGAAAGGTCCGGTATGCCACCCAGCGCATCTGGGGCCTCTGGGGCGGCCATGCCCCAGTCCTCCGAGTCGGTGAATGCCTGGACAATAAAGGCGATCACCGTGTTGAGGATGATGGCAATAAAAAGCCCACCCGGGACATTGCGGATGACCATGAAGGCACAAATGATAAGGCCAATGACAAAGACCACCGCCGGCCAGGTGGCAATCGATCCATTAATTCCCAGGCCCACCGGCACGGTGGTCTGTGCGGCATCGGGCACGCGGGTGACAAACCCGCCGTCCACGAAACCAATCATGGCGATGAACATACCAATGCCCACGCCCATCGCGGCCTTCATGGGCTGCGGGATGGCGTCAAATACTGCGGTGCGGAAACCGGACACGGCGAGCAGGACGATAATAAGGCCCTCGATTACCACTAGGCCCATGGCTTCTTGCCAGGTCAGCCCGCTGGTGGCGACCATGCTGATGGCGACGAAGGTATTCATGCCCAGTCCCGCGGCCATGGCGAAGGGGTACTTCGCAATCGCGCCGAAGGCGATGGACATGACGCCGGCGACCAGCGCCGTAGCTGCCGCGACCTGCGGCACGCCTAAGGTATAGCCCTCCGCATCCGGGCTCGTGCCCAGGATCAGCGGGTTGAGCAAAATAATATATGCCATGGCGAAGAACGAGACCGTTCCCGCGCGTAGCTCAGTTCCAATGGTGGAACCGCGTTCAGAAATCTGGAAATAGCGATCGAGAGTGGCTTTCACGCCGTGCCCTTTCACGTAGAGCGGTATTTTTACGCCCTAAGTGTGCTGCTTTAATCCCCAAATTCAAAATCTTGGTAAATGGGCTTTTCGTCATCGAAGGCCGCGGCCGGCGCCTTCTCCTCACTCACCCGCGTCTGCGAATGCGCACCACACCCGTAGCGCGCATGCACCACGCGGCCATCGGCGGAATACTCATTGGCGCATACCCCAAAGTTATCCATCAGCTGCATATAAAACGCGCACGTGCGGCACTGCAGATGCGCCTTGGCCGCCATCTCCGAGGTTGGGCCATATTCTTCTTGCCAGCGCTGCTTGGCATCCGCTAGGCCCTTGGCGGAAAGCTCATTTCCATCTAGGCGCTCATCATCGACGGCCGGCGGCATAAGATCCCCCGGGCCCAAATCCCCCGGCAGCACGCGGTCCTCATACGGCACCCATTCCGGGGCCTGCAGCGCTTCCCCGCCCGGTACCAGCGCCACCTCATTGACGGTGACGTAGCGCGAGCCTTCCGCGCACGCGAGCACGGCCTGCCATTCCCAGCCTGGGTATCCTGGCATATCCGCTTCAAAGCGATGGGTGACAACGTTGCGGCCCATTCCGGCTACGCCCCTATGCTTGCCGATGCCCCCTTCCCCCACCTCTTCCAAAGCCTCACGCGCAATGCGTACGGCGCGGGAATCGATCAACGGATTTGCTTTTCGCTTACTCACGCCCCTCATTATTCATGATGGCCCGACGACAGTGGTACATATGGTGCATGTCGTTTCTCCGCCGCGCCGCACTCATTGCCGTGCCCTGCTGCGCCTTGACCGCCTGTTCCTCTGATGCTTCTGATTCTTCGGCCCCTTCCGCTCCCGAGCACCTTTCAGTCGAGGTCCTCGATACCGCGCCGCTGCCAGAGAACTCCTTTACGCAAGGACTAGAGGAAGACGGCGAGGGCAACCTCCTGCTCGGCACTGGGCAATGGGGCGAATCTAAACTCATCCGCTTCTCCCCTGAGACCGGCGAGGTCCTCCAAGACCACGCCCTGGATGAATCGCTTTTTGGGGAAGGCATTACCCAATATGGCGACTCCATCTGGCAGTTGACCTGGAAGCGCGGGCAGGCGCTGCGCTATGACGGCGACTTCCAGCACATTGACACCGCCACCTATGCCGGCGAAGGCTGGGGGCTATGCGCCAACCAGGACGAGCTCATCATGTCCGATGGCACCTCTGCCCTGCGGCACATGGATCCAGAAACCTTTGCGGAGCGCTCCACCACGGAAGTCACCCTTGAGGGCTCGCCGGTAGAAAATCTTAACGAGCTGGAATGCGTGGACGGTGATGTCTACGCCAACGTGTGGGGCAGTGAAGATATCTACCGCATAGATCCCTCCTCCGGCGAGGTGACCGCAGTGATTTCTACCGATGCCATAGATAAATCGAAATATACCGATCCCGATGATGTCTTAAACGGCATCGCTCATATCGCGGGCACCGATGAATTCTGGCTTACCGGCAAGCGGTGGGATGAGCTCTACCGCGTTCGAGTAAAGTAATGGGCCATGGCAACCCGTAAGGAAGCAAGGAAAAAGTCGCTGCTGCAGATCCTCGCGCTCATCGTAGTCGTGGCGCTCATCGTCGCCTCCGTGGTGATCTTTCAGAGTTGGCATAATTCGCGGCCAGGCAAAGAGCCGAGTGAGATTGCGATTACCGCCTCCGTGGGAGATAACTCCAAGGAGGTCACGCCCTACCTCGTCTGCGAGCCGGGAACCGAGTGCCCCGAAGGCGATGTTCCCCAGTTAACGGTGGGCAAAGATGACACCTTGCATCTGAACATCCCCGAAGAGATCTCAAATCACGAATGGAAGGTGCTCTCCATTTATGATGATCCCGCCGCCAATGACGAAACCTCTCACGGTGCGAATGAAACGACCGAGGTGGATATCCCCGGTTCGGTAGATCCCATCGAGGCATCGACTGGCGAGCGCCCCCGGCTTATGGTGGTGGAGGTTTCCTCCCTCATGATTGGCACCGACGACGATGGCGAAGAAACCCCCCTCGCCACCGTGTGGTCCCTATCCACCATGGATGATTAACTATCTAAATCCTTCGCAATCGCGCGCAGGATTTCTGCTACTTGGCGCCCGGTTTTGCGCTCGGGGTAGCGCCCCGAGTTCAACACCGGCTGCACCTGCGATTCCAGCAGGGTCATAACATCAGAGACCATGCTGCCGAGCTCTTCCGGCTTACGCGACGGCGTGCGGCGGCGCGGCTTGTCCAGCACGCGCACCCGCAGCGCCTGCGGTCCGCGGCGCCCCGCCGCGAAATCGAATTCGATGCGCTGGCCCGGAAAGATTTCTTCTACTCCCTGGGGCAGGACATTCCGGCCGACGTAGACGTCTTCATCGCCCGGGTTGCTAACGAAACCGAAACCTTTCTCGGCGTCATACCACTTCACTTTGCCAATGGGCATAGGTATCCACCTCTTCTCTTGGGTAAATCCTTAAGTTTAGCTGGAAGTTATACAGAACAGAAGCTCCACGTGGCGTGTGACATAGTTCACACTGCAACCGCTACCTGCGGAAATATTGCGGACGGAACCACAATAGTCTCAATTCTTTCCCATTTAGTGCCCAGAACGTGACTATTTCGTTATAAACCACTACGCTAGCCCTCAGTGTCGCCGCAAAGAAGGTTTCCCTGCCCATCCTTTCTTCTAGGCGCAAAACATTTACACGAAAACGGGCACCACGGAAAGGACTACTTTTATGGGACGCCACTCCGCTAAGACTAACCACTTTGCCGCTAAGTTCACCGCAGGCACCGTTGCCTTGGGCGCAGCCGCTGCCATCATGGCACCGAACGCCGCCGCTGCCCCTGACTCCGACTGGGACCGCCTCGCACAGTGTGAGTCCGGTGGTGACTGGCACATCAACACCGGCAATGGCTACCACGGTGGCCTGCAGTTCAACGCGCAGACTTGGCAGGCATACGGTGGCGGTGAATTCGCCCCTACCGCTAACCAGGCATCCCGCGAGCAGCAGATTGTCATCGCTGAGCGCACCCTGGCTAACCAGGGCTGGGGCGCATGGCCCGCATGCTCGGCCTCCCTCGGCCTGAACTCCGCGCCGACCGAGCGCAGCGCTCCTTCCGCACCCGCTGAGGCACCGCAGCCAGTGCAGCAGGCAGTAGAAAACAAGTCCGATGAGCTCGCCGTAGACGCCGTCTACAACCTCGTTAAGGACACCGCTAACGCTTATGGCCTGCAGCTGCCGGCGCAGTTCACCGACTTCTACCACGCCAACCGCCACGACTTTAACGCGTTCTACTCCGCGAACCGCAACGTCATCGACCCGGTTGCGCAGCTGGTTGAGAACTTCAGCCGCTAAATAAGCACATAAAAATTCCCCTTGCCGTCCGCAGCAAGGGGAATTTTTTAGCGGTTGATGCGGGTATACGGGTGAACGTAGTTCAACTTCTCTGCCGGCATCGGCAGCACCAATTCATCGCCGTAAGGGCTGGAAGCACCAGCAAAAGGCGCAGAAATTTCCGTAATTGCATGCTCGCGGTGTTCATTGTCCGGCCACGCCGGGGAAACAAAGCCATTCTTTTCATTCGACATAGCTTTATTATTTCAAACCTCGGGCAAAAACGTAACTCAATTGGGCGCTAAAATTGTGATTTATCATGACTCAGTCCTCCCACCTCCCGCATTTTCGCACCTGGCTTAATTCCCTTTCAGAAGAGGAACTGGCCACCATCCTTCGCCACCGCCCCGACGTTTTAACCCCGCTGCCTCCCTCCATCGCAGCACTGGCTACGCGACTCCTCTTGCGCACCTCTATCGCCCGAGCGCTAGCGGAGTGTAACGCGCAACAGTTGGCGGTGCTGGAGGACATCGCCAAGCGCGGCGGCGAGCTTGCAGAGGTAGAAGACCACAACCCCGAAATTACCCGCGAGCTCAAGGAGCGCGGCCTCGCCTTCGGCGCGGTGCAGATTCCGCCAGAGGTCATGCCTGCGCTGCCCACCGGCTGGTCGCTGCTTAATCAACTCGAGGTATCGCCCGCCACAATCGATGCCCTCGCCGAAGACGAACGCCACGTCCTTGCCACCCTGGCGCGCTCCAATGGCATCGGTACCACCCGCGAGACCAATCCGTCCCACCCCGTGCCGCGGCTGATTGCGAAGCAGCTTTTGCAGCGCGTCGACTCCCAGACCGTTCGCCTCCCGCGCGAGGTTCACCGCGCGATGAAGGGGCACACCGCTCCGCACATTCCCATCGAGCCCTCCGCGCGCCGCGGCCAGCCCACCGCTGACCGCAAGGCCGATGACGCCGGTACCGCCGCAGGCCTGTCCGTGGTGCGCGGCATGCAACAGCTCATTTCTGCCCTCGGCGCTCGGCCGATCGAACTGCTCAAGGATAAAACCGTCGGCGTGCGCCCCCTTGCCCAGCTCAGCAAGCAGCTCGACATCGCGGAACCAGAGCTGCGCCGCCTGATTACGCTTGGCCTATCTGCGCGGCTCATCAACCGCGGCGAGCCGTCCGGGTACGAAGGGAACTTCCTCGCGCCCACCGACTCCGCCCAAGAGTGGCTCGATGCGGAACTAGCCGCGCAGTGGCGCGTGCTCCTCGCGGCCTGGAAATACTCCCCCTGGACCCCGTGGGAATCCGGTCGGGTGCTCTCTGCCAGCACCGACCGCCTGCCCAAATTTCGCCGGCATATTCTCGATGTCTACCTCCACTCCGCGCAGCCGCTGTCCGCGGCCGAATTTCAAGCGGATCTGCATTTTTCCTTCCCGCTTTTTGCCACGCATACCTCCCCGGAGACCATCGAGGAGCTGCACCGCGAGGCCGAATGGATAGGCGCCATCGCGCTCGGGCGAGCCACCAGCGTGCTTATCGATGGCTTCAATGCCGCCGATTCCCTCACGCCCGACACCATCGATTATTTCCTGGTTCAGGCGGATATGACCGTGCTCGTGCCAGGGCCCCTCGAGCCCGCGGCCCACCACACCCTGGAGTCCCTCGCGGATCTGGAATCACCCGGCCTCGCCAGCGTTTACCGCATTAGCGATGCCTCCCTTCGCCGCGGCCTCGACCGCGGGATGACGGGCACTGAAATCCGCGATTTCTTCGCCGCGCATGGCGATGTCCCGCATACGCTGGCGTTCCACATCGAGGACATCGCCAAGCGCCACGGCACCTTGCGCTCCGGCCCTGCCCTGTCCTACCTGCGCAGCGAGGACCCAGCCCTCTTGCAGATCGCCGCGAAGGCCGCCCCGCTGCGCCTGCTGGCCCCCACGGTCGCGATTTCCCAGCTGCGCGTCAGCGAGCTGTTGGAGCGCCTGCGCGAAAACGGCCTCTCCCCCGCTGCCGAGGACGAAAACGGCGCTAGCCTGTCCATCGCGCCCGAGCCCGCAACGCTTCCCACACCCAGCCCTCGCGCCCAGGCCGCGCCGCCGGATATCGCGCGTGCGCTGCGCAACCTCACCACCGGCGAGGCCCCGAGCCTGCCCAACCTGGATCTGGTCCACGCCGCCGCGCGCACCGCACGCCCCATCACCATTGGCTATGCCGATAAAAATGGCAATACCAAGACCCGCACCGTTACCCCGCTTACCGTCGCCGGCGGCCAAATCGATGCCCGCGCCGCCGATGGCTCCACCATCCGGTTTCCCTTGCACCGCATCACCTCCGTTACCCTAGACGCATGAACGGACCACTGATTGTGCAGTCAGACAAGACCGTCTTGCTGGAAGTCGATCATCCAGATTCCGCCGCTGCGCGCACCGCCCTCGCACCGTTCGCGGAGCTGGAACGCGCCCCCGAACACGTACATACCTACCGCATTACTTCCCTGGCACTCTGGAATGCCCGCGCCGCCGGGCACGACGCCGAGCAGGTCGTCGATGTCCTAGAAACCTACTCCCGGTTCCCGGTCCCGCAATCGCTGCTTGTCGATGTCGCCGAGACCATGTCACGCTACGGCCGAGTCCGCCTCCAGGCGCACCCCGCCCACGGGCTCATCCTCGAATCCGAAGAGCCCGCTATCCTCACCGAGCTCTCCCGCGGCAAGGTAGGAAAACTGCTGGGTTCGCGCATCGATGACAACACCATCGCCGTGGCTCCTTCAGAACGCGGCCGCCTCAAGCAAGAACTCCTCAAGGCCGGCTGGCCCGCCGAAGACCTTGCCGGCTATATCGACGGCGAATCTCACCCCATCGCGCTCAACGAGGACGGCTGGCACCTGCGTGATTACCAGGAATACGCCACCGACGCCTTCTGGTCCGGCGGGTCTGGCGTCGTCGTGCTGCCCTGCGGTGCCGGCAAAACCATCGTCGGTGCCGCCGCCATGGCAAAGGCGCAATCCACCACCCTCATCTTGGTTACCAATACCGTCGCCGGCCGCCAGTGGCGCGACGAACTCCTGCGCCGCACCACGCTTTCTCCAAACGATATCGGCGAATACTCCGGCGAGAAGAAGGAAATCAAGCCGATTACCATCGCCACCTATCAAGTGGTCACGCGGAAAACCAAGGGTGAATACCGCGCCCTCGAGCTCTTCGATTCCCGCGACTGGGGCCTTATTATCTACGACGAAGTACACCTGCTTCCCGCACCCGTATTCCGCATGACCTCGGACCTGCAATCGCGGCGCCGGCTAGGGCTTACCGCCACCCTCGTGCGCGAGGATGGCAGGGAGGGCGATGTGTTCTCCCTCATCGGCCCGAAGCGCTACGATGCGCCGTGGAAAGAGCTGGAAATGGCCGGCTACATCGCCACCGCGGAATGCATTGAGGTCCGTGTAGATATGGACCCAGAAGAACGCATGCTCTATGCCACCGCGCAGCCGCGCGACCGCTACCGCATCGCAGCCCAAGCCTCGGCTAAGCTCCGCGCCGTCGATAAGATCCTTGCTTCCCACGACCAGCAAGCGCTCATCATCGGCGGATACGTGGACCAACTGCGCGAATTAGGTGAACACCTCGATGCCCCCGTCATCGATGGCACCACCTCTACCGCCAAGCGCGAAAAGCTCTTCCAGCAATTCCGCGAGGGCGAGCTGGCCATCCTCGTCGTTTCCAAGGTGGCCAACTTCTCCATTGACCTGCCCGAAGCTGCACTAGCCATCCAGGTCTCCGGCACCTTTGGCTCCCGGCAAGAAGAGGCCCAACGCCTTGGCCGCCTGCTGCGACCGAAGGAAACCGAGGCGCTCTTTTATACCCTGGTCACCCGCGACAGCCTAGATGCGGACTACGCTATGCACCGCCAACGCTTCCTCGCCGAGCAAGGATATGCCTACCGGCTCATGGACGCAGTAGACTTAGGACAATGAAGATCTTTAAGTTCGACGTTGACGAGTCCTTTGCTAAGTCCAATAATGAGCTACTTCGTGATTCCAACCGCCTGCGCGTGTCCGGGCTTATCTTCGGGCTGATTCTCGTAATCGCCGGTGCCGCCGTGTGGTGGAGGTTTTCTTGGGGTATTACCTTGGGATTAGGGCTTATCCTGTTCGGCATTGTCGTGGCGATTGTCGGCGTTGCCGCCGCCAGCAAGGTGGGAACGGCGCAATCTCTCTATGACTCCTATCCGCTGGCTCCCGCCGTCATCGCGGAGGTCAACGAGCGTGACATGGTCCTCATGGCTTTGGTCAATACCAACGTGGATCCTTCCCTGCCCCCGCGTTGGGGCGCGTGCCTGCGCACGGTGACCTCCATTCCCGGCGTCCAACGCACCGTGGGCACCAAGGTTCCAGTCGCCGCCGTGTCCGGCCAGCGTTCTACTTCCGATAAGGAGCATTGGCAGCAAATCTCCCCCATGCCCATTGCTTGGGGAACCCCCGATGCTGAAACCGTCACCATCGCCCGCAAATCCATCCCCCAGGAACAATGGCAGCGCCTAGAGCGCGCCCGAAAGCGGCTTTCCGATGTCAAATCCACCCGCTATGACCTGCTCGTCCTCTAGTCAGGACTCTCAAGCACCAAATAGTTTCTGGTGCTTTTTCTTTTTGTGGTCTAAGAATTGCTTCCAGGTGTAGTGCCAGTGTGTGTTGTGGGTGGCCAGTGGTCCTTTCGGGTGGTCTACTTGGTAGGTACGGTGCCGGTGCCTAGGTCCATGTTGTAGTTGACGCGTCGGTCGGTTTTGATGTTGTGGTGGTGTTGGTAAAAATTCACTGGATTACTAATCCATGAAATGCTCTAACTCTTATGGGGCATCCTGTTGTAATGATGACCTTTCAGCCACCGTAGCAATCACGCGGGCAAGTAGCAGAGTTACCTCAAGCCGCTCCTATATAGAGCGGTATTGCGGTAGAAGAGCTTACTCTGACGGACCTGACCCCCGACGTGTCCACTGTCCGGGGGTCAGGCCCCTGCTTCGACCATTCCTGTTGAGAAAGGGTACCTAGAATTGGAAGACGATAAAAACGTAGAGAACTTTGTGGACTGCCGTGAAATCCGCACGGTTTTCAAACCAACTTGGGTGAGCTGGTGGTTCCACAAGATTTTTACGTTCCCGCGCGTTGAGTGCGATGGGATCGTAAGCAATTGTCACTGGGGAAGAGACAAAGCGTTAGTGAGGGATGGTGGGACGGTTACGGTTGGATTTAGTTATCGTATTTTCCATGATACGAAAATTAGATGTAAGAGCTCCCCTATCGAGGTTTCCCCTTCACATGCTGAGTTAGAAGCCAAGACAGCCATAATTAACAACTCCCCGATGACTGCCGTGCTCTACTAGCATTCGTCTCGAGCCTATCGATGGTTCGGGCTTTCTCATGCACAGCTTTAATGCGCGCACGGACCTGACCCCATAAAAATGAAAACCACACCATCACAATTTTCATTGTGAGCGGATGTGGTGTGTGTACGTATAAGTACACAGATTTGCAACTGGACGGCAAATGGATACATGCAAATCACGTCAAAGACTAAAATGCTGATAGCAATCAGGTTAGATAGCCCTGTTTAGAATATTTAATCTACGAGAGTGTCGCAAATAGTTTTCAATAATTCTAGTCGAATAAGCCAAGCGTGATGGGCAACATGATCACCTTGTAGTCGGAATCCCCTACGGAAGGCCGTTCTTGATACCGCGAAGCGCGTTAGCAAAGCGGAGGACCAAAATCGTCTAAATCAGTCGGAGCTGACCCCCGTTTGGTCCGACCTAACGGAACGACTTAACCGCACGTGGGGTGAACTCAATCGACCAAGCCACACTCGTCCTCTAACTCCTGCAACGAGATTGTGTCCAATTCTCCGCATCGGGCTGCTTCGGCTTCGGCTTCGAGCGCATACACATACTCAAGTTCATCTAGGTAGGAATCTAGGGCCTTGCGAAGATAGAAGGCCCCTGTCCGTCCAGTCCGCGAAGCAAGCGCATCTAGGCGCTCCTTTTGCTTCGCGTTAACGCGCAAACTGATCACTGACTCGCTCATGTAAACACGCTTACAACAAGTTAACGGATTTGTACACCCGTGAGCAGTGTCCGTACATTGCTGTCCCTACCTGGTGCCGTTGACTTCATGGTTGCCTATAGGAACTACCTGGGCGTTTTAGCGGTAGTCGAATTAAGAAATAAGAAAAACCTCGTCCAGTCGCCTTAAAATGACATGCCGTTCGGCGTAGCGACGGCGCAGGCCTGTCAAGAATGCATTGAAGTCCGCTTCCCAGGGCTCCCCTAGCTCCGCCGACTTTTCCCTCATGGTCTGCAGCAGCTCGATGCCCATATCGCGACCAACCCGAGTCGAATCTAAATACGTTGCGACATCGTCGCGAACGAAGGGAAGAGCCTGCTCCGGGAGGTCATCAAGGAACCGTTGCGCCATTGACTGTTCCATTCCCGCCTTTGCGACGGTTCTCCAGGCAAGTCCAGGGTCTTCAAGGCACAAGTGCTGGAACATCGCTAAGTCCCACGGCTTCGCCGCCAACGTGGCTTGTATATGAGTCGCAGAATTCGCCTTGTCGGTGCCCGCAGCATAGAGTTGCTGAGCGGACGACAGTTCTGGATATGTGTCGAATACACTGCGAGCCACGCGCTCCGAGTGTTCGGGAAAATGCTCCTTAGCAAGTACGGCCCAACGCGAAGCGATATTTCGGACTTCCGCTGGGGCGCACTCACCAACTGCCTTCTCGGACCAATCGAAGGCAAGATCGTAGCGGCCGATATTACAAAGGCCGGCAATAATCTCCTCATAGCGCGACGCCGCACTTCCCTTGAGACCATGGGTACGAAGGACGGCCTCACTAGCTCCTTCTAGTACCGCTAGCCGACGCCCCACGTATCCACTACCTTGCTCCGCCGTATTCCACGAACGGATGCGAGCCACCCCCTCTTCACCAAAGGCAGGTGCCAAATAGACTGGGTCGAGGTCGATTTCTTCCGCTGGGAGAATCTCATTCATTCGTATAAACCAGCCAGCCAAAGCGCAACCAGAATAACTAGCTCGCTGCGCTGCGGAAGGAACTACCCGCGCCAAGACTTCGCCGGCATCCCTTACGGCATGGGCATAATCATTCACCCTGGGGATAGTCTTAAGAATCTCTTCTACAGCGTCTAGAGAAACAAGCACAATATCGGACAAACTCGGCGGCACAATCCCGAGAAGTTGTGCAGGATCCTCCACTGCTTGTTCTAATAGCTCAGCAGCTTCAAATATGCGGTCGCTGTAATACACTCCGCGTTCACCCTTGTACAGATCAGGGTCATTGGTCCGAACGAGATCGGTCACCGCCTGTGCAAGAGTCCTCATAGGCTACATTATAGAAAACTATGGGATCACGAAGAAGAGGGGCAAGCACACCTTTGGAATCGGTGTCCTTGCCCCTCTCGGTACTAACGTTATTTTGTTGTTTTTGTTGTTTGGTGTCGGCGGTGACTTACTCTCCCACAACCTCCCGGTTGCAGTACCATCAGCGTGTACAGGCTTA
>NZ_JBEHFW010000016.1:0-28199 GCF_040225475.1 Corynebacterium sp. KPL2861
ACAAGCGCCCTGACACAAACCGGTAGTATCACACCAAAGTAACCATCATTGTTGCAACGACCCCTAGAATCCAAGCTTCCTTAGGGTCTCAGCGCCGCGGCTAGTGCCTAGTCCGCATCGAGGATGCGCTGCTTTTCTGCCTCCGGATCGAATTCGGGCGCGGGCCACGACAGGTTCAAGTGCCGCAGCGCATCGACAATGAGGTACTTCAAGGCCATGCGCGCGTACTTCTTATTGTCCGTGGGGATAACAAACCATGGTGCCCAAAGCTCATCCGTCCGGCGAATGGCATCCTCATAGGCGGCCATGTATTTATCCCAATAGCCGCGCTCTTCAAGGTCTGAAGGATCGTACTTCCAGTACTTATCCTCACGCTCGGTTCGCTCGATGAGGTTTTCCTTTTGGAACTCCGGTGAGATGTGCAAAAAGACCTTCAATATCTTTACCCGCTTTCCGGCGAGCTCTTGCTCATACTCACGAATCGCCTCAAAGCGGCGGTCGATTTCTTCCTCATCTACCCACTCGTGCACGCGTTGGATCAAGACGTCCTCGTAGTGGGAACGGTCAAAGGCCACTACCTGGCCGGGAACCGGATCGTGTTTGCGGATGCGCCACAGGAAATCGTGTTCCATTTCCTCTTCCGTGGGCTTACCAAAACCCACGGTCTTGGTACCCTGCGGATCAAAGACGGAAAAGACGTGACGAATCGCCCCGCCCTTGCCGGAGGTATCCATGCCTTGCAGGACCACTAAGAGCGAAGGTGCGTCATCGCTATGTGCCCTGCCATTAGCAAAAAGGCGCTCCTGCAAATCATAGAGCTCATCGTCATAGCGTTCGAAGCGGTTCTCTAGGTCGGACTTTGAGCCATCGAATCCTGGAGTCGCCGTGGGATCGACATCTGCAAGCCGAAAGGTTTTTCCGGCGCGCAGGTCTAGCGCATCTTTGATCTTAAATTTACCCATGACACACAGTGTACAAACGCCAGGGTGTGGAGCGGGTGGACCGGGCGAACCGGGGCTGGCTCCCGCGGCGTCTCGCATCGAGGGAGGCAGGAGTAGTACCCCGGCCGGTTCTTTGCCTCTATAACTAAGCAAGCCGGGGAACTAGAAATGAGCTAGGAGTTGTCCGCTTCCGTTTCCGCGCTCGGGGATGCTTCCCCTGACTCCTCTGGCGTTTCTGCGTGCGTCGAAGGCGCGGAGTCCTCTTGGGAATCCTCGGAATCCTCGGCTTCCGCGTCGTCGCTTTCTTCCTCTTGACCGACGTTATTCATCGGGCTTAACTCAGAACGAGATTGCGCGACGTCATCCAAGACCGCGTGGATATACGGTGCGGCTTGATCGTGGGAATACTGCGAGGCCAGCTCCACGCCTTCGACGACGGCCGTCGCGGTGGGAACGTCCGGATTAAATAGCAGCTCCCAGACCGAAAGGCGCAGGATCGCGCGGTCGACAGCGGGGATCCGGTGCAGCTCCCAGTTCTGGGAAAGGTACCTCGAAATCGTGTCATCGATAGCGTCTAGCTCTTCTGCTACGCCTTGGACGATGACCTTGGTGTAGTCCGCAATCGGCGCTACAGCGTGGCGATCCTCGCGCGCCAAGGCAACGCGATCCTCAACGATGGCGACGGGATCAACGTCTCGGTTCTCCGCTTCATAGAGGATATCCGCTGCGCGCCGCCGCGCCCGATAGCGCGCGGTATGCCGTTTATAGTTGATATCCCGCTTAGCAGTGTTATCAGACAAGATAAAGCCCTAGTTGTTGACGCGGGACAGGTACTCGCCGGTGCGGGTATCGATCTTTAGTACATTGCCGATTTCAATGAACAGCGGAACTTGGATCTCGGCGCCAGTCTCCAGCGTGGCGGGCTTGGTGCCGCCGGAGGAACGGTCACCCTGCAGACCTGGTTCGGTGTGCTCTACCTTGAGGTCAACGGAGATAGGAAGCTCCGCGAACAATGCCTCATCTTCGTAGAAGGACACCTGCACACGCATGTTCTCCAGCAGGAAACGGGCAGCATCGCCAAACTTCTCCGGCGAGAGCTCGAACTGCTCGAAAGTCTTTTCATCCATGACGACATAGCTGGTGCCATCGTTGTACAGGTAGGTCATGTCGCGACGGTCCACCGTAGCGGTTTCTACCTTGACGCCCGAGTTCCAGGTCTTGTCCACGGTTTTTCCGGAAACAACGTCCTTAAGCTTGGTGCGCACGAACGCTGGGCCCTTGCCCGGCTTCACATGCTGAAACTCGGTGATCTGCATCAGCTTGTTGTCAATCTTGAGAACGAGTCCGTTCTTGAAATCAGTAGTATCAGCCATTGCGGTTAAACTCCCGAATATTGTGGTTGAAAGGTTGAAAGCAAAGTATAAGCCTACCGGATAGCCCGCACCCGCCGGGCTACCGGTACCCCCTAAAATCTTCTCCCCCTAGGAGGGAGAGGGCACGGGACCAAGCCTACCTATACCGGCAGCTCCGTAAAGTCCTTGGAAGCGGCGGTAATGATCTTTGGGGCTCCATCGGTGATGATGAGCGTATCTTCGATGCGCACGCCGCCCTTGCCCGGCACATACACGCCCGGCTCAATGGTCAGGGTCATTCCCGGGGCCAGCTCTCCCTTACCGGTCGTGGCGGCAAAGGGGGCCTCGTGCACGTCCAAGCCCACGCCGTGTCCGGTGGAGTGCACGAAGTAGTCGCCATATCCGGCGTCGGCGATGATGGTACGGCAGGCAGCATCGACATCGGAAAGCGAAGCGCCCGCTACCGCAGCCTCGACACCAGCCTGCTGGGCGCGCAGCACCACATCGTAGATTTCCTTGGCAAAGTCGTTTGCCGTGCCCACGACGTAGGTGCGGGTGCAGTCAGAGTTAAATCCGCGCAGGTGGGCACCAAAATCGATGGTGACCAAGTCCCCATCTTCTATCACGCGATCGTCCGCGCCGTGGTGCGGCATTGCGGAGTTAGGGCCAGAGGCCACGATGGTATCGAAGCTCACTCGCTCCGATCCCAGGATGCGCATGCGAAATTCCAGGTCAGCGGCAACTTCGCGCTCCGTGCGGCCCGCCCGCAGCGAGCCTGCGGCAAGGAGGTCCTCCAATGCCTGGTTAGCAATCGCTGCGATCTCCTCCAGCTTTTCCAGTTCTACAGGATCCTTCGTGATGCGGATATCTTCGATGATTCCGGAAATGGGTACCAAGGTGACCCCATCCGGTGCAGAATCCTTCAGATCTTCCAATTCCGATACGGACATGTAGTCAGCTTCAAAACCGACGCGAACCGGCGACTGAGCATCATCGAACTGCTGCAATAGCACCTTACCTACAGCGCGGCCCTCTACAGCTTCTAGATCCGGAACTTCTTGGGCAATCTGGGTGGTATAGCGGCCATCGGTAGCCATGAGCGCGGAGAGATCCTTGCGCAGCAAAAGCCCACCGTTGGAGCCGGAGAATCCGGACAAGTAGCGGACGTGGATTAAGTGGGTTACCAATACCGCGTCAATGCGCTGACCAGCTAATTCGGCGGCTAGCTTCCGGCGGCGATCGCTGAAACGGGTATCTGCAAGTGCCATAAAATCATCCTTTGCGGGGATCGTATTGAAGTGTAAGAATTTATTCTTCCACTATATCCATTTCCGCGGCGACGATGGCCAGGTTCAGTACCTACTTACCGCTTGCGGCCGAAAGGGCGCGTTTCGGGTCGGCGATTATTGGCACAGATAGTCTACTGCGGCGCAGTATCCAAAGACCCCTAGGCCGGCGATGACGCCGCGGGCAATGGGGCTTAGATAAGAATGATGGCGGAATTCTTCGCGAGCATGCACGTTGGAGATATGCACTTCCACGAACCCGGCGCCATCGGCAATCTCTGCCAAGGCATCGCGCAAAGCAACGGAGGTATGCGTCAGACCACCTGGGTTAATGATGACCGCACTACCAGCATCGGCGGCCGCGTGGACCTTCTCGATGAGCTCGCCTTCAAAATTAGACTGGAAAAACTCGATGTCTGCCCCGTGCTTCACCGCACGATCAGACACGAGCTTTTCAACATCGCTCAGCGTCGTGGAACCATAGACGTCCGGTTGGCGTTTTCCCAACCTATTTAAGTTCGGACCATTGAGAACAACGATTTTCATATCTACTCCGTGATGGCGGCATACGCCGCTTCTAATTCTTCGCGCGAAGGACCCTCTATCCGCGTCGTCGCACCGATTCCGGTCAGAGCCACGAAGCGTATCTTCCCATCGCGATTTTTCTTATCATGGGTCATCGCCTCATATAATTCCGCGAATTTGCCAGGCTGATACGTCGTAGGCAGGCCGATATTGCGCAAGATGCTGCGGTGCAAATCCACCAGTTCTGCATCTATCAGGTCCCGGCGATGGGAAAGATGGGCAATAAACATCATTCCTACGGCTACCGCATTGCCGTGGCGCCACACATACTTTTCTTGCCTTTCTACCGCGTGGCCAAAGGTATGCCCATAATTGAGGGTCTCGCGCAGCCCGGCTTCCTTGAGATCTTCTCCCACCACCGCAGCTTTCACCGCGATGGAACGCTCAATCAATTCGGGCAGGACACCGCGTGGGTCAAGGCAAGCATCTGGATTTTCCACGTAGCGCTCTACAATGAGCGGATCATGAATGAACCCAGTCTTAATGATCTCAGCGGAACCAGCCACGATCTCCGCCTGTGGCAGCGTGTCTAGGCGTTCCAGATCGACGAATACAGAATCCGGCTCGTGGAAGGCTCCGACGAGATTCTTCCCAGCCTTAGTATTGATTCCAGTTTTCCCGCCCACTGCGGCATCCACCATGGCAAGCAGGGTCGTAGGAACCTGAATCACTTTAATTCCGCGCATCCATCCGGCAGCGACAAACCCTGCCATGTCGGTGGTGGCCCCGCCGCCTAAACCGATGACAATATCGCTGCGGCTAAAGCCGGCCTCACCAAGGCGATCCCACACGCCTCCCACTACGCTAAGCTGCTTGGCCGCCTCAGCGTCCGGTACCTCGCACAAGACGGGGATGACGCCCTGTGCTTCTACGGCTGCCGCAAGTTCTTCTGCGGCGGTGCGCAGGGCGGGCTGGAAGATGATCGCTGCCTTATCGGCGCCCGTGTCCGCGCAGCGCCGTGCGATATCTTCGCTGAGGCCTGCCCCAATGCGGACCTCATAGGGACTCGGTCCGTTAACGGCGATGGTGGGCATGAGGTTGTCCTTTCTACGGAGCGATAGCCTGCAGGATCGCGCGGGGTTAATTACCCGCCTAGAGGGTTTCTAAAAAGCCCAGGATATCGCCCACGACCTGCTGCGGGGAGCGAGTATCCGTGCGCACGCGGAAATCAGCGACTTCCAGGTAGAAGGGCCTGCGCGTTTCCACGATAGAACGATAGTGTTCAACCGGATTATCCGCCGCTAATACCGGACGGTTGCGATCACCGGCCGTGCGGCGCGCGCCTTCTTCTGCGGAAATATCGAGGAATACGACGGTGTGGCGCTCCAAAAGCTCACGCGTGGAGGCCGTCATCACCGCGCCCCCACCAAGGCTTATTACCCCACCCTTCTGCAGGGCTGCAGTGACATGTTCGGCCTCAAGCTCGCGAAACGCTGGTTCGCCTTTCTCACTAAAGACCTCACCGCAGAGTTTTCCCTCGGCCATTTCAATCAGGTGATCCGAGTCCACCAGATCGCAATTCAGCGCATGCGAAAGCCGGCGGCCAATCGTGGATTTTCCCGCACCTGGCGGGCCAATCAAAACGACGCAAGGATGTGGCTGTCCCGTTACATCGGTTGGGGTTGTCATCATTTACTCCTGGTTAAAGGCGAGACGCTGCGATACGTATTCTTCATATGCAGCAATGGCGCGGGTGGTTTCGCTCAAGCTATCCCCGCCAAATTTATCTAAAACTGCCCGCGCTAGCACGAGTGAGACCATGGCTTCAGCCACCACTCCTGCGGCCGGCACGGCGCAGACATCTGAACGCTGGTGAATTGCGGTTGCATCCGCACCTGTTTCCATGTCAATCGTGTGCAAGGCGCGCGGCACCGTGGAAATCGGTTTCATGGCGGCCCGGACACGCAATTGCTGTCCATTAGTCATGCCGCCTTCCAAGCCCCCGGCCCGGTTGCTTAGCCTTGTGATACCATCTTCGGTGCGGACCATCTCATCGTGGGCTTCGGAGCCGCGTCGACGCGCTTCTTCGAAGCCATCGCCGATTTCTACGCCCTTGATGGCCTGAATGCCCATCAAAGCCCCGGCAAGCTGTGCATCCAAGCGGTCATCGCCGGAGATATGTGAGCCCAGGCCAATCGGTAGGCCATCGACTATCACCTCGACGATGCCGCCTAAGGTATCGCCCTGTTTTTTTGCGGCTTCAATCTCTGAAATCATCGCGGATTCGGCGTCCTTGTCAAAGGCGCGCACCGGAGAATTATCAATGTCCTCGATATCCACAAAGCTCGGGGAAGCACCCGCATAGGGCTGCGATCCGCCAATGGAAATCACGTGGGAGAAAACCTCAACGCCCACAGTTTCCCGCAGGAAGTTGCGCGCTACAGTCGCAGCGGCAACACGTGCGGCGGTTTCCCGGGCAGAAGAGCGCTCCAAGATGGGGCGGGCCTCGCTGTGGTTATACTTCACCATGCCCGCGAAATCGGCGTGGCCTGGGCGCGGGCGCTGCAAGGGTGCACCCCGGCCCGAATTCATCGCCTTGGCTACGTCCTCATCCTCCATATCGATGGGATCTGCGGACATGACGGTGGTCCATTTCGGCCATTCAGTATTGCCAATCATGATGGCAATGGGGCTACCAATGGTCAGCCCATGGCGGACGCCGCCGAGCAGCGTTACCTCATCGGCTTCGAACTTCATGCGCGCACCGCGGCCGTACCCTAGGCGGCGCCGTGCAAGCTGATGGGAAATATCAGCACGGGTAATGGGCACTCCGGCCGGCATGTGCTCCAACATGGAGATCAGTGCCTGGCCGTGGGATTCACCAGCGGTAGTCCAACGAAGCATGCGGGTATTATCGCACGGCACCTATCCACAAGGAGCAACTAGGCACCCCAATATATTCGCCTCCCCCTCAAAGAGGGTATGTAAGACCATGACCAGCCCAGCGGATACCACCATCGAGGGACCGTGAGGCACGCTGCCCTTGACGCGCCCTACACCGCTTGCCAGCAAGGTGATTACGGCGGCGCCGCCACAGGCGATGAGAACGGCCAATGGTCCTGCCACAGCGCCAACGAGCATTCCTAGCGGCAAGGCCAATTTAATATCTCCCCCGCCGATGCCAGCACCCCGCAGCGCGACCAGGAGATATAGCACCGGCCACAATAGACCGCCCCAATTGACAAAAGTGACAGATAGAATCCCGGCAGGGATCGTCAGCACATCAGGCAACCGTCGCTCGCGGATGTCCCACCAGAACAACGCGCACGCCCACAGGCCATAAACTATTCCCCCGAAAATCCCCATGACATAAGGCTAAGCGCCGCCCTGCCACTCTTCATGGCATGGCGGCGCACATGGGCGTATTCCCAGAAAGATTAGAGATTGCGAAGGCGAAGCTCTTCTTGCAGTGCCGCAACCATCTCTTCGCGCGGTGCGGTAAGACCGGTAAATTGCTCGAATTGACTAAATGCTTGATGTGCCAGCATGACGTGCCCACCCACGGTGAAATAGCCATTCGCAGCGGCGCAGGCGGCGAGCGTCGTGGGCCACGGATGATAAATCACATCGAGTACTGGGGCGTGGGCAAGCTGGAAGCGATAATCCTCTAACGCTGCCGAAGGAACGGTAGAAATAATCAAATCCGCGGAGCGAGAAAGATCCTCGAGATCATCGTCAAAAGTAGCGTACTGCAGATTGAGTCCCAGCCGGTCCGCCAAAGGCTGGAGCTCTGCTTGGCGGTTCGAGCGGTTCAAGATGGTTACCTGGTCGATTCCGCGTTCTGCTAAAGCCCACAGCGCCGGACGGGAGGTTCCACCCGCGCCAATGATAAGGGCCTGAGACACGGGCCGGAGCCCGATGAGTTCTTGCAGCGCGCCGCGCACGCCCTCAGTATCTGTGTTGTCCGCGCGCCAACCGTGCTGGGTGCGAACCAAGGTATTGGCCGAGCCAATGAGCTGTGCCCGCTCGCTTTGTTCTTCCGCAACCTCGAGCGCGGCGAATTTACCGGGCATGGTCACGGAAAAGCCGCGGTACTCGGGACCACAATCTTCCAAAAATGGGGCGAGGGTATCGTCCGTAACCTCAAAGCGGGTATAGGACCAGTCCTTAAGCCCGACTGCGCCATACCCTGCGTTGTGCAGGATAGGCGATAAGGAGTGAGCGATGGGACTACCGAGTACTGCGGCGCGCGGCATGGGTTCGTCTCTACCTTTCTGACTGCGGCCTACGGCCTATTCAGCCGGTTGATCCGAGGCGGCATCGCCGTTGCCGGCGCCTGCTCCTTCGCCCTCGCGCTGCGAGTCGAGGACGCCGGAGCGGATGGCATCATCCACGCGGTCCAGGTGCTCATCGTAGGTATCAGAGAACACGGTGGTGCCGTCCTTATCCACGGTGACGAAGAACTTCCAGTTACCATCGGCAGGTTCTTCCATGGCGCGGATTGCCTCATCAGAAGGCGAGGAAATCGGCGTATCCGGCAGGCCTTCCTTGGCGTAGGTATTCCACGGCGTCTTCTCACCACGCGCCTCATCGGTGGTGGCAAGCTCAACGTCTTCCAGCCCGTAGTTCACGGTGGAGTCGAACTCCAGGCGCATCGGCTCGTCCAAGCGGTTCAGGATGACGCGGGCGACCTTGTCGAATTCGCCGGCGGGCGCCTCACGCTCCACCAAAGAGGCAGAGGTCAAAAGCTCGTACGGCGACAAACCGATGGCCTTAGCGCGATTTTCGATATCGGTTTCCTCATAGCGCTTGGCAGAGCGGGTAATAAGGTCCTTCAAGATATCCTTGGCGCTCATATTCGGGTCCAAGACATACTGACCAGGGGCAATTAGGCCCTCAATACGCTTCGGGTCATTGCCGCGCTTCTTGATAGCGTCCAGTGCCCAATCGGGTGCTCCGAGTTCCTTAGGATCGGTTTCCGCCGCCGCCTTTTCCAGCTCTTCCTTCTCCAGGCAGTTGCCGTCATCGCAGCTAACCTGAGAAATCAAGGAGTAGATGCCGAAGCGCACGTCGCCGCCAACGACCTTCACATCTTCCAGGGTTGCACCGCCTTGGACCTCAAGCATGTCCACACGATTATTTTCATCGAGCAATGCCTCAACCGCATTCGCCGCACTCATTTCTTCCTGCAGGCGGTAGAAGCCAGGCTGAATCTGGCTGGCACTGTGGTTCATCGAGGACGCCGAGTCAAATGCCTCTTGGGTTTTGACCACATTCTTTTCCACAAGCGTGGGTCCCAGCTCGGACATGGTGGACCCTTCGGGGACCTCCACCAATTGCGTGGTGCCGTTACCGGCCCCTTCGTAGTCGGCCGAAGAAGTGCTGATACGTACTCCGATGTAGATCAGAGCTCCTAAAATGACGATGACGGATGCGACCACCACGGCGATGCCGCGCTGGCGCCGCTTGACGTACTTATCATCCATCGATCGCCCGAGGCGTTGTTGGTTACGGCTCACGTGTTTAGTCTCCTGAGTTTGAAGGCTGGGCTACTGCATCATCCGAGCGGAGCGCGTTAGCACGCCCATCCAGCCAGGACTGTAGTATTTCCACCGCTGCAGCTTGGTCAATGATTTTTCTGCCCTTCTTTTCGGACACGCCGGACGCGCGCAGCGCGGTGGTTGCCGCTACCGTCGTCAAACGTTCATCAGCCAAGCGTACTGGTGGTGGAACTTTATCTATATTTTCATCTTGATTCAAGCGGCGTCGAATCCGAAACGCAATTTCTTTCGCGTGTTTTACACTTTTTGAGCCATTTCCCTGTAAATCACGCGGCAAACCAACAATGACTTCTACCGCGGAATATGCCCCAATAAGCTCCAGAATACGATCAATGTCTTCTTGATCGCGGTCTTTGAAACCGGTCTTCCTGGGAACGGTTTCCACAGGAGTAGCGAGGGTGGCCTCGCGGTTGGATACCGCGACGCCAATTCGCACTGTGCCTACGTCGAGTGCTAACCGGCGGCCTTCGCCTGGGTCATTGACACCCGGGGAATCTGGTTCAACTTTTGCCACAATAAGTCCTTAGCGCGACTGCAAAAGATCCTTGACGGCTTCGAAGCCCCGCTGTGCACCTTCCGGCGCGGTGCCGGACCCCTGCGCCATGTCCGGCTTGCCGCCGCCGCGACCATTGACGTATTCGCCGAGGCGCTTGACGATGTCCCCAGCTTTCACTCCCTGGTCCACCGCCTTGCCCGTAGCGGCGGCAATGAACGGGAACTTACCCTTATCCACTGCACCGAGCACGATGACAGCGGCTGTGTCCTTCATGCGGTTGCGGATATCGGTGGCCACGGTGCGCAGGTCGCCGCCCGAGGTGCCATCGGGAAGCTGCAGCGTAATTGTCTTGATCCCATTGACCTCGGTAGCCGAGTCAATGATTTCAGAGGCGCGCGCGGTCAACTGTGCCTTGCGCAGGCCCTCAATTTCCTTCTCTGCGGCCTTGAGTCGCTCCGAAAGCTGCGAAATGCGCTCTGGGAGTTCCTCAGACTGCACCTTCAACTCACGGGAAACACCTTCTACCAGCGCGGTTTCCTTGGAGTAGTATCGGAAGGCATCCATGCCGGAGTAAGCCTCAATGCGGCGGGCACCGGAGCCTACCGAGGACTCACCAAGCACGGAAACGGGGCCGATTTCTGCCGAGGAACCTACGTGGGTGCCGCCGCAGAGCTCGATGGAAAATGGTCCGCCGATTTCCACCACGCGCACCTGGTTGCCGTAGTTTTCACCGAACAGGGCCATAGCGCCCATTGCCTTGGCCTCTTCCAGCGAGGTCTCGATGGTGTTGACGGCCATATTGGAATCGATCGCCTGGTTGGTAATCAGGGCGATTTCTTCCATTTGCTCCTGGCTCAACTGCTCGGTGTAGTTGAAGTCGAAGCGCAGGTAGCCCGGGCGGTTAAGCGAGCCTGCCTGCACCGCCGTGGGCCCCAGCACCTGTCGCAGGGCTGCGTGAATGAGGTGGGTGGCCGAGTGCGCCTGGGTTGCACCGTGGCGCCACTTCTCATCGACGGAAGCCTCGACGGACATGCCGAGGTCTAGTCCGCCGGCGGTAACGGAAGCCTTGTGTACCCACAGCTTCTTGCCAATCTTCTGGACGTCATTGACCTCCAAGAGCGATTCGCCCGCAGAAATGCGGCCGCGGTCAGCCATCTGTCCGCCGGACTCAGCGTAGAGCGGCGAGTGGTCCAAAATGACCTCAACCTCATCGCCCTCGTGCACCTCGTTGACCTTCTGGCCGTCTTTGACCAGACCGATGACGTTTGCACCCGAGACCAGTTCCTCATAACCAGTGAATACGGTGGGGTTATTATCCACCCAGTCGCGGTACAAGGAAAGGTCAGTGTGGCCGTGCTTCTTAGCCTGGTTATCGGCCTTGGCGCGGCGGCGCTGCTCGCCCATGGCGGCGTTAAAGCCTTCCATGTCCACGTCAAGGCCGGCTTCCTGCGCCATTTCCAGGGTGAGGTCGATGGGGAAACCGTAGGTATCGTGCAGCTCAAAGGCCTTATCACCGGAGAGCACCTTTTGGGTCTTCGCGCGGTGGGTGGAGCGCAGGTCATCCACGGCTTCATCGAAAAGCTTGGTGCCAGACTCCAGCGTCTTCAAAAACGCCTTTTCCTCATTGATGGCCACGCGGAGGATGCGCTCGCGGTTATCCGCAATCTCAGGATACGACGGGGTCATGGTGTCCATGACCGTATTCATGAAGCGCTCCATGGTGGCGTCCTCGGCTCCGAGCAGCTTTGCTGAGCGAATGATGCGGCGCAACAGGCGGCGCAGGATATAGCCCCTGCCCTCATTACCTGGCGTAACGCCATCCAAGATGAGCATCATGCCGGTGCGCGAGTGGTCAGCCACCACGCGGAAGCGAATATTATCCTGGTGCGTTGCCTTCTCGCCGTAGGTGGCGCCGGTCAGCTCCTCGGCAACGTCAATAACTGGCCGCAACAGGTCGGTCTCGTAGACGTTGTCTACTCCCTGCAACAGGCAGGCGACGCGCTCGATACCCAAACCGGTATCGATGTTTTTCTTCGGCAGCTCTCCGACGATCTCAAAATCGCCTTTTCCGGTCCCCTCGCCGCGCTCATTTTGCATGAACACGAGGTTCCAGATCTCCATGTAGCGGTTATCGTCTGCGATCGGGCCGCCGTCTTTGCCGTATTCGGGCCCGCGATCGTAATAAATTTCCGAGCAAGGACCACACGGACCCGGCACGCCCATGGACCAGTAGTTATCTTCCATGCCAAGGCGCTGGATGCGCTCTTCTGGCACGCCGATCTTATCGCGCCAGATTTCCGCTGCCTCATCGTCATCGAGGTACACGGTGACCCACAGGCGCTCTGGGTCAAGGCCAAACCCGCCGTCTGCTACATCTTTGGTCAGCAGGTTCCATGCATTGGAAATGGCGCCTTCCTTGAAGTACTGGCCAAAGGAGAAGTTACCCGCCATTTGGAAGAAGGTGTTGTGGCGGGTGGTAATGCCCACCTCCTCAATATCCAAGGTGCGCACACACTTTTGGATAGAGGTGGCAAGGCCTTGGGAAAATGGTGGGGTCTGCTGGCCCAAGAAATAGGGCTTGAAGGGCACCATGCCCGCGTTAACGAAAAGCAGGTTAGGGTCATCCAGGATCAAAGAGGCGCTGGGGACAACCTCGTGACCAGAATTGACGAAGTGCTGGGTAAACCGTTCCCGGATCTCATGAGTCTTCACGAGCAATAATCCTAACTGTCTAAGCTTTTATCTTCCATCAAGAAGCTTTCTAACCCACCCAACTTTACCTACTGGTTGGCAGGTCTTGCCCATCGGTGGGGCCAAAACCAGCCAAGCCGGCTTGCACTTATCGTCGCTTCCCGCGAAGTATCCTGCGCAAACGGCCAATATAGTCAAAGATTCGCTTCTCAGCGCCGTGCTCGGTGGGCTCGTAATATACTGTGCCCTCGAGCTCATCGGGCAAGTATTGTTGCTCCACTACCCCGCGCGGATCATCGTGAGGATAGGAATACCCCGTCGCATTGCCCAGCCGCTTGGCACCCTCATAGTGACCATCGCGCAGGTGCGGCGGCACGTGGCCGACTTTGCCGGCGGCGACATCGGCCTGCGCCTTAGTGATGGCAGCGATAACGGACGGTGATTTCGGCGCCGTTGCAAGGTGAATCGTGGCCTGCGCCAGTGGAATGCGTGCTTCCGGCAAGCCGATCAGTTGCGCCGCCTCTGCGGCAGCAACGGCGACTTGCAAGGCGGTGGGATCTGCCATGCCAATATCTTCTGAGGCATGAACCATCAGGCGGCGGGCAATAAACCGGGGATCCTCGCCGGCCTCGACCATGCGCGCTAAATAGTGCAGCGCGGCATCGACATCGGAGCCTCGGATGGACTTGATGAAGGCGGAGGTCACGTCGTAGTGCTGATCGCCGTCGCGGTCATAGCGCACCACCGCCCGATTCACGTTATCCGTAATCGTGGTCGCAGTGATCTCGCCGCCATCATCAACTGCTTCCGCGGCCGCTTCGAGGTAGGTCAGGCTGCGCCGGGCGTCACCGCCAGAGAGCACGACGAGCTGACTTAACGCCTCATCAGTAATGGTTAAGTCGCGCTCCCCTAGTCCCCGGTCGCTTTCTAACGCGCGGCGCGCTACGCCCTTGAGGTCCTCTTCGCTCAGCGAGTGCAGTTGCAGTAGAAGCGAGCGGGAAAGCAACGGCGAGACGACCGAGAAGGATGGGTTTTCGGTCGTCGCAGCGACGAGCAGCACCGTCCGGTTTTCCACCGCTGCCAGCAAGGCGTCCTGCTGGGTTTTGGAGAAGCGGTGAACCTCATCGATAAAAAGCACTGTCCTGCGGCCGTGGATGAGTTCCTGCCGGGCATGGGTAATGACTTCGCGCACCTGCTTCACCCCTGAATCGAGGGCGGAGAGACCAACAAAGTTTTGGCCCATCTGGCTCGCGATGAGCGAGGCAATCGTCGTCTTGCCGGTCCCAGGGGGACCATACAAAATGACCGAGGCTTCGCCGGAGCCTTCGACTAGGCGGCGCAGCGGCTTGCCCGGGGCAAGAAGGTGGTCTTGCCCCACAACCTCTTCTAGGGTTTGTGGGCGCATGCGGGCGGCCAAGGGCGAGCCGGAGTGCGTGGCAAAGAGATTGGCCGTGGGAAAAGACGATGACGAGCCATCGCCTCCCATAGTGCCGCCGGCATTGGGAGAGGCGCCGAAGAGAGAATCCTGGCTCATGTGGTTTTAGCTCCCCAGAAAGGTGTAGTGATTAGTCGTCGTGGACGCAGCGGGCAACGATGGTGCCAAATTCCGCGATTGCCGTACATGGTGCGGTTCCGCACTGGGCGGCGTAGCGCGCGAGCGCGTCGAAGGTTTCATAGAGGTCTTGGCGCACCAAAAGTTCGTCCTCATTAAAAGGCCCGCTTTCCGGCGAGCGCAGGATCGAACGCTTTGGGTCATGGACAATCTCCGCGTCGCCGCTAGCAAGGGCAACCAATCCCTCAATTCCCCCGGCGTGCATCGTGGTCACGCTCGACAAGGCCCAGCCGATGAGGGAAGCGACGATAAGCCCGTGCAGTTCGTCTTCATCGGCAAAGCGCGGCCACACCTCAGATACCTCACGCGACCATGCTGCGAGGAATGTATCTGCTTCCTTATCCGTAATGGGCTTAGAAAACAGGAACTGCGGGAAGCCCGCGATAACGCAGGCGACGTCAAAGCCCACGTTCCGGAAGCCGGCCCATTCATAGTCCAAGAAGTGCAGGCGCTTGGAAACGATGATGTTATCCGGCGATAGATCGAAGGGAGTAAAGGCCCTATCCTTGCCTGAGGCGAGGGATTCAGCGGCTTGATCGGCCAAGCTTCGGAAACTATCCGGGGCTTTGAGTCCCGCCTCATCAAGCAGGTTGAGCCCAATGCCGATGGAGCGATACAAGGATTGATCGCGCACGGATTGGTGGTCCGCATATTCCGGGTTATGCCGCAAGGTGCGGTTGAGTAGGGTCTCGAAATCCTGCTCATGATCTGCGGTTCCTACGTGAATATGCCCCAATGCCGTGCCCAAAGAGCGCAGGATCCGAATGCGATCCTCATCGGAGGATTCTAAAAGCACATCCGCGAGCGTTTCGGCCTCGCCCAAATCCGTCAACACGATGATGCGCCGGTCTAAATCGTGTGCGAGCAGCACGGGTCCAGGGCGCACGTCTTCAGCTAAGGCGGTGGTGAATTGGTAGGCCACGACCTCCCGCAGCATCGCTGCGTCATCAACGCCGTAGCCGGTTACTGGATTGTATTTGATAACCACAGAGCGATGCGGCAAAAAGGCGCTAGGGGCAACCTTCGCGCGCAGAACTAAGGCATTGCCGGACCCGCCTAAATCCTCAACGTCCGACATTTCTGGCGTGCCACCAAAGCGGCGCGACAACATTTCCGATGCGGCACTAATGACCTCATCGGTCGAAAGCAATGTCTGTGTATCAACCATAGTTCTATCCAGTATGCCCTCCACCACAAAGCGGGGCTACACCCTTGCCGCACAAATTTCCGCTGCGGCGAAGGCGCACGCCCCGCTTAACCTGAAAATGGTGTCGTGATAGCGAGCCTAAGGAACTAGTTCTCCTGCCCCTTGTTCGCGGCCTTTTCCTCTTCGCCGCTTCCCTTCTTCTCCGGCTTGAAGTCCACGCCGGTTTCCTTGCGCTGTGCGGCAGGGATGGGCGCGGGGGCATCGGTTAGCGGATCCACGCCGCCACCGGACTTCGGGAAGGCAATAACGTCGCGGATGGAGTCAAAGCCGCCCAAAAGGGAAACGATGCGGTCCCAGCCAAAGGCGATGCCGCCGTGTGGAGGTGCGCCGTAAGAGAAGGCGTCAAGCAAGAAGCCGAACTTCTCCTGCGCTTCCTCATCGCCGATGCCCATCACCTCGAAGACGCGCTTTTGGACGTCTTCTTGGTGGATACGGATGGAACCGCCGCCGATCTCGTTGCCGTTGCACACGATGTCGTAGGCGTACGCCGTGGCCTCGCCCGGGTTCTCATCGAAGGAATCGATCCACTCCGGCTTCGGCGAGGTGAAGGCGTGGTGAACCGCGGTCCACTTGGAGTGGCCCAAGGCCACGTCGCCGGAAGCGGTGGCATCGGCAGAAGGCTCGAAAAGCGGGGCATCAACGACCCAGGTAAAGGCCCAGTCGCCATCCTTGATGAGGTCGAGCTTCTTGGCGATTTCACCGCGGGCCGCCCCCAGCAGCGCGCGGGAAGACTTGGTATCTCCGGCAGCGAAGAAGATGGCGTCACCGGGCTTTGCACCAACGTGCTCGGCGATGCCCTCGCGCTCTGCGTCGGTGATGTTCTTGGCCACTGGCCCACCCAGGGTGCCGTCTTCTGCGACGGTAATATAGGCAAGGCCCTTGGCACCGCGCTGCTTGGCCCAGTCCTGCCATGCATCGAACTGGCGGCGCGGCTGCGATGCACCGCCGTCCATGACTACGGCACCGACGTATTCGTTCTGGAATACGCGGAAGGTGGTGTCCTTGAAGAACTCCGTGCACTCGACAATCTTGATGTCGAAACGCAGGTCCGGCTTATCGGAGCCGTAGTACTTCATAGCATCGGCATAGGTCATGCGCGGGATTGGGGTTTTAATGTCGTAGCCGATGAGCTTCCACAGCTCTTTGACAATCTCTTCACCAAGCGCGATGACATCGTCTTGATCCACGAAGGACATCTCTACGTCCAGTTGGGTAAATTCCGGCTGGCGGTCTGCGCGGAAGTCCTCATCGCGGTAGCACCGTGCAATCTGGTAGTAGCGCTCCATGCCGGCCACCATCAGCAACTGCTTGAATAGCTGCGGCGACTGCGGCAGCGCGTACCAAGAACCCGGCTTCAGACGGGCAGGGACCAAAAAGTCGCGCGCGCCCTCTGGGGTGGAGCGGGTCAAGGTAGGGGTTTCGATTTCGGCGAAGTCGTGCTTATCCAGCACGTTACGGGCCGCGCGGTTGGCAGCGGAGCGCAGGCGCAATGCCTTTGCCTGGCGCTCGCGGCGCAGATCCAAGTAGCGGTACTTCAGGCGGGTCTCCTCGCCTACCTCGCCAGAGGCAGAGGGATCATCGATCTGGAAGGGCAGCGCTGCGGATTTGTTGAGCACCTCCAGGTCGGTCACGTTGACCTCGATGTCTCCAGAAGGCAGGTTCGGGTTTTCGGAGCCTTCTGGGCGCGGCTCCACCACGCCGGTTACCTTGACGCAGTATTCCGAACGCAGGTCGTGGGCGCGCTCTGCCACATCGGATTCACGGAAGACTACCTGGGCAATGCCGGAACGATCGCGCAGGTCAATGAAGATGACGCCGCCGTGGTCACGGCGACGAGAGACCCAACCGGTTAGGGTTACGGTCTCTTCTGCCAGTTCTTTGCGGAGCTCACCGGCCAAATGGGTACGCAGCACTATAATTCAATCCCTTCTGAAATGGAGTTACTTGCGGGTCCAGCCACGCGTAAACAGCGCGCGCCCAACCAAGCACAAGACTAGGAACTTGGCCAATTCTACATCCCACCGCCACTTTCGCCCCTATTAAGCCCACTTAAGCCACCGCGCAGGCAAGCAGCCCCGGCACCGCTAACCCCGCCGGGAATAAATGGCCTCGCTGCGCACTGCCGCGGCCGAAAAGGTGTGGCACTATCTAGACATGACCTTTAAATCTGTTGCCGATTTCGATGGCCAGCGCGCAACCTCCGGCGGTGGCGGTGGCCTCGCCATAGGCGGCGGCATTGGTTCCGTCGTGCTTGTAGGGCTCTACCTCTTATTGGGAGGAAACCCCTCAGATATTGGCGCCCTCCTGGGCAATGAACAGTCACAATCCGGCACCCAGTCTGGCGCCGATGATTCTGCCTTCGATCACTGTCAAACGGCAGAAGACGGCAATAAATACGACGACTGCCGAGTCATGTTTACCGCCATGAGCGTGGACAATGTGTGGACCGCCGAGCTGCCCGAGCAAGCCGGCATCGAATACACCAACCCTGGCCGGGTTATTTTCAATGGCTCCACCAATTCCGGTTGCGGCACTGCGTCTTCAGCCACTGGCCCGTTTTATTGCCCCGCCGACCAATCGGCGTATTTTGACACCACGTTTTTCGATTCGCTGAGCAACTATGGTGCACACAATGCCCCGTTCGCGCAGATGTACATCGTCGCCCACGAGTTTGGCCACCACATTCAGCAACTCGAGGGCACGCTGCAGCTTTCTGACTATAACGACCCCGGCGCGGATTCAAACGCGGTAAAGATCGAGCTCCAGGCAGATTGCTACGCGGGGATTTGGGCCTCTCACGCGGATAAGGGCGAGGATGCTCTGCTTGAGCCGATTTCCCAACAGCAAGTTGCGGATGCGGTCACCGCGGCGCAGGCTGTGGGTGACGATAATATTCAGCGCCGTTCCACCGGACAGGTTCAGCCCGATGCGTGGACGCACGGGTCTTCTGAGCAACGCCAGCAGGCTTTCCTTGCTGGTTATAATTCTGGCCGGATGGCTGAGTGCGACACCTTGGGGCGCGGGGTCTATAGCTAACTCCCGGCCCTTCTTTACCCCGCTGGGAATAATCTCCCCCTTCCTTGTTGTTGACATGTCACGTACAATGATTTTAGGTACGCAACAAGGGTAGAAAGGGATATCATGCAATTTGGCATTTTTACGGTTGGAGACGTCACCACCGATCCAACGACGGGCGAATCCCCGTCTGAGGCGGAGCGAATCCGCAATATTACGGAAATCGCGCTCAAGGCAGAAGAAGTAGGCCTCGATGTCTTCGCCACCGGCGAGCACCACAATCCGCCCTTCGTTCCGTCTTCTCCGACAACCCATCTAGCCTATATCGCAGCGCAGACCGAGCGCTTGCAGCTTTCTACCTCCACGACGCTGATTACCACCAATGATCCGGTAAAGATCGCGGAAGATTACGCTTTTTTACAGCACCTCTCCGGCGGCCGCGTGGACCTGATGATGGGGCGCGGCAACACTGGCCCCGTCTACCCGTGGTTTGGCAAAGATATCCGCCAAGGCATCCCGTTGGCCGTGGAAAATTACCACCTGCTGCGCCGCCTGTGGCGGGAAAATAGCGTCAACTGGGAGGGCAAATTCCGCACTCCGTTGCAGGCGTTTACCTCTACCCCGGCTCCCCTTGATGGCGTCCCGCCGTTCGTATGGCACGGTTCCATTCGCTCTACGCAGATTGCCGAACAAGCCGCCTATTACGGCGACGGGTTCTTCCACAATAATATTTTCTGGAATCAAGAACACACGGCCAAGATGGTCAATATATATCGACGCCGCTTTGCATCCTATGGCCACGGCCAAGCCGACCAAGCCATCGTGGGGCTCGGCGGCCAGGTATTTATTGGCGATACTGAAGAGGAAGCAAAGAAGTTCTTCCGCCCGTACTTCGATAACGCCCCCGTGTACGGGCACGGACCGAGCCTGGAGGAATTTACTGATTACACCCCGCTGACCGTGGGCACTGCGGAGCAGGTTATTGAGCGCACCCTGAAATTTGCGGACTATGTGGGCGATTACCAACGCCAGCTTTTCCTCGTTGATCACGCGGGCTTGCCGCAAGAAGTGGTGCTCAAGCAGATAGAAATTCTTGGCACGCAAGTCGTCCCGGAGCTCCGACGGCGCTTTGAGCAGCGACGACCAGACCATGTACCCTCAGACCCACCAACGCATGCCACGCTCAAGCAGCACCCAGATTCCCCACACTTTCGCGTAAGCCCTGGAAAGGAGGACTAAACAATGCGATCTTTGGTTGTCCTCACGGCCGGGCTCTCGGAGCCTTCGTCTACCCGGCAATTAGCTGAGACTATTGCAGAAGCCACCGAAGCGAAGATTTCCGCACGCGGTGAAGGCGTGACCACCCACATCATTGAGGTGCGCACCCTTGCTCCTGAGTTGGCCACGGCCATGACCAATTGGGCGGCCCCGACGCCCCAATTAGATGAAGCAAAAGAGATGCTTTCTACGGCCGATGGCTTTATTGCCGTCACGCCTGCCTTCCAAGGCAGCTATTCCGGGCTGTTCAAGATGTTTTTTGATGTCTTGGATGCGCACGCATTGGAGGAGCTGCCCACTATCTTGGCCGCTACGGGCGGTTCACCGCGCCACGCGCTCATCTTGGACTATGCGCTGCGCCCCCTGTTGAATTACCTGCACGCCCACGTCGTTCCGACCGGCATTTTTCAGGCAACTGAGGATCTGGGGACCGCCGAGGGCACGCGCATTCGCAGCCGTATCGAGCGTGCCGCCACGCAGCTTGCGGATCAGATGATCCGCCCCACGGATCGGGTCGCCGGGCTTGCCGATGCCCCCAAGCCCGGCCCCCATTCCCGCCCTACTGGAATCGGAACGGACGAGGAATTCCTGCCGTTTGAGCAGATTTTGTCCCAATACGACGGAAAGCACTAGCGCCACAATACCTGTCGCATATTCTAAAATTGATACATCTCACATATTTCTCTACGCTTGAATTTTAGAATGTTCGACCTGAATCCCCGCGCCTGAGAAAATCTCTTTTTCATGCTCTTGGACTGTTAACTCTCTTGCAACGAAGAAAGGTTTCTTAAGGCTTTCACCATGACTATTAGCGTTACTGACATTTTCGCCATCGGCATCGGTCCATCCTCTTCGCACACGGTGGGACCAATGCGCGCCGCGAAGCAATTTCTAGCATCCCTCGATACCCACCCCGCCCGCGTATCCGCAGAGCTGCGCGGTTCGCTTGCCGCCACGGGGCGTGGCCACGCATCCGACCGCGCCGTCATTCTGGGACTCGCCGGCTGGGAGCCGCTGACCGTTCCCATCGATGCCGAGCCTCAAGCCGGCGGCATAATCCCCAGCGAAGGCACCATTTCTGGCCCTTCTGGCACCGTCGACTACGAAATTTCCTTTGAGAACGAGCCACTGCCCCAGCACCCCAATGGCATGATCTTCCAGGCCTGGGACGCAGATGGCAACACCCTTGCTGAAGATGAACAGTACTTCTCCGTCGGCGGGGGCTTCATCCTCTCCCGCAAAGAGCTAGATGCAGAGGTAGCCGATAGCCACGAAGTGCCCGCCGGCGTTGCCGCAGCAACCGTAGAAGACACCGTGCCTTACGAGTTCACCACCGGCGAAGAGTTGCTCAATCTCTGCGAGGCCAACGACAAAGATATTTGGGAAATTGTCCTCGCCAATGAGGAAGTACTCCATAAAGACGAAGGCGGCGCGGATTACGTTTTGCGCCACTTGGACCTCGTATGGGACATCATGCGCGAATGCGTGACCGATGGCATTTCCACCAAGGGCCTCTTGCCCGGTGGCCTCCGCGTGCCGCGGCGCGCTCCCAAGATGTATGCGCAGCTGCTCGAGCAGAAAAATGACCCACACTCCGGTTTTTCCGCCATGGAATGGGTCAACCTCTTCGCCTTAGCGGTCAACGAGCAAAACGCTGCGGGCGGCCGCGTTATTACCGCGCCCACCAACGGCGCCTGCGGCATTATTCCTGCCGTGCTGCATTATGCGCGTGATTTCCACGGTGACTTCTGCCGAGAATCCGCACGCCGATACCTGCTCACCGCCGGGGCAATCGGCATGATCATCAAACAGAATGCCTCCATTTCCGGCGCCGAGGTCGGCTGCCAGGGCGAAGTCGGCTCCGCCTCATCCATGTCCGCTGCAGGAATGGCAGCACTCCTCGGCGCTACGCCTGCCCAGGTAGAAAATGCCGCAGAGATCGCCCTTGAGCACAATCTCGGCCTTACCTGTGACCCGGTAGGCGGCCTGGTGCAGATCCCTTGTATCGAGCGCAATGCCATCGGCGCAGTGAAATCCATTAACGCCGCTCGCATGGCAATGATGGGCGAAGGAACCCACCACGTCACCCTCGATAACGCAGTACAAACCATGGCAGATACGGGCCGCGATATGCTCTCCAAGTACAAGGAGACCTCCCTCGGCGGCTTGGCCAAGACGATGGGCTTTAGCGTCTCCCAGGTGGAGTGCTAAGAAGGGTCGAAAACACACAAAAAGGGCACCAAATTTCTTCGGTGCCCTTTTTCTTTAAGCCTACTCTTAGCCTTCTAGATCCTGCCCCAGAGTGGCAACCAGCTGCGATAACTCAACATCGCGCTGCTCGTGTGCGGCCAAGTCCTTCACGGCAACGGTACCGTTTTCTAGTTCTTGTTCTCCCAAGACCAGAGCAAATCGCGCACCTGCGCGGTCGGCGCCCTTCATCGCACCCTTGAGGCCGCGATCGCCAAAGGACATATCCGCGGCGATTCCTGCCTTGCGCAGGTCATTGATGATGCCAGTCATGCGGCGCTTGGCCGCTGTACCCAAGGCAATTCCATAGACGTCCACGCGGGAATCACTGCCTTCCAGAGTGATTCCCTCCGCTTCTAGGGCGAGGATGGCGCGGTCAACGCCGAGGCCATAGCCGATGCCCGAGAGATCTTGCCCGCCAAGCTGCGCCATCAGGCCGTCGTAGCGGCCGCCGCCGCCAATACCGGATTGCGCACCCAGGCCATCGTGGACGAATTCAAAGCAAGTCTTGGTGTAGTAGTCCAAGCCGCGCACCATACGGGGGTTGATTTCGTATGCAACGCCCATATCCTCCAGCATGCCGGTGACGGTCTCAAAGTGCTCGCGGCACTCGGCATCGAGGTAGTCGAGCATCAAGGGGGCATCGGCAAGCTGCTCCTGCATTTCCGGGCGCTTATCGTCCAAGACGCGCAAAGGGTTGATTTCCGCGCGGCGGCGGGTTTCTTCATCTAGGTCCAGCTTGAACAAGAATTCCTGCAGCTTTTCGCGGTAGGCGGGCCGGCAATTCCGGTCGCCCAAGCTGGTCAATTCCAAGCGGAAACCGCTAAGACCCAAGGCCCTGTAGGAGCGATCCGCCAAGGCGATGACCTCAGCATCCAATGCTGGATCGTCGACGCCAATGGCTTCCACGCCAACCTGCTGAAGCTGGCGGTAGCGCCCTGCCTGCGGGCGCTCATAGCGGAAGAACGGCCCGCTGTAGTTTAGCTTCACTGGCAGCTGACCGCGATCCAAATTGTGTTGAATGACCGAGCGCATAACGCCCGCCGTTCCCTCTGGGCGCAAGGTCACAGAGCGATCACCGCGATCTGCAAAGGTGTACATCTCCTTGGAGACCACGTCGGTAGATTCGCCCACGCCGCGGGCAAAGAGCGCGGTATCTTCAAAAATGGGCAATTCAATGTGCTGAAAGCCGGAAAGATGCGCCTGTTCCACCATGGTCTGGCGGACCTTATAAAAAGTCGCAGACTCTGGTGGGTAATACTCTGGCACACCCTTCGGTGCGGACAGTGCCTGGAACCGCTTCTCTTCACTCATGGTCACTAGAGTACCCCATGGGATTTTCGCAGGAATGGGTTGGTCGCCCTCTCCTGACGCATGGTTGAGGTTGGGCCGTGGCCGGGAAGAATGTCCAGCTCATCGTCTAAATCCCACACCGGCCCCGCCAATGAATCCAGCATGGCCTGTGGATTAGAATCCGGAAGATCAACGCGCCCCATTCCCCCGGCAAAAAGTACGTCACCGGTAAGGGCAAAAGTATCCGAAATGATCAATACACACCCCGGCGAATGGCCAGGGGCGTGCTGGAGGGTGAATGTATGCCCGATTAGCTCTAGTTCTTCCCCACCGTGGAGTTCGCGGAGATCGGCAATGGGTACCATGCTCGAGGCTTGGAATAGCTCCTGTGCCTGGGCGGAGACACCCTCCCCAGAATCCAACATGAACCTATCTGCGGGGTGAATATAAACGGGGATATCGAGCTTCTGCGCCAAATCCCCGGCCTCGCGGGTGTGGTCAATGTGGCCGTGCGTGAGCACGATAGCTTCATAGTCATAGTCGTGCGATATAACCTGCGACATGGAATCCATGCCCGGATCCACGATGAAGGCGCGCTTTCCCTCCGCCGCGATATAGGTATTCGTGCGAAATGGGCCCGCAGTAAATCCTTTAATGTCCATGGCTCAAGTCTAACGAGGCTCGCACCCATCGCGCCTCCCTGATCGCATCGGCACTCTGGATTCTAGTACGAAGCAAGCATGTAAAAAGCACCCAGCCTTCGCGCCCACAGCCACGGAGGGTTGTGGGAAAGGCTGGGTGCTGGATTTAATGAGCCTGCCGGCTTAAAGCTTTACTGCAAGGCGGCAAGAGCCTTGTCGTAGTCCGGCTCAGTGGTTACCTCTGGCACCAACTCGTTGTAGATGACCTTGTGGTCAGCGTCGGTGACTACAACGGAGCGTGCCAATAGGCCCTTGAGTGGGGAGCCTTGCAAGGTCACGCCGAACTTCTCGCCAAAATCGGAGCGGAAATCGGACGCGGTGTCCACGTTTTCAATGCCCTCTGCGGCGCAGAAACGATCCAGCGCGAAGGGTAGGTCGCGGGAGACGGACAAGACAACGGTATTGTCTAGGCCCGCAGCCTTTTCATTAAAGGTGCGCAGCTGCTGCTGGCACACGCCCGTATCGATGGAAGGGAAAATCGAGATAACGAGGCGCTTGCCCTCGAAATCCTTATTGGTGACCTCAGAAAGGTCGGTGCCAACGAGGGTGAACTCTGGGATGGGCTCCCCTACTGCGGGAAGTTCACCAGCGGTTTGGGTAGGTTCGTCAGAAAATTTAACTTCAGCCATGGCCCCGAGCGTACTGATACTTTTGCTTCCCCGCTATAGCTCACCGCTTATTGCTGATGCCAATCCCCGAGCCAAGTCAGCCCCACGTCCGCAAAGCCGCTAAAATCGTCCTAGTTGAGACACGTCACCGATAATCGCTAGAAAGGTTGTCCCACGGTGCCAGATAATAAAAAGCGCGGAGAAGACGCGCTGCACAAGCTCGACCGCGAGCTAAAGTCCCGTGACCGCAAACAAAAGACTCGTCCTTTTGGTGTCGCCTTAGCCTCGCTCGTCGTCATCCTCGGCATCGCGGGAGGAATTTACTTCCTCTCCACCCGCGATGGCTCTGAGGGCGACATCCAGGCGGAAGATACCTCGGAAGCTCAGACCACGCAGGAAACCCCCAAGGCGGAGCCCTTGAGCGGCAAGCGCGCGGAAGCCCTGCCGGCAACCGTTCAGTGCGAGTATGAGGACAATGGGCAGGATGGCCACGGTGCCAAGAAGCCCGACGGCAAGGATATTTCCACCGAGGGCACTGTCACCGTATCCTTCGATACCACCCAGGGCCCGATCGAGATGGACCTAGACCGCGCCACCGCGCCTTGCACCACCCACGCCATTTCGGAACTGGCTGACTCCGGCTTCTACGATGACACCGTCTGCCACCGCATGACCTCTGGTGGCTTGAATGTGCTCCAATGCGGCGATCCCACCGGTTCCGGTTCCGGCGGCCCAGGCTTCAGCTTTGCTGATGAATACCCCACCGATGAAACTGATGACGAGGACGCACAAAACCCCGTTGTCTACCCCCGCGGCTCCGTTGCTATGGCCAATAGCGGTCCGGATACCAACGGCTCCCAGTTCTTCCTTAACTACGATGACTCGGAGTTACCTCCTAACTACACCTACTTCGGCACCATCACCGAAGATGGCTTAAAGACCCTAGACAAGATTGCCAAGGCCGGCGTAGACACCGGTAATCAAGGTGACAATCCAGGCGGCCAGAAGGATGGCAAGCCTGCAGAAGAGGTAAAGATCAAAAAGGCTACGGTAAAGGCCTAGTCTGCGGCATCGGCGCTTGCCGATGCCTCCCTCCATTCCCTCTACCTTTTCCTCACCCCAGCGCAACGCACGAACTAAATCGTGGCGTGGCGCTGGGGCATTTTCATATCCGATGCTTTGCCTTGACCACCCTCCTACCTGCACGTAACTCCAGAAAGCACATCCTTTCTATACTCTCCATCTGGATTAATCACCCCCTTCAAACACCCCCATTCCTTATTGATAATGTTTTTTATTAAACTCAGCTTGGGTAATTCAGACAGTCACGCAGCCGTCTAATATCTAAAAAATTTGAACACCACAAGCTTGATAGGAAACACAATGAAGCTTTTCTCCCGCAAGGCCTTCCTCGCCGGCGCAACCGCCCTGTCCGTTACTCTCGCTGGCACCACCGTGGCCACTGCCGCGGAGAATGCGGACACCGTTGCTCAGAGTGCTACTACCACCTCCACCGGCACTGCTAGCCAAAACATTGATTCTGACGCAAACAAGCAAAACGATGCCAAGAAAACGCAAGACTTGTCTTCCAAGGACGCGAATCCTGAGTCCGTCAAGGCCTGGATCGAAGTTATTACTGCCGCGGTCGGCGCACTGGGTACTCTCTTCGCTTTCGCCAATAAGTACATCAACATCGATGACCTTCTAAAGAACTTCAAACTTCCTTTCTAAACGCTAACGCGCCTTGAGGGCGATTAACCGCCGTGCTCTTATTGAACTGCACGGCGGCTATACGGAAGGTAGTTCTGAAGTTCTCCCATTACGTTGTTAGCAGTTCCGCTTGAGGTTACCCAGGATTCGTAACTCTGCCCCCATGCCGGGGCAGGTTATGTTTGTCTGCGTTCCTTTTGCTTTTCTTTTTGAGGAGCAGTGGAACTAGTCGCTGGCTTCGGTATGGCTTATTTTCGTCCCTGTCTGACAATGATCCGGGGGGTGATGCCGCCGAAGGCAGTGACATACTCAAACTGCTAATAGGAACCTGACCCACATCAAGTGTGTGAGGTCTCAAAGTAATGGGGTTGCCCGCAAATCGTGGACACGTAGTTAAGCTGCTTAGGGGTTAAGCAGCGGCCTTCTTATTACCATTTTGATCAGCGAGCTGGGCTTCGAAATCGACGGGGCTTACCATCCCGATGGACGAGTGGCGACGGCGCCGGTTGTAGACAATCTCAATCCAGCGAGCCACCGCCTTCCGGGCTTCGTTGCGGGTTCGCCATTCCTTCCGATCGTAAAATTCGGTCTTCAATGTCGACCAGAACGACTCGGCCATCGCATTGTCAAAGCAGACACCAGTACGGCCGACCGATTGTGCAATCCCTAGTTCTTGACAGACCTGCCACAGCTGTTCGCTGGTGAACTGGGTACCACGATCGGCGTGGAAGACCACGCCGTCGGGTACTTCACCACGCAGGGTGTAAGCCATGCGCAGTGCACGTTCAACTAGGTAAGAATCCTGCACACTATCCATGGACCAGCCTAGGACTCGGCGGGAGTGTCCATCGCGGATAACGCATAGGTACAGCCAGCCCTCATTCGTGCGTAGATAGGTAATATCCGACATCCACACTCGATTAAGCTGCCCTTGATCAAATAGGCGTTTCACCAGGTCTGGAAGCGTGGACTTCCGCTTGGATTGAATCGTCGTTACGGGAACAAACGCCCTGGGTGAGATGCCTTCAATACCCATCATCCGCATGCGTTTGGCCACGGTTTTGCGATTCACATAGACCCCACCCTCGGCGAGTTCTGCAGTAATCCGTGGGGCACCGTAGACTTCGTCAGAATCTTCCCAGATGTCATGAATTTTCCTGTCTAACTGGTCGAGGAATCTCTGACGCTGATTTTCACCACGAAGCCGTACTGCTTGAGCCTTGTGCCATTTATAGTAGCCAGAACGAGAAACCTCTAATAACCTGCTCATTCTTTTTATGCTGTAGTTCGCCTTGCTCTGGCTGCATTAGCTCAAATTTTTCCGATCGCGTTGCTTCGCAGCGAAGAAGGCGGTGGCTTTTGACAAGAACTCATTATCCATCTTGGCCTCAGCTAACTCACGACGCAGGCGAGCGTTTTCGGCTCGTATATCGGCATCACTGCGGCCATCTACCGAGCCTTGGCGTTCCCGCTCAAGTTTGACCCACCTGCCTAAAATTGTGGCTGATACGCTAATTTCCTTAGCCACATGAGCGATTGGGCGCCCAGACTCAATGACCAGTCTGGCGGCCTCCTGCCGGTACTCCGGGGTGTACTTCTGAGCGTGTCAAGTTGTTTGTGTGTGGGGCTAGGTTTATAGGTATTTGTCGAAGCGGTCGGGAAAGGCCACGGCCATC
>NZ_JBEHFW010000017.1:0-27699 GCF_040225475.1 Corynebacterium sp. KPL2861
TGCGGATGTAGCGCAGTTGGTAGCGCATCACCTTGCCAAGGTGAGGGTCGCGAGTTCGAGTCTCGTCATCCGCTCCATCCAAGCCGCCTTGTCACCAAGGCGGCTTTTTTGTATCCGGCACACCCCACACTTCTGAAGTGATGGAGATCGCAGACTTTTTCGCTTCGGTGCGGAACTATGGAGATACGGTTACCGACTATTGAAGAGACGCACTGATGACCACGATTGTCACCAAGACATTCGTTGGGATTAGGATGTCTTTGCATGCACACGCAAAATTCAGAACTGAAGGAGCTGAAAATGAGCCATCGCGTACCTTGGTTGCGCCGCACGGCAGTGGCGGTGGGAGCTACCGCGCTTATCGTGGGCGGATCCGCACCTGTAGCACTGGCGCACGATTCCGTCGTGGGCGGAACCGTAAAGGAGGGCGACCAGCTCGAGGAGTTTCCTGCGGAAATCACCCTGGAGTTTTCCGGTATCCCAAAGGACCAGTTCAACACCTTTGCCGTGACCAATAAGGACACTGGCGAACAGATCTTTAACCAGGAGCCGGAGCTAGATGAACGCGATCTCACGATCACGACTCCAGATGATGTCGACCCCGGCCCAGGAAACTACCAGGTGGGATACAACATCACCTCCTCGGATGGCCACGCCACACGCGGTGGAGTCTCATTTACGGTGAAAGGCGAGGACAGCGATGGGGCTTCTTCCACCGACGCTGCAGATGCAGATGGAGCTGCAGATTCTTCGAGCGATATGCCCACCTCGGTGAAAATCATCCTGGGAGTGGGCGGTGTGCTGGCCATAGCGGCCGTGCTGGCTTTGTTGATTGCTAAAACCCGTCGAAACGACTCGAAAGGTCACAAATAATGACTAAGAAAATTTCCCGCTTGGTTGCTGGCGTATCCCTCAGCGCCCTAGTTCTCGCTGGTTGCTCCCCGGATAACGAAAACGATTCCAATAACTCAGAGTCGACTTCGGCTGCTTCTTCAACTGCAGAAACCAGCGAATCCACCGCGGCAGCGGATAAGGACCTGACTTTCGAGGATGCCGTCGTACGCGCGAACGAAGACAAGGATATGACCGCCATCTTCGGCACCTTGGTCAACCACTCGGATGAAGACATCGAGATCACTGGCTTCTCCACGAACCTGGACGCAGAGATGAACCAGATTCACGAGACCGTTGATGGACAGATGCGCGAAAAGCCCAGCCCCTTGGTCATCAAGGCCGGCGAGAGCCATGAACTTGCGCCAGGTGGCGACCACTTCATGCTGATGGGTATGAAGGAAGGCATCATGCCTGGCGATTCCCTCGAGCTCAAGGTGACCTTGTCTGGCGGCGACGAGATGGACTTAGGTCCCATCCAGTCCCGGACCATGGGCGCCGGCGACGAGGACTACGGCGACATGGAGGGCATGGACCACGATCACTCCGGCCACGACCACTCCGATCACGCAGGCCACGACCATTCCAGCAAGGACGACGAGAAAGAAAACCACACGCACTAATCATGACGGGATTCAGCAGAAGGGGATTTCTCACCGGCGCTGCAGTGTCTACCAGCGCCTTCGCGCTGGTGGGGTGCAACGCGGATAGAACAACACCAAACGCTGAAGCGGAGGAGCACACTCCGCTTGCCGATGCCACCGTGGCTTTCGACGGCCCACACCAGGCCGGCATTGACACCCCGGAGCAAGCGCACCTGAACTTGGTGGGCTTTGATCTCAAAGGGGACATCGGCAAGCAAGGCTTTGCCCGTCTGATGAAGCTGTGGACCGAGGATGCGCGTGCGCTGTGCACAGGCAAGCCTCCGTTGGGGACCTTGGAGCCGGAAATGGTGCGCCAGCCTGCCAATCTCACTATTACGTGTGGGCTGGGCGAGCGTATTTTCTCGCTGTTGGGCGTGGATAAGCCGAAGTGGCTTGGCGATGTCCGCGCCTATTCCCGCGACCAATTAGAGGACAAGTGGGGCCAGACCGACATCGTCCTGCAAATCTGCAGCGATGATCCGCTGATGAATACTTATGCGCTGCGGCACATGGTGCGCTCAGGCGAGCACTATGCCGAAGTTAGTTGGCTGCAGCAGGGCTTTATCAACGCCTACGGTAGCCACGAAAAGGGCGAGACCGCGCGCAATATGTTTGGTCAAAAGGATGGCACCGTCAACCCGCACGGCGATGAAGAATTCGCGGAGCAGGTCTGGATCGAGGACGGACCAGAGTGGCAGCGGGGTGGCGCGGCCATGGTGGTCCGCCGCATCCGCATGAACCTCGATTCCTGGGAAAAGCTGGACCGCTCTTCCCGCGAAAATGCGGTGGGCCGCAAGCTGGAGAACGGGGCACCTCTTTCGGGTGATAAGGAATTCGATGAAGCGGACTTTAAGGCCACGGATGAGTATGGCCTGCCCGTCATTGATAAGAACTCCCACATGGCGCGCGCCACTGCGCCAAAGGACCACCCGGAGCAAAAGATTTTGCGCCGCCCCTATAACTACGAGCTGCCGCCGGATGGCAAGGATGGCCAACTATCCAATATTGGCCAGGTCTTCATCTGTTACCAGCAGGATCCCACCAAGCAATTCGAGCCCATCCAGGCGCGCCTTGATGAAGCGGACCTGCTGAATGAGTGGCTGACCCACATTGGCTCGGCGATGTATTTCTGCCCGCCGGGTACCAAAGGCGGCGATGGTAAAGAAACGTGGTGGGCGGAATCGCTTTGCACGCATGCTGGCCTGTAGAATGACGATCCGTAAATTTAACTAGTGGATGCGGCCAGGTATGCCGTATCTGCGCGAGCGCAAAAAGGAGCGCGAATATGGCGGAACTTATTCCCGCAGCACCGGTAAATTACGAATCCTTCACCGTGCCGGCCGGGCAAGCGGTTGGCGCGGTTCTCCGCGAGCTGGACTTGCCCAATAAGGGCCCAGAGGCAGTCGTTGTAGTCCGCGGCCTGGACGGTACTCTTTTTGACCTCTCGCACACCCCGGATGAGGAATCGACATTTGTCCCGGTAGCCGCCTGTGAGGAAGCTGGCCGCGCCGTCATTCGCCACTCCTGCGCCCACGTCATGGCCCAGGCCGTGCAAGCTGAGTTCCCCGGCACCAAGCTGGGCATTGGCCCATCCATTGAAAACGGCTTCTATTTCGATTTCCAGACCGCTGAGCCCTTCACCCCGGAGGATCTCAAGGCCTTGGAAAAGCGCATGAAGAAGATCATCAAGGGCGGCCAGCGCTTTGAGCGCCACACCTATGCGTCCACGGCAGAGGCAGAGCAGGCCTTGCAGGATGAGCCCTTCAAGTTGGAGCTTATCCAGGACAAGGGCAATGTGGACCCAGACTCCGATGAAGCCGCTGAGGTGGGCGCCGGCGATCTGACGCACTATGACAACGTGAACCCGCGCACCAATGAGGTGGAATGGTTTGACCTGTGCCGCGGCCCGCACGTTCCCACCACGAAATATATCCCGGCCTTTGCCCTGACTCGTTCGTCTGCCGCCTACTGGCGCGGTGACCAGGCCAACGCTGGCCTGCAGCGCATCTACGGCACGGCCTTTGAGTCGAAGGATGCATTGGCCGCCTACCAGACCATGGTGGAAGAGGCAGAAAAGCGCGATCACCGCCGTTTGGGCCAGGAACTGGACCTGTTCTCCTTCCCGGACGAGATTGGTTCCGGTTTCCCCGTATTCCACCCCAATGGCGCGACCGTGCGCATGGAGATGGAAAACCACTCCCGCAACCGCCACGTGCAGGCGGGGTACTCCTTTGTCAATACCCCGCACATCACCAAGGGCGATCTATTCCGTAAGTCCGGCCACCTTGATTTCTACTCCGATGGCATGTTCCCGCCAATGCAGCTCGATGGCGAGTATGACGCCGAGGGAAATACGGTCAAGGAACCGCAGGATTACTACGCCAAGCCGATGAACTGCCCGATGCACAACCTGATCTTTGCATCCCGCGGCCGTTCCTACCGCGAGTTGCCGCTGCGCCTGTTCGAATTCGGTACGGTCTACCGCTACGAAAAGTCCGGCGTGGTGCATGGCCTGACGCGTGCGCGCGGTTTTACCCAGGACGATGCCCACATTTACTGCACCGAAGAGCAGCTGGAAGAGGAACTCACCCAGGTCCTAGACTTCATTATCTCGCTGCTTGAGGATTACGGTCTCTCCGATTTCTATTTGGAGCTTTCCACCAAGGACCCCAATAAGTTCGTCGGCTCCGATGAGATTTGGGAGCGCTCGACCGCCATCTTGCAGTCCGTGGCAGAAAAGTCCGGTCTTGAGCTCGTTCCAGATCCGGAAGGCGCCGCATTCTACGGGCCAAAGATTTCCGTCCAGGCCCGCGATGCCATCGGCCGTACCTGGCAAATGTCCACGGTGCAGCTGGACTTCAACCTGCCCGAGCGCTTCGAGCTGGAATACACCGCATCCGATGGCACCAAGAAGCGCCCGATCATGATCCACCGGGCCCTCTTCGGCTCCATCGAGCGCTTCTTCGGTGTGCTTCTTGAGCACTACGCGGGCGCCTTCCCCGCGTGGTTGGCACCGCACCAGGTCATGGGCATTCCCGTCGCGGATGACTTCGTCCCGCATCTGGAGGGCGTTGCCGCCAAGCTGCGCGCAAAGGGCATTCGTGCGGACGTGGATACCTCCGATGACCGCATGCAGAAGAAGATCCGCAACCACACGACGGGCAAGGTTCCTTTCATGCTGGTCGCAGGCGCCCGCGATGTGGAAGCCGGTGCGGTGTCCTTCCGATTCTTGGATGGCACGCAGGTCAACGGCGTGCCCGTCGATGAGGCCGTTGAGCTCATTACCACCTGGGTGGCAGAGCGCACCAACGAGCAGCCGACAGAAGAGCTCATTCGTGCCCGGCGCTAACCCACAGAAGGGACATAGCGAGGAGACATTCGTCGATTCCGGTGCCGGTGAGCCGGACCGGTTGGAGCGACTGTGGGCGCCGTACCGGATGGCCTATATTGCGCAGCGGTCCGAGGACCCCTTCGTGGAAGCCCCGAAGGGCAGCGATGAGGACGGGCTCATCATCGCGCGCGGTAAGACGGTATATGCGCTGCTCAACCTGTTTCCCTATAATGCCGGCCACCTCATGGTGGTGCCGTACCGCAAGGAATCCGAGCTGGAGAACCTCACCGAGGAGGAATCCCACGAGCTCATGGCCTTTGCCCAAAAGGCCGTGCGGGTGCTCAAGCGCGTGTCACAGCCAGAGGCCATTAACGTGGGCTTTAACCTGGGGCGCGCGTCCGGCGGCTCGGTGGGAGACCACCTGCATTTGCATGTGGTGCCAAGGTGGCCCGGGGATAGTAACTTTATGACTGTCCTCGATGGGACTAAGGTATTACCGCAACTACTGCAAGACACCCGCCGTGTCTTGGCAGAGGGGTGGCGTGACATGGAAGAGGAGGACTCGCGTGCTTAGCGTGCATGGGCGAAAGCCCGCCGCCGTGGTGGTGGAACCTATAGCCAAGACCTTTTTGAAGTTGGGTCTAACACCCAACGTGGTCACGGTTGTAGGCACTATTGTGACCATCGCTATTTCGGTGATCCTCATTCCTACCGGCCACCTGTTTATCGCTGCCGTACTATCCGGTCTCTTTGCCGCCTTTGACATGCTCGATGGCACGATGGCGCGGCTGACCGGTAAATCGAGCGCTTTCGGCGCCACGCTGGATGCAAGCTGTGACCGCATTACCGATGGCGCGTTATTCTGCGCCATCGCCTGGTGGCTGGTGTATACCGCAGACGCGTCCAAATGGACCGTGGCGGCCTGCCTCATAACCTTGGTATGCTCCCAGGTCATTTCCTATATCAAGGCTAGGGGAGAGGCCTCTGGTTTCACCATGGTGGGCGGACTGATTGAGCGCCCAGAACGCCTCATTCTCGCGTTGGGCGGCATCGGCCTTGAGGGCTTGGGCGTAGATTACGCCGCGGCGGTATCGCTGTGGATCTTGGCGGTCGGCTCAATCTTTACCGTGTATCAGCGCATTGCCATTGCAGCGCGCCAGGATACCGGGTTATAAAATTAGCGACCGTGGGCGCAGCGGGGGCTACCGTTCCGGCTAGTTCGTGGTTTGCGCACTGACTTTTCTGGAGGATCCGGCATCATGTGGGATAAACAAGATGTAGCAGCGGCTGGTTATCTGGCGGGCTGGAAGGTAGTTCGCCGGTTGCCCGAGCCGGTAGCGCGCACCATCTTCCGGTGGGTAGCGGATTTCGCGAGCGACCGCGGGCGCGGCATGGATGGCCTGCGAAGAAACCTCACCCGCGTGGTGGGGGCAGAAAACGTCACCCGTCAGCTGGTGCGCGATTCCATGCGCTCCTATATGCGCTATTGGATGGAGGCGTTTCGCCTTCCCGCGATTCATGCGGATCCCCAGCTGCACGAGCGCCTCATGAAGGGCTTGGAAGGGCTCGAGCACTTTGATGCCTCGGCGCAGTCTGGCCGCGGCGTCATCTTGGCGCTGCCGCACTCCGGCAACTGGGATATGGCTGGTGTCTTCTTGGTGGGACATTACGGGCAATTTACTACAGTGGCGGAGCGGTTAAAGCCGGAGGTGTTATTTGATGCCTTCGTGGATTACCGCGAGGAACTGGGGTTTGAGGTCCTGCCGCTTACCGGTGGGGCGGCCACGCCCTTTGCGCGCCTGAAGGAAGCCCTGCAGGAGGGCGGGGTGGTCTGCTTATTGGCAGAACGCGATATTACCCGCAGCGGTATCACGGTAGATTTCATGGGCGAGGAAGCCAATATGGCGGCAGGTCCCGCGCAGCTAGCCATTGAAACCGGCGCGGCACTCCACGTGGTGCACTCGTGGTTTGAAGGCGATGGCTGGGGGTTGTCGGTGTCCCCAGAAGTTCAGGTTACCGATATTCAGGAGACCACCCAGCGGATGGCGGATGGGTTTGCGGCTAATATCCAGCGCCACCCCGAAGACTGGCACATGCTGCAGCCGCAATGGAACGAGGACGTGGAGCGGCGCCGGCAAGCGCGAAAGGAACGTTCCAGTTAATGCGCATCGGTATTATTTGCCCGTATTCTTTTGATGAACCCGGTGGCGTGCAGGCCCACATCCTCGATCTCGCCACCGTTTTTATAGAACAAGGCCACTTTGTCCAGGTCCTTGGCCCTGCCGCGGAGACCACTCCGCTACCGGATTTCGTGGTCAAGGGCGGCCCAGCCTTCCCGATTGCGTATAACGGCTCCGTTGCGCGCTTGTCGGTGGGGCCAAAGGTAACCCGCAAGGTCAAGCGCTTCATTCAGGACGGTGATTTTGATGTCCTGCATATCCACGAGCCCAATTCCCCGAGTTTTTCCATGACTGCCTTGGCCGTGGCACACGGCCCTATGGTGGCGACGTACCACGCTTCGGCGGCCAACTCCCTCATCCTGACCCTAGCGAAGCCGCTCCTCGTGCCCTTTTTGGAAAAGATTCGCGGCGGCATCGCGGTATCGGATATGGCGCGGCGTTGGCAGGTGGAGCAATTGGGTGGCGACCCCGTCCTGATTCCCAACGGCGTCGATACCTCAGTCTACGCTTTAGCGCGCAAGAAAAGTCAGCCCGCGCTTGCCGATGCCCCACTCGAGGTCGTATTCCTAGGCCGCCTCGACGAGCCGCGGAAGGGCCTGGATATTCTGTTGGCCGCTGTGCGTCAGGTCAACACGAATATTCGCGTCACCATTATGGGTGGCGGCCGTGCCCGTGAGGTCGAGGGCGTGGATTTTGTAGGCCGCGTCAGCGACGCAGAGAAAGCACAGATCTTGGGCCGGGCCGATGTTTACGTGGCGCCCAATACGGGCGGGGAAAGCTTTGGCATCGTGCTGGTAGAGGCCATGGCCGCCGGTGCCGCCGTCGTGGCTTCGGATTTGGAGGCCTTTCGTGCGGTCTGCAACGCGGAATCGGAAGAGCCGGCGGGAGCGCTATTCCGCACTGGCGATGCCACCGATTTGGCTCGCGTGCTCAACCAAGTTTTGGACGATGGCGAGTACCGGCGGCGATTAGTGCGCAATGGCGTGCAGCGCGCCCAGATGTATGACTGGGACCATGTTGCAGCGGCGGTCATGCAGGTTTATGAAACGGTGCAAGATGGCATGAAGGTGAGGGTGAAGCGATGATGGCGATAGAAATAACCATTGCGCTGCTTATCCTCATTCTTGTGGGGTCATGGGCCATTTTCACGGCGCAGCGGCTGAATTTCTTGCATATCCGCACCGATGCCGCGCTGGCGCAGCTGCAGGCTGCGCTGGACCGGCGCGCGGCGGTAACGGCGGCGGTCTCCCCGGATCTTGCGGCGTTGGCGCAAAAGGCCGAATCCACGGAGCTTTCGCATGGGCATTTTCAAGCCCGCACCATGGTAGAACGCGAGCTTTCGGCGGCCATCGTGCGCGATTTTCCGGTAGGCCAGCGCCCGGCCGCCTTGGCGGATGCAGAAGGCCGCATCCAGTTGGCGCATCGCTTTTATAACGAGGCGGTCAGCGATACGCGCGCGCTGCGCCTGCGCCCAGCGGTGCGTTTTTTCCACCTCGGCGGAACCGCTAAATTGCCCGAGTACTTCGACTACATGCTGGCGGATTGAAAATTTAGCCGCGCGTTACCTCCCTAGTGTCATCGGTGCCCGCGTCAGGCTCGGCGGCGTCCGCGTCGGCGGTGTCGGAGCCCGGCACATTGATTCGCCCGGTATCTGGTGAGGGCGCGGCCTCTGCGGCGGCTTCTTGGGCTTGCTCCGGGTCGCTTGCTGCCACGATGGCCTTTTCTATGCGGCGCGACAGGCTTATCTCAAGGATGAACCAAATGAGCGCGATGAAGACCATGACGAGGATGAGCACGTTGCGGGCGACGAGCACGTAGACCGGAGTCAGGTTTTCGCCTACATACTTCCACACGTAGTCATAGTGGAAAGGGTAGATGTAGGTGCCGAGCGCGGCCGCTGCAACTGCGCATACAGCGAGGAAACCCTGACAGATTTTGATGGGCACAAACCCGGCGGGGAGCTGTTGGCGTACGACCACCGCGAATAGGGGTCCGAGCCAAATGATGTACTGGGGCGAAAATACTTTATTGGTGGCTATGAGTAGAAGCACCATGAGGGTGAAAAAGGCGACCGTCGTTCGCGAGGTCCAGCCTCCGGCGAAGAAGCGGTATAGCGCCCAGCTCAGGGCGAAGACCAGCATCCCGGCCGTCGCGATGGTGCTCCACATGATGGTGGCATCGACGCCCGGGCCAGAAATCTCGAAGCTCTTTGATGGAGCATAACCTAAACGCCATTTACCCGGTGTGAGGTGTGCCTGCAATAGCAAGTATGTCGCCGGAACGGATTCGAGTTGGAGCCCGCGCACCCCCTGATAATTCAGTGGGGAAAGAAGTCGGTCCATACCGGAGGTAAAAACTGTCAACGCTGAAAGAGCAGCAACGGAGCCGAAAAAGGACGCCAATCGCAGCCAGGAATTAGAACTATTAAAACGCCCTACCAGTCCAGCTGCGAGGACGCCTGGCCAGAGCTTCATGGTGGTAGCGAAGCCTAATAGGGCGGCGCCTGTCTTGGGATGAGAAATAAGCAGCGCTGCGGCACCTGCGACGGCGACGGCAGGAAAAATATCGAGGCGCCACACAAAGACGTGTCCTGCAGCCGTGCCAAAAAAGACCCAGAACCAGCCGGCGAGAAAAACGCGCTTATTGCGTTCGTGGTGACGAAGTAGGAGGGCGAGGAAGGCGGCATCGACAAGCAGCGTCAAGATGGTAAAGCCGATATAGAATACGCCGCGGTCTCCACCGGTGAACCAGCTTAAGATGATGGTGGGCCACGTGCCCGCGTGGGGATACTCGGTCATCTGCGTGGGATCGGTGCCAAAAAGGCCGGCGAAATAATAGGCAACATCGCCGCGTGCGCTGTGGTCGAGCTTCAAAAAATAGACCAATACCAAGCGGGCGAGAGCCCACCCCACCCATACCGCAGGAACTGTCGCGAATCTTTTCACCCAAAAGATTGTAGGGAATATTTTGGCCGTTGCGTAGTTCGAATCAGGTTCCTCGTCATCCGGGTTGGGTTGCCCCGAGGAGTAGGGTGGCAAGACAGACGAAGACTTACGTGATGTAGCGCATAGTAGGCGCACAAGAAAGGATGACTGTGGGCACCATTTCTGAGGTTTTGGCGTTAGAAAGCACCCAAGATGCGGATGTCTTTGCTGGCCCGGCGATTCCCTCGCAGATTGAACGCACCTTCGGTGGCCAAGTTGCAGCGCAGGCCCTTACCGCGGCGCAAAGGACGGTGGAGGATAAGCAGGTGCATTCCCTCCATGGCTATTTCGTTGGCCCAGGTGATACGAAAAACCCGCTGGAGTTGCAGGTAGAAAGGCTGCGTGATGGCCGTTCCTTTGCCAGCCGCGAGGTTCGGGTCGTCCAAGATGGCCGCCTCGTCTTTATTATGCTGGCTAGTTTCCACCGCGATGGTGATGCAGGTCCCGAACATCAGGATGTGGCACCGCAGGTATTAAGCCCCGATGAAGCCGCTCGCCGTGGCGGTGGGGCGCCGTATTCCACCCGGATTATTTTGAAGGAGTGGACCGATTGGGATATCCGTTTAGTGCCCGATGAGGGCCGCGATGATGCCGCCGCGGAGGTGACAGGTGCCGGATATCGCCATATTTGGTTCCGCAATACGGGCGAGCTTGGGAGTGACCCCGCTTTCCACCGCGCTGCCCTGACGTATATGTCTGATATGACCCTTATTCGGGCGGCGCTCATTCCGCACCAAGGGGATAAGGTGCAATTGGCAAGCCTTGACCATGCGGTGTGGTTTCTTCGCCCATTTCGCGTGGATGAGTGGTTGCTCTATGAGCAGGTATCGCCCACAGCGGCGCAAGGAACGGCCATCGCGCGCGGTAAATTATTCAATGAGCAGGGTGAACTCGTTGCATTGATCAATCAAGAAGGCTTGACTCGGTTCCTTGATGAAAACTTAGGTAGCGGTTCTGCGCACGGCAATTGGCATAACGTCTAGCGACGCGTCCGTATCATGGGGGCGCTTTTCCCAGTTCGTGCAGGGCACGTATAATTGTCAACAGATTTAGAACCCAATTAGAAAGGGACTTAATGTCAGGCCACTCAAAATGGGCAACTACCAAGCACAAGAAGGCTGCCAATGACGCTAAGCGCGGCAAGGAATTTGCCAAGCTCATTAAGAACATTGAAGTGGCGGCGCGAACCGGCGGTGGTGATCCTGCGGCCAACCCAACGCTCGATGACATGATTAAGAAGGCCAAAAAGGCCTCCGTCCCCAATGACAACATCGAACGCGCCCGCAAGCGCGGCTCTGGTGAAGAAGCCGGTGGTGCCGACTGGGAGACCATCATGTACGAGGGTTATGGCCCCAACGGTGTCGCAATGCTGATTGAATGCTTGACCGATAACCGCAACCGCGCGGCTACCGATGTCCGCACCGCGATGAGCAAGAATGGCGGTAACCTGGGCGAATCCGGCTCGGTTGCTTATATGTTCTCCCGCACCGGTTATGTCTTGGTGGAAAAGGGTGAGCTGAGTGAGGATGATGTCTTGATGGCAGTCCTCGATGCTGGCGCTGAAGAGGTTAAAGACCAGGGCGAGAAATTTGAGATCATCTGCGCCCCCACGGATGTGCAGGCCGTCAAGGAGGCCCTCAAGGAAGCAGACATCGAGGTTGATGACTCCGATAACGATTTCCGTGCCTCCGTCGAGGTTCCTCTCGAGGCCAATGACGCCAAGAAGATCTTCCGCCTCATCGATGTTTTGGAAGAATCCGACGACGTCCAGAACGTATATACCAATATGGACCTCTCCGATGAGGTGCTAGCAGAACTCAACGCAGAGTAAGAATACTGCACATATTGGAGGCACTAGCTCGGTGGCGGCTCTTCGCGCATGCGGAGATTCCGGTGCCGAGCTTTGTTGTGTTTTTATTGGGACAGCCTAAAAGTTGCGCCGTGTTGTAGAACATGTGTGTGTAAGACATAATGGGGAATTAAGACTAGGAACGACGAGGCCGCGGAACAGGGAGTGGGCGGGTGTGAATATCGAAGGCATGCGCGTGATGGGCATCGACCCTGGGCTAACTCGCTGTGGCCTGTCCGTAGTTCAAGCTGGCTGCGGGCGCGCAATTCTTCCTGTCTCCGTTGGCGTGGTGCGGACCCCGAGTGATAAAGATTTGACCGAGCGGCTCCTGCGGCTGTCCGTTGCGGCCAAGGAATGGATGGACGATTATTCGCCCGACGTGGTTGCTATAGAGCGCGTCTTCGAACGCGGCCAGGTCTCGACCGTCATGCAGACTGCGCACGTCGTAGGAGTCCTCGTGCTCGCGGCTGCCGAGCGGGATATTCCGGTGTATATGTATACACCGTCCGAAGTAAAAAAGGCCATTTCTGGCAATGGGCGCGCAGATAAGAAACAAATGACGACGATGATTACTCGTATCTTGGGGCTTACGGAGCCGCCCAAGCCGGCGGACGCAGCGGACGCATTGGCGCTGGCTGTCTGCCATTGCTGGCGGGCGCCAGCGATCGTCAGGATGGATAGTACTGGTTTAGGGCTTGGCGCAAAGACCAGTGGTGTCCGCGGGCGGGGAAAGAGCATCAAGCCCTAGTACACTGCTCACCCACTAAGTTTTATTAATTACAAGGATATGGCGAACGCGCACACAGGTAGGAAGGCACGGTAGAAAATGATTGCGGCATTGCGGGGAGAAGTACTCCACATTGGTTTAGACCACGGCGTTATTGAATGCGGCGGGGTAGGCTATAAGTTCTTGGCTACCGCAAAGACGTTGGGAACCCTGCGCCGCGGAGAAACCGCCTTTGTGCTTACTACCTTGGTGGTCAAGGAAGATGCGTTAACCCTATACGGCTTTACCAGCGATGACGACCGCGAGATGTTTCAGGTGCTGCAATCCGTGTCCGGCTTGGGGCCCAAACTCGCCCTAGCTGCGTTGTCCGTCATGGGCGCAGAAGAGCTTGCCGCAGCCATTGGCGGGGAGGATGTGAAGGCGCTGCAGTCTATTCCGGGCGTCGGCAAGCGGATGGCCCAACGCCTTACCCTGGAGCTAAAAGATAAGGTAAAGCGCTTTGCTGGAGCTCCAACGGCTGATGCGGCGCCGGCGGCAGCAAGCGGCGGTGGCCCAGTTGTCGATAGTGTCACCGAAGCCCTCCTGGGCCTAGGATTTACTGAGAAGGCGGCCCGCCCCGTGGTGGAGGCAGCATATGCCGAAGCCCCTGCGGCGGATACGTCAACCTTGCTGCGCGCGGCCCTAGCCCAGTTGGGTAAGCAGGGCTAAAAGAACACGACGTCAAGAAGACACGAAGGCTACAGCATGTCCGATATTGAGCGCACCGAGTTCAACCTCCCGGAGGGAATGAATGAGGCGCACGATTCACAGCACAATAGTGATGTGGAAGCCACCGCTCACGCCGAAGAACACGATATCGAGCGCTCCCTGCGCCCGAAATCCCTAACGGAATTTATTGGGCAGCCAAAGGTCAGGGAGCAGCTTTCCCTCGTGCTTACGGGCGCTAAGAACCGCGGGGTCACCCCGGACCATGTCCTGTTATCGGGGCCGCCCGGCCTGGGTAAGACTACGATGGCCATGATCATTTCGCAGGAACTTGGGACGTCGCTGCGCATGACCTCGGGCCCAGCGCTGGAACGAGCGGGAGACCTCGCGGCGATGCTTTCGAACCTCATGGAAGGCGACGTGCTTTTCATCGATGAGATCCACCGCATCGCCCGGCCCGCCGAAGAGATGCTCTATATGGCCATGGAAGATTTCCGCATCGATGTGATTGTGGGAAAAGGGCCGGGTGCTACCTCGATCCCGTTGGAGATCCCGCCGTTTACCTTGGTCGGGGCTACAACGCGAGCAGGAATGTTGACGGGACCGCTGCGGGATCGCTTCGGCTTTACCGCCCAAATGGAGTACTACAGCACCGAGGATCTCACCCATGTGATCAAGCGTGCGGCACATATCTTGGACGTCGCCATCGACGATGATGCTGCCGTTGAGATCGGCTCGCGTTCGCGCGGCACTCCGCGCATTGCCAACCGCCTGCTTCGCCGCGTGCGCGACTATGCGGAGGTCAATGGAACCGGGCGCATCGATCTTTCCGCCGCGCAGGGGGCGTTGGAGGTATTCGATGTTGATGAAATGGGGCTGGACCGGCTGGACCGCGCCGTCCTCAGTGCCCTGATCAATGGCCACGGCGGCGGGCCGGTGGGTGTTAATACCTTGGCCATCGCCGTTGGCGAGGAACCCTCCACCGTGGAGGAGGTGTGTGAACCATACTTGGTTCGCGCCGGCATGATTTCGCGCACTGGGCGGGGCAGGGTAGCCACCGCAGCCGCATGGCAGCACCTGGGCCTGACGCCTCCGGATGGGGCAATTGGGCTGTTTTAAGGGCCCATGTGCACCTCGCTGGTGGGGTCCATGGGATGGAACTAGCCGATGGTTTTTGTGAACCAAACAGTCTGGCATACTGGAAAGTTATGGAAATCATCTTTCTCATAATCATTGTCATTTTGTTCATCATTCCTTCCTTTATGGCGATGCGTAAGCAACGCCAGCGCCAAAACGACATGCAATCGCTGCAAAATTCCCTGCAGAATGGGGACCGCATCGTGACCGCCGGCGGTGTCCACGGTGTGGTGCGCGGAACCACCGATACCAGTGTGGACCTCGAGGTTTCCCCGGGAGTTACCCTTACCTTTGACAAGATGGCGGTTGTTCGCACCGAAAGCGAAGCCCAGAAACTTAACCGCGGTAGTGCAGACAAAGCTGGAGAGCCGCAGCGAGACAACGGCGAGAACAACAATGATGATGGATTCAACGGCGGGGAAGGCGAGCAGTCCTCCGACCGTTAATCCCTCGTTATCGCCCGTGCTCTCAGTGAAAGCAGACGCGGGCGCATCCTGTGCACACGGCAAGTGATTCCTGAGCCTGCAATTGGCTTAAGAGAAACGTAGAACCTGACACATTTTCGCTGAATCGCGGACCCCGTTAAGGAAAATGTTGTTCCATGACGTACGATTGTGCGTTGTTAACGTGCCCGTGCCGAATCGGGCGGGCCGTATTTAATGTTTAATCACCCTGGTTTGCAGTGCACAGGAGAATATCGTTGTCCGCATCATCTCGAGGCGCTATGAAAAATAGCAACCGCCAATGGCCCAAACGCGCCCTCGCGCTTTTTGGGCTTATCGTGGTCGTTATCTATGCGCTGGTCTTTTTCACCGGAAACCGCCAAGCCACCCCAAAGTTAGGCATTGACCTGCAGGGCGGCACCCGCGTTACCTTGGCACCACAAGGTGAAGACCCCACCCAGGACCAGCTACGGCAAGCGCGCAATATTTTGGAACAGCGCGTCAATGGCATGGGTGTGTCAGGTTCCGAGGTCGTCATTAACGGCAATACCCTCGTCATCACCGTGCCGGGCGAGGATGCCTCGCAGGCCCAAGCAGTGGGGCAGACCTCACAGCTTTACTTCCGTCCGGTGGCGCAACCCTCCGCGCCGGATATGGAAAAGCTCGACAAAGAGCTGGAGGATATGGCTAACCGCTGGGTCAAATACGGCGTCCTAGATAAGGACGAGGCCAACAAGAAATTGGAAGACGTCACCAAGGCCGTTGCTGAACAACAAGCGCAGGCTGAGGGCAAGGAAACGAAGGACGTCAAGGCGCCAAAGGTATCCGCAAAGCCTCTGGATGAGCCTTCTAACTCCATCGAGCAGACCGAGCGCCGCGATGAAATCACCGAGATGTTGTTAAAGGACCGCCAATCGGAAGATCCGACAACGCAAGCAGCGGCCTCTTCGCTCCTGACTTGTCAGGGCTCCTCTGACCCACTGGCTGGTGCAGATGATCCGTCCAAGCCTTTTGTTACCTGTGACTATGACAGCGGCACTCCCTATGTGTTGGAGCCAGCACCGTTGCTCAACGGCGTTAAGGATGAAGGCGGTACCCGGTTGACGGGTAATGAGATTGATACCAATTCCCCGATCAACGGTGGCCTCAACCCGCAGTCTGGTCAGATGGAGATCAGCTTCTCCTTCAAGACTGGAGATGGCCCGAACGGCTCCCAGACTTGGGCTGACATCACGCGGGACCACCTGAACGATCAGATTGCCATCACCCTTGACTCGGGTGTTATTTCGGCGCCGGTCATCCAGGGTGCTACCCCGTACGGTTCTGCTACCTCCATTAACGGTGATTTTAGCCAAGAAGAAGCTAATAACCTGGCCAATAACCTGCGCTACGGCGCATTGCCGCTGTCCTTCGCCGGCGAAAACGGCGAGCCTGGCGGCACGGTGGAGTCCATTCCTCCGACACTGGGTAAAGCGGCGCTGGAGGCAGGCCTGTGGGCTGGCTTGGCAGGCTTGATTTTGGTCATCCTTTACTCGCTGTACTACTTCCGCGCGTTAAGCGGTGTGTCCGTCATCTTCTTGCTTGGCTCCGGCCTGCTGACCTACGGCGCCATCGTCCTGCTGGGGCGTTGGATCGGGTACTCGCTCGACCTGTCCGGTATCGCGGGTCTGGTCATTGGTGTTGGTGCCACCGCGGACTCGTTCGTGGTCTACTACGAGCGCATCAAGGACGAGCTCTTAGAGGGCAGAACCTTCAGGTCAGCAACGCAGAAGGCCTGGGAGCGCTCGCGCAGCACCATCGTGACCGGTAACGCGGTGACGTTGATCGGTTCTGTCATCGTCTACTTCCTCGCCATCGGTGAAGTAAAGGGCTTCGCGTTCACCTTGGGCTTGACCACGATCTTCGACCTCGTCGTGTCCTTCCTGGTCATGGCGCCGTTGATGCAGATCATCGGCCGCCGCCCAGCGGCAGCCAAGCCATCGATGAATGGCTTGGGCGGAATTTACGCGCTGATTGAAGAGCGACGCGAACGCGGCTACTACGCGGAGTCCCGCGGCGTTGCTACCGCATCGCAGGCGCGCGCCACTGACAATTCGGCATCCGCTAGCGCCGATTCGTCTGAGAGCTCAGCGCCCTCAGCAGCTGCGGAAGATGAGGAGAAATAATCATGGCCGTATCTACTAAACACAAGATTTCGCGTTTGGATCGTCTCTATGAAGACGAGCGTGGCTATGACTTCATTGGCCACACCAAACGGTGGTACGCGATTACCGCCGCGCTCCTCGTCGGCGCCATCGCCGCCATTTTGATTCGCGGGTTCACGCTCTCCCTCGACTTTGAGGGAGGCACCACCTTGTCCATGCCCGCTGGGGACTTGAAAGAAGATGAAGTAGCTACCGTCTTCGAGGACTCCACTGGCGTTGAACCTGAGCAGGTGCGCATCGTTGGCGCCGGCGATGCTGAGACGCTTGAAATCACCTCTGAGCGCTTGAGCCAGGAGGAGGTAGATAGCGCTCGGTCCGCTATTTATGAGGAATTCCAGCCAAAGGATGAAAACGGGGAGGCCACCCCGGACGCCATTGGTTCTTCCACCGTGTCCGAATCGTGGGGCTCCTCGATTACGCAGCGCATGATCCTCGCTATGGTCGTATTCCTTGTTGCAGCGACCATCTATGTGGCGGTGCGCTTGCAAAAGATTATGGCGTTTGCCGCCATTTTGGCGCTTATTATTGATGCCATTGTCATCGCCGGTATCTACGCGCTCTTCGGATTTGAAGTTTCTCCCGCCGTCATCATCGGTTTGCTCACCGTCCTGACCTTCTCCATCTATGACTCCGTCATCGTCTTTGACAAGGTCAATGAGAATACGGCGGGGCTGGAAGGCCAACGTTCTAAGACCTATGGGGAACTCGCCAACTTGGCGATTAATCAGACGGTCATGCGTTCCATTTCCACCTCCATCATTTCCGCGCTGCCTATTATCGCGTTGTTCGTCATCGCCGTATGGCTTATGGGAATCGGAACGCTGCGCGATTTGGCGCTGATCCAGTTGATCGGCGTTATCGAGGGTATTTTCTCCTCGATTTTCTTGGCCACCCCGTTGGTGGTGACGTTTGCTAATTGGACCAACCGCGTCAAGCGGCACACGCAGCGTGTGCTGGATTACCGCGCGGGTAAGTCTGAGGACGGTGAACCAGCGGAGGCGGGTTCTGGCAAGCGCAAGGTGGTCACGCCTTCCGATATCGGGGCCAAGACGCACAAGGAAGTGGCAGAAGAACAATCTCATCACGGCAGCAGTGCCTCCGGCCATACCGGTGCAACGTGGCGCCCGGGACGCTAAGTGCCCTTAAACAAGGCATAATCAGGCAGAGTAAGGCTTGGTCTTTTTAGGAGAAAAGGGGTTGTGCGTACCGTGGAACGCAGATTAGGCACCACACGGTGGTGGGGGCGCCGTCCCAAAATCGCGGCGGTTGCAGCGGGGCTTTCCGCCCTGGCGCTGGTAGCGGCCTCGTGCAGCAGTGAGGAATCCGAGAGCGGTGACCAAGCCGCGCCCAGCGATCCGGAGTCCTATAACTACACCGGATATATGGTCAACTCCCAGCTGGCAACGACGAATGCCGGCACCGCCTTTGGCAGCACCACTTCAGCGGCACAGCTTTCGACGCGCCTTTATCCCGGCCTTTTTGTGCCGGGGCCTTCTGGACAGCTCATTCCCAATGCGGATTTGGTAGAGACCGAAGAGCTTCCTCCGGCAGCAGATAGCGATCAGGAAAGCGTGCGTTTGACGCTTGCCGATGACGCCGTGTTCTCCGATGGCACCCCCGTCACCTGCGACGATTATCTGCTTGCCTATACGGCTGGCACGCACCCGGTTGAATTTGCCTCGCATATGCCGCTGATGAATGACATCGCGGATTTCGAGTGCGCACCGCATAGCAAGGACTTTACGCTGACCTTCCAGAAAGATCAGGGGCATCGGTGGCGCCAAATGTTTGGCCCTGGCACCGTCATGCCAGCACACGCGCTTGCGCAGAAGGCGGATTTGACCGTAGAGGAACTCAATGCGGCCTTGCACGCGGACGACATGGCGACGCTGAAGCCGGTAGCGGATTTGTGGCGTTATGGCTTTTCCACCGCCAAGGATGATTTTGACCCCGAGTTGCAGGTTTCCTATGGCCCATTCACCGCGGATAAGGTCGGCGATTCCGGCGAGGTTTTCCTCAAAGCCAACGAGCAATTTCGCGGTGACAAACCTGCCTTGGATCGCCTCGTGATTTGGCCGAGTACTGCCAATGCGGAGGAACTCGCGGATAAGGGAGTTCTCAAGGTGGCAGATTCCGCTACCGCAGCGCCTGACTGGCTCTCAGGGAAGGCAGGCAAGGACGCAGAATCTGGGGAAGGAAACGACGCCCCCGAATCCAACACTGGATCTGACTCGAATGAAGAAAGCGACTCCGATGGGGAGGACTCCGCGGGAGCAGAGAAGACCGAGTTTGAGACGACCACCGAGGTGGGCCTACAAACCGACACGCTGACGCTATCGCAGGCTGGGACTTTTGCAGAACCTTCTGCTAGGAAGGCATTTGCTGCCTGCGTGGATCAAGCGGCTATGGCACAAAAGAGCTCCGAAATATCTGGTGTCGATGTTCCCCCGGCTTATGTGCGCACCGTCTCTGTCCAAGATCCGGTGGCCCAAACGCTAGGCTCGGTGGCGAAGGACCACGAGGGAACGGACATGGCTGCGGCCGGCCAGTTGAACGGGTCCACCATCAGGGTGGGCTACGTTGGCCCGGATAAGCGCTATCAGGCGATGGTTGATGCGCTGCGCGCCTCCTGCGAGCCGGCGGGCATTACCATCGAGGATGCTGCGGATGAACACTTATCGCAGTTTTATCTCAACCCTGATCCAGAAACGGGGGAGCCAACCATCGACGCCTTCTTGGGAGCGGTCGATCCGCTGACCGAGTACTCCGCCGCTGACTCCAGCATCAAAAATTCGGTGCAGCTCAAAGAGCAGGAAGAACGGCTCTGGGACAGCGTTCCCTCTATTCCAGTCGCCGCACAGCCGCGTGTGTTCATTGTTCACCGCGACGTGGAGGGTGTCCTGCCGTACACTGGCATCTCGGGCATCGGCTGGAATATGGACCGGTGGCGCGTATCGGCACAAGAACCTGTGGAAAAAGCCTAGGCCTTATCCACTCTTAAATTAATTCTCGCTATTTAGCTTCAAGGAAGATGATGACTTCTCACTATGAATCAGCAGCACAAGCTTTACGCGATAAAGTGCGCCTTGTGCAGGATTTTCCGGAAAAAGGAATTCTTTTTGAAGACCTCACACCGGTATTAGCCGATCCTGAGGCATTTCAAGCCGTTGTTGACGGACTCGCGGCCGCGTGTGAGGAGCTGGGAGCGGATCTCATTGGTGGCTTAGATGCCCGCGGGTTCCTGCTGGGCTCTGCCGTGGCGTACAAGTTGGGTCTGGGCATTTTGGCCATTCGTAAACAGGGCAAGCTTCCGCCGCCGGTATATACCGAGGAATACGAGCTGGAATATGGCTCGGCCGCGTTGGAGATTCCGGCCAGTGGCGTCGATGTGAAGGGCAAGCGCGTGGTGCTTGTCGATGATGTCCTGGCTACCGGCGGCACCCTCCACGGCGCCAAGCTGCTTCTTGAGTCTGCGGGCGCCGAGGTAGCGGGCAACGTCGTGGTGCTCGAAGTTAAGGGGCTTAACGGCCGTGAACGCTTATCGGGCCCGCCGCTCATTGTGCTGGATGACGCTGACTAAGATGGTGTGTCTAAGCTAGATCACACGATCTGGAAAGGCTCTGCAGTCAGCAATATAGGCTGCGGCATTGTGAAGGGCGGTAGAGATGGCCACGGATAAGTCAGCAAAACGCCAGGCTAATAACGGGATGCGGAGCATGTCTGCCCGGCTTGCCCGGTCACTGACCGGCGGGCGGGTCAAGATTAACTCGGTGCTCGATCCCCTCATGTCCATTCACCGGAAATTCCACCCCAAGGCGGATGCGGAATTACTCAACGCTGCCTATAACACCGCGGAAAGGTTGCATGAGGGAGTATTTCGCAAGTCGGGCGAACCGTATATTACGCACCCTCTTGCCGTAGCTACGATTGCCGCGGAAATCGGTATGGATACCACCACCATCGTGGCAGCACTTTTGCACGATACCGTGGAGGATACCGATTACACGCTGGAGGATCTGACCCGAGACTTCGGGCCCGAAGTTGCCAGGCTTGTTGATGGTGTGACCAAGCTGGACAAGGTGGCGTTGGGTGCTGCGGCCGAGGCCGAGACCATCCGTAAGATGATCGTCGCCATGGCCAACGATCCGCGCGTCCTCGTCATTAAGGTCAGCGACCGGCTGCACAATATGCGCACCATGCGCTTCTTGCCGCCGGAAAAACAGGCCAAAAAGGCGCGCCAAACGCTAGAGGTTATTGCCCCCTTGGCCCACCGGCTGGGCATGGCGAGCGTGAAATGGGAACTAGAGGATCTGTCTTTTGCCATCCTGTATCCCAAAAAGTATGACGAAATCGTCCGCATGGTGGCAGAGCGCGCGCCTTCGCGCGATCGCGCCCTGAAGGAAATCATCACCCAAGTTAGCGCCGCCTTAAAAGAAAATGGCATCGAGGCCGAGGTAATGGGCCGACCGAAGCATTACTGGTCCATCTATCAAAAGATGGTCGTTCGTGGCCGCGAGTTTGCCGAGATCTTTGACCTAGTGGGCATCCGTGTATTGGTGGATGACATCAATAGCTGTTATGCCGCCATTGGCGTTGTTCACTCCATTTACCAGGCTTTGCCTGGGCGTTTTAAGGATTATATTTCCTCCCCGCGCTTCGGCGTTTACCAGTCTTTGCACACCACGGTGCTGGCAGACGGCGGAGCGACCCTAGAGGTACAGGTCCGTACCCACGAGATGCATTACAACGCCGAATTCGGCGTCGCCGCGCACTGGCGTTATAAGGAAACGAAGGGAAAAAATTCTGGGCACCAAGACGAGGTGGACCAGATGGCCTGGATGCGCCAACTGCTGGACTGGCAAAAGGAGGCGGCGGATCCCAATGAGTTCCTCGATTCCTTGCGCTATGACCTGACGGCGCGCCAGATTTTCGCCTTTACCCCGAAGGGCGATGTTGTGGATTTGCCAGCGGGCTCCACCCCGGTGGATTTCGCCTACGCCGTGCATACGGAGGTTGGCCACCGCTGCATTGGCGCCAAGGTCAACGGCAAATTGGTGGCGCTAGAATCGCCGCTGAAATCCGGCGACAAGGTAGAAATCTTTACCTCCAAGGATCCCAATGCCGGTCCATCGCGCGATTGGCAGGAATTCTTGGTCTCCCCGCGGGCGAAGGCAAAGGTCCGCCAGTGGTTTGCCAAGGAAAGGCGCGAGGAACACCTCGAAGCTGGGCGCGATGCCTTAGCCACGGAGGTGCAGCGTGGCGGCTTACCGATGCACCGTCTGTTTACCGCCAGCTCAATGAAGCAGGTGGCAGAACAGCTGCACTATTCCGATGTCGACGCCCTGTACACGGCCGTCGGTGCAGGGCATGTCTCCGCACAACACGTGGCCAACCAACTGGTGGCCTTGTTCGGCGACCGCGAAGATGCTGTGGATGCGCTTGCCTCCCGAACCCCGCTTTCGGAGCTTGAGCATTCCCGCGCGCAGCATACTAAGGACTCCGCCTCCGGCACCGGCATCTTGGTGGAGGGAAGCCCTGATGTCATGGCGAAGCTTGCGAAGTGCTGCCAGCCGGTGCCTGGGGATGCCATTTTTGGCTTCGTCACCCGTGGCGGTGGAGTGTCCGTGCACCGTGCGGACTGCGCCAACGCGGAAAAGCTCAAATCCGAGCCGGAACGCATGCTAAAGGTCGAATGGTCCTCTGGTACCTCTTCTACCGGTGCGTTTTCCGCCACGCTGCAGCTTGAGGCATTGGACCGTCAGGGCTTGCTGTCTGAGCTGACGCGGGTACTAAGTGACCAGAACATTAATGTGCTGACGATGAATTCGAACCGCGGCGAGGACCAAATCGCCACGATGCGATTTACCTTCTCTGTCTCGGATACCAAACAGCTGGGTTCCTTGATGACGACGCTGCGAAATACCGAGGGCGTCTTTGACGTCTACCGCGTGACCGCGTAACCGCTTGACATCTGACCACCTTCCTGCGCGGTTGCTGGGTAGAGGCAACGCGCGGGCTACGGACACATGACGATTGAGTGAACACTTGACGGAGGAAAGGTAAATGCCCAGTTCAAGGCGGATGCGCTTCCTGCGGATTGGTTAAGAAAGCGGTACAAATTGTCTGAATGCTTTCTACGACACAGGAGTAATAATGCAGTTCCGCCGCATTGGCCAGTTGGTGGCCGCTACTACCGCCACCGCCGTCGCGCTCTCCGGCACACACGCCCTAGCGCAGGAGAACACGACCACCATCTCGGTCACCAATATCACTGACTTGCACGGTCACCTGGAAGATGGCCTGAGCGACCCAGCTAAGGCGGGCGATGAGATTGGTGTGGCTCGCCTGCAATCGCTTATCAAACAGGTCAACGAAGGCCAGGAGTTCAATCTCACCTCTTCGGGCGATAACGTGGGCGGTTCTGCATTCGTCTCGGCCATCTCGGATGACAAGTACACCCTCGAGGCCCTCAATGCTATGGGTATGAAGGTCACCGCAGTCGGCAACCACGAAGTCGACAAGGGCACCGAGGACCTAACGGACCGTATCCAGCCCGCTTCTGACTATCCCATCCTCGGCGCCAATGTGTTAAAAGACGGCAAACCGATTTTGGACGCCTCCCATGTGGAAGAAATCGACGGCGTGAAGGTCGGCTACGTCGGCACCGTTACCCAAAACACCAAGTTCAAGGTATCTGCGGCAAAGATCCCGGGCGTTACCTTTACCGATCCTGTTGAGGCAACGAATAAGGAAGCCACCCGCTTGAAGGAAAGCGGCGAGGCAGATGTCGTGGTCTCCCTCTTCCACGAGGATGCGGAGGAATACGCAAAGGGCTTTAATAAGGACGTCGATATCCTCTTTGGTGGCGATACCCACCAGACCACCCAGGGCACGGTTGAACGCGACGGCGCGCTGCCACTGCAGTGGGCGCAAGGCTACGAGTACGGCAAGCTGCTTAACGATGCCGATATTACCTTCGACAAGGCCGCGGGCAAGGTGAAAAGCATTGATCTCAAGCAGTACGACGCGACTGCTGCGGCGCAGGTAGAACCCGATGCTGACATTACGGGCATCGTTAAGAAGGCACAGGATGAAGCCGAGGTAGAAGGCTCGAAGAGCGCTGGCACAGTCGAAACCGACTTGTTCCGCGGTTCCGATGAGGGGCAAAAGCCAGGCTCTAACCGCGGTGTCGAGTCCACCCTGAATAACTTCATCGCGGAAGGGCAGCGCTATGCCTTGAGCAAGCAGGTGGGTGAGGACATTGACCTCGGCGTCATGAATGCCGGCGGAGTGCGCGCCGATTTGCAGGGTGGCGACGTCACCTACAAGGACATCTTTGAGGTCCAGCCGTTTGGTAACTCCGTTATTACCGCGAAGGTCTCCGGCAAGGACTTCATTACCGCACTGGAAAACCAGTGGCAGGAGGGTAGTAGGCCGCGTCTTGCCATGGGGCTTTCCAATAACGTGCAGGTGGTCTATGACCACAAGGCCTCCCAGGGTGAGCGCGTCAAGTCCGTCACCATCAACGGCGAGCCCCTTGACCCGTACAAGGACTATTCCATCGCGCTTTCTTCCTTCCTTGCTTCCAGCGACAGCGAAAAGGGCGGCGATGGTTACTTTGAGGCAAGCTCCATCAAGGACAAGAACGATGTGGGATACATGGATGCCCAGGCCATGATCGACTACATTGCGTCCGGCGAGTCCGAGGTCCGCAAGGGACAGGGCCAAATTGGCGCCCACATCGATGGCGAAATTGCCCCAGGTAAAGAAATCACCGTCGATTTGTCCAGCTTGAACTACACCAGTGAGGGCGAGCCAATGGCTAAGACGGTTACGGTGAAGTTGGGGGATGAGGAAGTAACCGCCGATATCGATAATTCCAAGCAGGAAAGCGATGACCAATTTGGCGAGCGCGGACGCGCGCAGGTGACGCTGACCGTGCCAGAAGGACTCACCGGCTCCCAGAACCTAGAAATCACCACAGACGCCGGCACTCAAGCCATCCTACCCGTGGAATTGGGTGATGCCGATGGTGCCCCGAAGGTACCGCAAGGTTCCTCCTTTGGTGGCGCAGCCCTTGCCATCGTGGCGGCACTAGCGGCAGGAATCGCCATTATTGGTTTGCACCCCCAGGTGCTGCCGGCACCGCTGCGGGCCATCTTTGATGACCTGCGCAAGTCCTTTCACATCTAATTAGGAATCCAAATCCTGCGGATACACTAAAAGCGCTTTTCCTCGCTTACAGGGGGAAAAGCGCTTATTTTTCTGTGCTGTGTCTTGCATCCTAGTAACCTCAAAAGCCGTGGATATCTTTGAACGGTTTTTACGCGAGGCTACTTTTCAACTAGGAATCGAGCTACATCGAGTTCCTGTTGTCATGTTGTCTACATTAGGCATCTATCTCGCCTTTATGGTCTTGGTGAAGCTTTTTGGTTCCCGCGTATTGACCTCCATGACGGCCTCTGACGCGATCATCATCATTATGTTCGGTGCTGTTGCCGGGCGTGTGATCATTGGTGTTCCGCCCACATTAGCGGCGGGTGTTATTGGGCTGACCACGCTGATGGCCCTGGAAGCTGCATTCGGTACCATCCGCAAGGTGGTGAAGTGGACGCGATTTTTGGATCGCCGTCCTGTTCTCATCGTCTTTCAGGGCGAGATGATTGACGATAATCTCACCGTGTCTCACATCACTCGCTCTGACGTGTATTCCGCGGTGCGAAAGGCTGGTTTAGCCCGCATGGAAGACGTTCAGATCATGGTTTTAGAGCCCACCGGGCATATATCTGTCATTAAGAATGGTCAGGACATAGACCCCGATATCTTTAATGACCTCGTTGGCTCTGGGTATATCAAACAGGCCAAAGAGTCTTAAGGATTTGATAGAGGGGGTGTTCCTATGTAGTTTGTCAATCTCGCGGGTGGGGCGGACGGGGGCGGATCCTCAACTCGGGATTTTTTAGGTGTGTTGTTTTTGCGCGCGACTTGTAGCCGACTGGGATTTTTCCAGTCGGCTTGTTTCGTCGTTAGGGGTTAGGCTGCTGCGGCTTCCTTTGCTGGGGCAGGGTCGCGGTAATACTCGTGGTTGCGCATCATGGCGTAGAGGACGTTGATTCGTCTGCGGGCGAGTGCTACGACCGCAGCGTTGTGACGCTTGCCTTCCTTGCGCTTTCGTTCATAGAATTGCCGTGAACGCTCGTGGAATCTGATGGATGCAAAAGATGATTGCCATAGGGCGTTCTTTAATTTTTTGTTGCCGGCTCTATTCAGCGAATTCGACATTATTGAAGTGCCTGACTGGTTTGTCCGGGGCGACAGCCCAGCATATGAGGCCAAATGTCCAGGTGTTGGAAAGTCAGACATATCCCCGACAGTCATGAGGATTTGTGCTGCTGTTTTCGGGCCGATTCCAGGCATGGGTAGCAGGATTTGTGTGTGGGGAATGTCGTCGATGAGGTCGATGACTTCCTTGTCGATCTCTGTGCGGTGATCAAGCTTGGCAAGTGCGTCTTTTGCTGACATTGCCACGCCCATTTCTGCATAGTGTGCACCGGCAATGGATACTGTTTGCTCAGCAATGGCAGCGAATATCGCATCGATAACTGGCTCGGGATTACGCGCTTTATGGCGGCGAGCGAAAGCTACAGCTTTTGTCTTACCGAGGCGTTTGATTTTCGTTGGCCCGCCGTAGCGGGCAAGCAGATGAAGGACCCATTTACGGTGGATTATCTGGCCGCGAATGGCCTGCTCAAATTGCGGGTAGCAACCGACAAGTGCACTTCGAATCTGATTGATGAGCCTGGTGTATGAGCGTGCCAAGTCTTCGTCGATACCATTGAGGACCTTAAGCTGACAGAAAGCCTTGTCCACGCGGTCGACACTGCGAAGGGATGCTGGAAGGTTCTTGCCAGCATGGGCAATGATGTAGGCATCTCGGATATCCGTTTTGGCGTTTCCGGCATGGATGCGTGAGAGCTGACGCATTGCCAAGCCGGGAAGATAGCGCACATCAATTCCAAGGTCTTGGGCTACCGCAACAGTAAGCCGACCGATGTTATTTGGCTGGTCAACAACGACAAGGACCTTGTTGTTACCAGAGTAGAAATTCGAAAAGAGCGCGCGTAAAGCCTGCTCGTTTTGATTGATTCGTTTGGATAGAACCTGGGCGCCGTGGCTATCTAAGACGCAAGCGTGGTGGAAGTATTTTCCAACGTCCATTCCAATGACATAGTCGTAGACCATGTCAGACCTCCTAGCGAGTTGAATGAGTATGAGACTAGTTTCATCGCTGGTGGTCGGACATACTTCACGCTGGCATCCACATTACTGAGGTTACCCTCGTTTAGTGGACACCCGATTAGTGCGGATCTTGTGTCCGTAGGAGAGGATGTTCATTGTGAGTTCGTCAAGGAAGAAGTACGAGAGTGTCTAATGGTTTGTGTGTGGGAACCTAACCCGCATGAGGAGATGGACCAGAATGACTACTATGGCGAGACGAGATCCGGCTGATAAGGCCAAGATTGATGAGATTGAAAAGAAGCTGCTTGCTAACCCTGAAATCGCGAAACTGATTGATGAGCTAGGCACGTCGACAACGGATGCCA
>NZ_JBEHFW010000018.1:0-19988 GCF_040225475.1 Corynebacterium sp. KPL2861
TCATCAACAATCTCAGCACCAGCAACAACCTCATGCGAACCCTGAGCAAAATCAGCATTCGTCGAAATCTCCGGCTTTGCAGAAGTATCAGCAGGCTCCTCCGGCTTTTCCGAAGAGGTCGTGCTCGAAGGCTCAGTACTGGTCGTAGTCTTCGAAGAGGAGGTCTCCGAGTCCGATGGTTCCGAGGTTTCAGATTCCGAGCTGCTCTCCGTCGATGGTTCAGAGCTCTTGGACTCCGAGGTGCTTGGCTTCGAGCTAGTCGTTGAAGTCTCCGACGAAGACGACTCCGAAGGCTTGTTGTCCTTCTTAGAGTTTACGGTTTGGTCTTTGTCATTAATGTCCTTGTGCTCAGCAACATGGTTCGGCTTCTCAGCATCAGGAGTTTCCTCGCCCTTGGCATTAACCGAAGTAGAGGTCAACTCCTCGAAAGCAACCGCAGCCTTGACCGGATTCTTTACGTCACTGTCAACAGTGATTTCCACGTCAACCTTGCCAGCGGACTTCTTCGGAGTAAAGGTCTTTTCACCCTTACCAATTACAGACTCGTCTGCCTTATTAACCAATTCCGCATTCAGAGTGTATTTCTTCCCTGGGACCAAGTCCTTGTACTTAACGGTATCGGTTACCTTAGCGCCGGACTCAACCGTTTCACCCTTGGCCAGCTTGGCCTTGGTGGAAATCTCTGGGTTCCAGACGGAATTTACGGTCTGTGCCTCGTCGCTCAAGTCCTTGTGCTCAGCGATGACATTCTTCTTGTCAGAATCAGAGGTGGACTTTCCTTCTGCATCAACCTCAGTAGAGGTCAAGGTCTCAAAGGCGACTGCCGCGTCAATGGGCTTCTTAAGATCACTGTCAACAGTGATCTCCACGTCCACGTCACCGGAGGACTGTTCTGGAGTAAAGGTCTTCTTGCCCTTGCCGACGACCTGGTTGTCCCCAGCCTTATCCTTCAGCTCAGCCTCAAGAGTGTATTCCTTGTGCGGGACCAGATCTTCGTAGTGAACCGTGTCCTTTACCTTTGCACCAGCAACAACCTGATCAGCATCGTCGGCGAACTCTGCCTTGGTGCGAATCTTTGGCTGCAACTTCTTCTCGGATGCACTAGTAGTTGGAGTCGATTCGCTAGGCTCAGTGCTTGGCTGAGTAGTGGTTTGCTCCGTCGAAGGTTCCTCAGAGGAAGTGGTCTCCTCTGTCGAGGTCTCCTCATCGGAAGGCTGCTCTTCCGTGGAGTTCGGAGTGCTCTCTTCCTCCGTAGGCTCATCTTCCGTGGTTTCTTCCTCGGAAGGCTGCTCGGGAGTCGTGGATTCCTCCGGCTCGTCCCCCTCGGTATCAGGTAGACCAGGCTGATCCGGCGGCATCACAGGCTGGTCTCTGCGTGTTTTATCGACCCTACCTTTATCATCGTGAGGACGAACAATCGTGATATAAGCATCTTCAGGCTGTTCCGGAATCTGCACGGATGGATCTTTTTCGAATTTTGGCGGGTCATAGTCGTCTACAATTCGATACCCAGTCAGTTCCGTAAATTCCTCGTGGCTTCCCGTAAAGCTAGGGTATGTAGGCTGACCTGGATCAAGCGCACCGTAAGATGGGTCTCGGCCAGTAATAGTAGCGGCAGCTATAGCCCGTGATGTGTCCTTCTCAGCAATTAAAGCTGCTAAATACACGGAGTAGTTTGCAGCAGCCTTACTATCCTTCCGCTTCGCTGCATCCTTCAATTTCCGTGCAAGATTGATCACACCATCCCTGTATTCGGGTGAGATTTCAAGCCTTTCTGCGTTTTCCTTCGCATATACCCGATTTGTTTGCAGTGGGATTTGGGCGAATGGTTCGATACACCAGCCCCATCCCACGTTGTTGTTCGGGTTTCCTTTACCAGCACCCTCTGGCGGCGTTCCCGCCCAAACAAGTGGCCCCCAAGAAGTATCTACTCCTTTGGGCATAATCTTGTTTACATCTCCCAAACTTACATTTGGCTCAAAATCTGTAGGATTACTTTCCTCAGCATTTGCTTGATTCCAGGGAACAGTGACCATAGCAGCAATAACCGCAAATGCAGCAAAGATTGCGGTTAATACAGTCCACTTTCTCCGGGATAAATCGCGCACTCCGCTCATCTTCTCCCCTTTAAAAGGACATCTTCTTACAATTCGCATCTACACAACTCGAACTTCAGCTGTGTAGAACCTAAATGTGAAACTTGAACACACGATAGACGATCCCTGTTCACTAACCGCTACGATCGCCACCGTTTGTGCCTTTAGGAGAGTACCAGTCCATGCGTTCAAAGAGAAATATTTCAAACTTATCCAAGTGATACGTCAACGAATTTACTATGCCAATTCCGGTTTACCGATAAACGGAAGCTGGCAATTAAAACCGTCATAAATAAATTTTTGTTCGAAGGTGAACTTCACTCCAGAATGCTATAGGTTAATAGATAACGTACAGCTTTTAGTAGATTTACCATTTCTATTAACGCTGTTACCAGCATTTTCTGAACTCAGTCTTGCACCCCACTAAATGTCGGTACACTTTTTAAACAGTCACAAACATTGGTTTTACGCAATACGAGCCTTCAATCACCTGAACTCCCAAAATGAAAGACCGTAAACAATGGCGATCACATGTTCGATTCAACTTACCTTCAGACATTATTCAGTTATGTATAATTCCCCTGTAGGCACTGATTAAGAAAATTATTTACATTTAAGGAAATGCTTTCAAGAAGTGTCAAACGTCACAGGAAAGCGTGCGTACTTCGCGCAAAATTGCACTGTAAATAGAAGTCGTGCAGTAATTGAAGCGTCCACTAAAATGGGGGATAAACCAAAGTTACAGTCTGCTTTTCTAAAGTTTGACAGGAAATGGACGCTACTTTGGCTTAAGCCACTTTAATGAGCTAAATCCCATCAAATGTCAGCTTTTATTAGCGTCAACCTCCAGTGCACCCCTCGCACCCACCGGCGTTGTATTATATTGCACTCCGGTTAAACTTAATAGCGAATGTCACACTTCAAGACGAATAATGCGGGTCTAATGCCACATATTGGACTAAAGCATTTTTCTCCGTCAATAGCTTCTAAAAAAATTTTAATGAACGAATCAACAAGTTGAATTCCATATAGTTACTCGCCTTTTACGGTGCTAGTATTTTTATCGGTTTCAGACACTAACCCAGAAAGGATCGGAAATGTCTATTCCTTCTTTTATTGCTAGCGCCATCGCTGCTGTACTACCGCTAACTGGCAGCACCGGCCCAGTTGACGCCCAGGACCAGCTTGCTGAGCCAGAGGTAACCCAGACCGCTGACGTTGAGCAGTCCACCGACCAGTCCGATGAGCCCGGCGCTCACGCCGAAAAGGGCCATATCACCGGTGACAAGGAAGATGTAATCAACGGAGACCAGGACTATTCTGCACCTATCCTGCAGAGCGGTAAGTTGGCTGTGCAGCGCGAACTCGCGCTCGCTACTGACGAGCTGGGCCACGAGTTCATGAACATCGACTTCAAGGACAGCCACAGCGCACACCTGACCTTCCCAGACACCTATAACCCGGATACTGACCAGGCAGCCGTGGACCGCGTGCTGGAAGCACTCAAGATCAACGGCTACGACAACCTGACCGCCGCTTACTAAAGCTGAACGGTCATAGCCTCGGGGAGCGCCCCGCGGGATCCTAAAGAAGGGGCGAGGTACCTCAGCAAGGTACCTCGCCCCTTCTTACTTTTATGAGCTCGCGGCTAGGCCGAGCTCATCACCGCAAATACGTCCATTACTGGTCTTCCATGACATCGTGGCGCACGATGGTTTGGTCGCGGCCAGGTCCGACACCGATATAAGAGATGCGGCAGCCGGACAGCTCTTCAAGGCGCAGCACATAATCCTGTGCCTTCTGCGGAAGCTCCTCGAAGGTGGCGCACTCGGATATGTCCTCGTCCCACGCCGGCATGGTTTCAAAAATCGGCTCGGCGTGGTGGAACTCAGACTGGGTAACCGGCATCTCGTCATAACGCTTGCCGTCGACGTCATAAGCCACGCAGATAGGGATTTCCCCAATACCGGTCAGCACATCGAGCTTGGTCAAGAAGTAATCCGTAAACCCGTTTACGCGCGTAGCGTAACGAGCAATCACGGAATCGTACCAACCGCAGCGGCGTGTGCGGCCGGTGTTCACGCCGACCTCGCCGCCGGTGGTCTGCAGGTACTCGCCCCACTTATCAAACAGCTCGGTAGGGAACGGTCCGGCGCCCACGCGGGTGGTATAGGCCTTGATAATGCCCAGCGAGGTCTTAATCCTCGTCGGCCCAATGCCAGAGCCAACCGATGCCCCACCCGCAGTCGGATTCGAGGAAGTCACAAACGGATAGGTACCGTGGTCGACGTCCAACATGGTGGCCTGGCCGCCCTCCATGAGCACGTTCTGACCATTGGCAAGCGCTTGGTTGAGCTCAAGCTCCGCGTCAATAACCATGGGGCGCAGGCGCTCGCGATAGCTCAGGAAGTACTCCACAATCTGCTCTGCCTCGATGGCCTTGCGATTGTACATCTTCACCAGCATCTGGTTCTTGATCTCCAGCGCGGACTCCACCTTCTGCCGCAGGATGGATTCGTCGAAGATATCTTGCACGCGAATACCAATGCGCGCGACCTTATCGGCGTAGGTCGGCCCAATGCCGCGGCCGGTGGTACCGATGGCGCGCTTGCCCAAAAAGCGTTCCTGCACGCGGTCGAGGGTCTGGTGGTACGGCGCCACGAGGTGCGCGTTCGCGGAAATCTTCAGGCGAGAAGCATTCGCCCCTCGTGCCTCGAGGCCATCAATCTCATCAAAGAGCGCCTCAAGGTTAATCACCACGCCGTTGCCCAGCACCGGGGTGGCGTTTTCAGAAAGAATCCCGGCGGGCAGGAGCTTCAGCTCGTATTTTTCACCGCCGACCACGACGGTATGCCCGGCGTTATTGCCGCCGTTCGGCTTGACTACGTAGTCAACTTTCCCGCCAAGTATATCGGTAGCCTTGCCCTTGCCTTCGTCGCCCCATTGGGCGCCGACAATGACGATCGCTGCCATCTTTTAAGTCACTTCCTCATTATTGAAGCCAAAATACGCATTTACCTTACACTTTTCTGGCCGGATTAGCCCACGTAGCATGATGTACATGCGTTTTTTGTTCCTCCGCTGCGGTGCCTCGGACATTGACTTGCCCGCAGAGGCTATTGACCTTTCGGCCGTTCCTTCCCGCAAGGAACTCGCGCTTATCGATGCCGCCGCCACCGATCTCCTCCCCCACGACCCCACGCCTTCGCTGGACGAGATCGCCGCGCAACCCGATGTCCGCCACCTCGGCGCCCCCGCCGCCGCCCCGCAGGAGCCTTATCTGGAGGACCGCCTGCGCATCGTCGTCGCCGGCTCGGACTCGGCGCTCAACGCCGTCATCACCCGTCTTATGCGCGCCGATAACCTGTGGGCCGAGGTCGCGTTCGTTCCCACGGGCGATTCGGCTGCCGCCGCCAATTGGGGCCTGCCTGCACAGCCGCAGGATGCCCTCGAGATTGCCCGCACCGCCCCAGTTCGCCCAGTGCCGCTCATCCGCAACGATTCCGGCCAGGCCGTTGCCGGATCAGCGACCATCTCGGATTGGTCCAATGGCCCGCTTACCGGTGAAGTTATCATCGATGATGACACCCTCGCCGCCTCCGGCCGCGGCACTTTTGGCGCGCGGCTGGTCCCCATGACCGATGCTCCGGGTATCCTAGCGGCTCGCGCGACATCGCCAGTCGAGCCCGCAGGCCGCCTGCGTTCCTTGCTTCGCAAACCCGGCCGCCTCGACCCAGATTCCGTCCGCACCGGCCGCGCGGTCCAGGCAGGCGGTACCCAGCTGCGCGTGCTTGTCGATGCCATCCCCCACAAACGCCCCCTCACCCGCGTCACCTTTTACCGCCATCTGCGCGACCTCCAAGTCGTGCGTGCCTAATCCCCCTCGCTACTCGCACCCACTTTTTCGCTGGAATTGCGGGCAGGTCCTGCTAATTCTTTCCCTTTTGTTTATCGTCGCGTTCCCATACTTCCGGCGGGAATGCCGGGTGCGTCGAGGTAGGAACCAAGTGCGCAACGGCGGACTCGCGCGAGAGTCCGCACACCATGAGCATGTCCACAACGATGGACCTCGTCTGCGCGAGGATCGTATACGCAGAAAGCGTTGCGCCTTCTTCGATAAGATCCATGCCCGCTTGACCGCCCACGTAGCGCAGCCGCTGCACAAGTTCGGGGATCTCTATCGCCTCATCGTGATCTCGCTTTTGCCGGCCGTAGAGTTCTCCTACCGCCAGGATAATTTCTGATAATTCCTCCAAGAGCTCTAGCTGCTTATCGGACACGGTATCGCCGTCTTCGGTAAGCACGAGCGCGCGGCGCGATAGCACCCGCACCCCGCGCACCGCGTTATCTACTGGCAATAAGATGCGCTCCAGGGACCGAATATTCCTGCGCGAGGTCCACAAAAGAGGCGATACTTCCGAGGCCTCCCTGCCCGATTGTGCCGCGCTCAACAGCGTATTCACGTCATTTTGCGTGCCCCGCACCGCATCGCGGGCATCGCGAATGATCTCGGGATTGGTATCGCGGATGCCATGCGTGACGTCATTAAGAATGCTCGATGCAATCCGCAGCACCTTCGACACCTCGCGCCGAGCTTCCTTCAACGGCGAATTCGGGATCAGCGCAATCGTGATAAGCCCAATGCCGGAACCAATCATCGCGTCGATGGCCCGGTGCAGGCCACCCGGCCCCTCTGTGGGCGGAAAGATCGTGGCGATAAGGATGGATCCAAAGACAATCTGGTTGGATACCAGCGGCGATTTCGTAATAAAGGACCCCACCACCAGGCCGGCTCCCACGATGAACAGGATCTGGAACGGGCCCTGCCCCACCACTTGGAAGAGCAAATCGCCCACAGCCACGCCGACGATGCCGCCGAGCGACATCTCCAATGCCTTCTTCATCCTGTCCCCGCCCGAAAGGCCCAGGATGATGACTGCCGAGATGGGCGCGAAGAACGGCTGCGGATGCCCAAAGAGGGAGCTAGCCACCCAATACGCCAATGCGGCACCGACGGTGGCCTGGATTATATAAACGAAGCGCGAACGGATGCGTTGCAGACGCGATAATACTGAGCGGTCCACCACCCGCAGCATTTGCCTCGTTGAGACTCTTTGTTTCGCTTCCGACATGACCTCCAGCATAGAAGACCTCCCTCTACCACCGCCCCCGTGCGTCCGCATCCCGGCCCGCGCCAGGTTGTGGATAACGCGCTATATGCGCGCCTCAGCGACCCCCGCAGCGCGAGAATTCCACAGATTCGCCGTTTCTCCTTGCACATCCATTGCCGCGCACCCGTGCCACTTTTACGGTCAGGAGCCGTGAACACAGAATTTTTGCAACTTTGCCGTCGCGGTGTGGACCTCGTCGCCGAGTTTCAGGGATGCTCCGAACAGCAGCTCATCGAGGCCGGCGCCAGCCAGCTCCTCGCCGCGCAACTCGCCCGCCTGCAACACACCTATTTCGGCCGTACCTCCAATAGCCGCAAGCAGCACCTTGCCTGCGAGGCAGCTCGTTCTCGCGGCCACGACCTCGCTGTGCTTGAAAGCATCGAGTCTTTCGCCCACCGCGTTAAAGACACCAACCGCAGTTGGGATCTTCGCCTGGAGCTCTGCCGCGCAGAAGCCCACCTGATTCCGGCAATCGCGAAGAAGCGCCTCAAACAGCTCAACCCCGCCAAGCGCCCCTCCCACGGTGTCCGCTACACCCGACGCCCCGATGGTCCCCACACCATCTCCATCACCGCGGATCCCACGGATATCGCAGATATCAAGGGCGTTCTCGCTTCCGTGGATAAGGAAAACCCGCTTGCGGCGGCCAAGCAGGTCATCCTCGAGGGCAATCCCGGCGCGCTCCCCGCGGTCCATACCAATGTGATCATTACCCTCGACCAACTAGATCACATCTCTGCTGGCCAGGGCGATGACATCATGCTTCAGCTTTCCAACGGCGCGCGCATGTCCGGCGCCCAGCTCGTCGCCCGGACCCTCGCCCAACGCGGTTACGTCAGCTTGGTTCACCCCGAGCACGGCGCGGTAAACCTGTATCGCACCGAACGCATGGCCAGCTGGAAACAGCGCATGCTAGCCCGCGCGGAACATCCCATCTGCGCGTGGCCCGGCTGCTCCACGCCTGCCGATGACGCCCAAGTCCACCACCTCACCGCCTGGGCCGCCGGCGGCCCCACGAACCAAGAAAACCTCGTAACGCTCTGTGCCCATCACAATGCGGTGAATCAAGACGATGATTCCCGCCCCACCGCCCGCGGGCGCATGGTCCGCATCGAGGGCCGCATCGCTTGGATCCCGCCGTGGAGCGGTAACCCACGGTTTATCCCCTCACCCGCCCATTCACCACGACCAACAAGGAGTTACGTCTAATCCTCACCCCACCCAGTCCGTCTGGTCCGTCTAGTCCACTGGGACCGCTGGGCCTGCCGTTCCCGCCTGGCCTTGCCAGCCTATATTTCTGTCCAATCTCGCTGGCATAGCTGGTCGGGTCGGCATAGCTTGTCTGGCTGATCTGGCATACTTGCCTGCTCTGTCTCATACCCGGCAAGCCCCGCCGCATCCTTGCACCCCACAGATGGGCCCAGCGTTAGGTCCAGAGATCGGACCAGAAATAGGAAAAGCCGCCTCCCACACAGGGGGAAGCGGCTACTTCGTCGTGCCTACAGTGCGGTCGCGCCTTCGGCTTCAGCTCAACATGGAGCTAATTGGGACTCGTCCTACTTGGCCGTGGTCTTACCCACGGAGTGGAGGTCCTGACATGCCTCGATGACGCGCTCGGACATCCCCTGCTCTGCCTTCTTCAGGTAGGAGCGTGGGTCGTAGACCTTCTTGTTGCCTACCTCGCCGTCAATCTTGAACACGCCGTCGTAGTTTTCCATCATGTGGCGAGCCACTGGGTTGGTAAACGCGTACTGGGTATCGGTATCCACGTTCATCTTGATGACGCCGTAGCGCAGCGCCTCTTCGATCTTTTCCTTCTCGGAGCCGGAGCCGCCGTGAAAGACGAAGTCAAAGGCGTGCTCGCCCTCGCTCAGGCCGAGCTTCTTCTGCGCAACCTTTTGGCCCTCCAACAGAACCTCAGGGCGCAGCTTCACGTTGCCGGGCTTGTAGACGCCGTGCACGTTGCCGAAGGTAGCGGCCAACAGGTAGCGGCCCTTCTCGCCGGTGCCCAGGGCATCGATGGTCTTTTCAAAGTCTTCCGGAGTCGTGTACAGGTTATCGCCGGCCTTGGCCTCGACACCGTCTTCTTCACCGCCGACAACACCAATCTCTGCCTCGAGAATGATGTGTGCCTTCTTCGCCTTTTCCAGAAGCTCCTGGGCGATGACCAAGTTTTCATCGATCGGAATAGCAGAGCCGTCCCACATGTGGGACTGGAAAAGCGGGTTCTCGCCGCGGTCGACGCGCTCCTGGGAGATGGCCATCAGCGGACGAACGTAATCGTCCAGAACTTCCTTCTGGCAGTGGTCAGTGTGCAGGGCGATATTGACGCCGTAGTGCTTCGCTGCCTCGTGCGCGAAAGCGGCTAGGGCCTGAGCACCTTTAACCTTGTTCTTGACCGCGAGGCCAGAGCCGAACTCTGCGCCACCGGTGGAGAATTGGATGATGCCGTCAGACTCTGCCTCGGCAAAGCCCTTCAGTGCTGCGTTGATCGTTTCAGACGAGGTGCAGTTGATGGCTGGAAATGCGAAGCCGTTCTGCTTCGCGGTGTCCAGCATCTGGTTATACGCCTCGGGGTTTGCAATTGGCATGAAATTCCATCCTTAAGTGGGATTGCGGTCAAACACGTTCCAACACCCAATTATGCCCACATTTCCGGAATCCCGCCGCAAAATTGGTGTGACATTTCCTGTGTTTACTACCCAACTCTCAAAAATGACGCGCCCCCACACGACAAGCCCCGCGCAAGGTGTTTAACAGCACGGTTAAACGCGGTTAATCGCGACCCGATGTTTTATGCAGGTCACGAGCCACCCGAGCACACGCCTCCAGAAGCATCCAACCAGACAGCTGCACGGATAGGTCGCGCTCATCCACGCGAATGATTCCCATCTTTTCACTCACGGTCGTGTGCCCGAAGCCGTAGTTGTGTGGAAGGCGGGCATCGGCAGTCCAGTCAGAGCCAAAAATTGGCAGGCCATCGACCTCGAGCCGGTGCTCCCACACGGATTCGGCAGACGCCACAACCATCCGGGTCGCCAGCTTCTTGGTGGCCCGGTTCGCGGGCGAGTCCCCGGGCAACCGCACGGCAACATCGGCAAGATAGCGCATCAGAATGCCCTTAAACAGGCCGCCATCACCATCACCGGTCTCCCAATCCACGACGCCGGAGGGAGTCGCCATCCCGGAAGCAATAGCCTGCACCAAGCCCCGAATCTTAATGATGTAGCTCATCATCTCGGATGCCAGTTCGGCCTCGTAGACGCTGTCGATCTGCTCCAGCTTGCCGATGCTCGACTCCTCCCGCATCGCCAACACAATCTCCAGGCATGCCCCCAACATCACGCCTTGGCAGTACGGGTGGACTTGTTTGACAATTTCGGGGCCGTCCATGCGCATGCGCACGCCGTCCATAATGAAGCCATCTTCATTGACCAAGTTGTCGTAGACCCAGTCAACGATGCGGCGGGCCGCGGTGATATCGCCCATCCGCGCGAGCATGATGGCACCGGGCCCATTGGCCGGCACATTCATGAAGTTCTCTCCGTCCCGCCACGGCAATATCCCCAGCGAGTCATCGAGGCCTTCGGTGATATTGCCCTGCAAAGACGCCAACGCCTTGGGCGATTTCATCTTCTTTACCTCGCCCACGCGCCCGAAAGCGAGGGCGAGCCAGGCTTTGTCATCGAAGTACTTATTCTTGGTCAGCTGCGCAAGATTCCGCATGCGAATCCCGCGCATGGTGTCAAGGATGCGCTGGCGGCGGGCCTTAGTATTCTTCCGCTCCGCCGCATCGACGAGGCAATCGAGGTAGTGCGCCTGCCACCAGTAGTGCCAGTGCACGAGGAGCTTTTCTTTCGTGGTGGGCGGCCAGCTGACGATGGCGAGGTTGGTTCGCGGCAGGCCCCATACGGAATGCGCATGGCGCTCATCAATGGCGGTTTCCGCGAGTTCGGCGCGGTGGGCCCACTTTTCTTCCACGATTTCTTTATCACTCCAGTAGCAAGGTTTATTACAGTTAGTGTAACGATCTCTTACCAGGAATTGTTCAGATCGGCGTGCTGCCGGATCCAAGTATGCATGGCGATGCCCGCGGCCACGCCCGCGTTGATGGACCGCGTAGAGCCGAATTGCGCGATGGAGCAGGTCATTAGGGCGGCGTCTTGCGCGGCGGCGCTTACTCCGGGGCCTTCCTGCCCGAATAGCAGCAGGCTGCGTTCCGGCAGTTCGGCCGTTTCGAGGGGCACGCAACCGGGGGTGTTATCAATGGCAACGACCGTCAGGTTTTCCTCAGCCGCCCAGGCAATGAGCTTATCGACGCTCTCATGATGCCGCAGATGCTGATACCTATCTGTCACCATGGCGCCGCGGCGATTCCACCGGCGCCGACCCACAATGTGGACGGTATCAACGGCAAAGGCGTTGGCGGTACGCACGACGGTGCCGATATTGGCATCATTTTCAAAGTTCTCGATGGCGATATGCAGGCTGTGCCGCCGCTTATCGATATCCCCCTTAATCGCCTCCCTTCGCCAATACCGATACGCGTCGACGACATTGCGCCGGTCGCCCTCGCGCAGCAGCTCCGGATCGTATTTGTCCGCCTCCGTGCCTTCCGGCCAGGGACCTTCCCAGGGCCCCACGCCGTGGCGGCCCTCGTTCCATTCGGTCGGACCCTTCGCCTCCTCGGGCTGCTCTCGCTGCTCTCGCTGCTCCTGCTGCTCTGGTTGCGCAGAACTCTCGGCCTGCCCGGCGGGCGCCTCCTGGCGTTCCTGGTCCATCTCGTTACGCGAGTCCAAGGTCACCCAAGCCAAGCAAAGAACGGTACTCAAGGCCCTCGGCCGAGATGACGTCCTCGGCGCCGGTAGCGCGGTCAACGACGGTAGCCACACCGACCACCTCTGCTCCAGCCTCGCGCAATGCGGCGACTGCCGTGAGCGGCGAGTTGCCGGTCGTGGTGGTGTCCTCGACCACCAGCACCTTCTTTCCGGTCACATCCGCGCCCTCGATGCGGCGCTGCATGCCGTGCTTTTTAGCTTCCTTGCGTACGACGAAGGCGTCGATATCGCGGCCCTCGGCATGCATGATGGAGGTCGCTACCGGATCCGCACCAAGGGTCAGTCCTCCCACGGCCGCGAAATCCCAATCGGCGGTGAGCTCGCGGAGCAAGGATCCGATGAGGCGGGAGGCCTCGTGGTGCAAGGTCGCACGCCGCAAATCAACGTAATAATCAGCCTCTTTGCCCGAAGACAAAGTCACCTTGCCATGCACCACGGCAAGCTCATTGACCAGTTCCGCGAGACGCTTCTTCTTGTCTTCTTGCAGGTGCACTTCAGTCATCGCATTGCTCCTTTTTCTAGAGTTTCTTTAGAGTTTTCAGCATATGAGGAAAGTCCTGGCTATGTGGGCCAACGCAACATTCTAGGCTACTCTCCCTGCTGCGACCCGGAATCGTCATAGCGGTCTGTATCCTCTTTCTCCCGTGCAGCGGCCGTGCCACTGGCGTCTTGGGAGCTGCCTCGAGAGGAATTTCTGGTTGAGCCGGTGGACGAGTCTTTGGCCGCATTTTTGTCCGCGTCACCGAGGTCGTCACCAAAAGCATCATCGGAAGCGTCGTCAAAGATGGAAGCCTCCCCGAATTGCTGGCGCGGCAGGCGGGCGGTGCCCGAGTCGGGGGTGGGGCGTTCATTGCCATCGGCAATGGCATCGACCTCGTCCGCCCCAATCGCCGTGTGCTCAACTGGGCCGCGGGTCTCAGAATACGTGCGCGAGGGCATATCCAACGGTTCCTCCGGCCGTTGAATGACCGGCCGGGAAAACTCCGGCTGTCCCGCCGCCGCTGTTCCACCCACCGCGTCGACCACAGGCGCGGCGGGAATCTCCCTGGCCGGGTCCAAGTCCTCAAGGTGGATGGTATGCACGGAGGAGGAACGGGGTGGGAGAACGCGGGAAGCATCGGCAAGTAAAGCCAAGGGCGGGAGCATTGCCTCCCAATCCGCGGTGCGCGAATGCTTGGTGGTTTGTGCCAAAACCCACTCGGTTTCCAGCCACAGCGCCGACACCACCTCCGGCATGCGCTGCAACGCAATTCGCACGCGCTCGTCCACCATCCGCTCCGCCACGCCGCGATCGGAGGAATATACATCAAACCCTTCGATGCTCATGGCCATCAACAGGTCCTCGGACATCTCGGCCTCCTGGCTGCCGAAGCGCTGGAAATCAATGACCACATCCGATGCCGCTCCCGTCCGCATCGCCATCACATTGACGCCGTCAATATCCATCAGCAGCATTTCGTGGCCGTACACGTTGCCGGCAACGATATCTTTCGGCGCGGCGCCGGAGGAGGCCACTCCCCTCGTCCATTCATCGACAAGATACTGGTCCGACTTCATGTACTCAAAGCCCCGGGTTTCCGCCCAGTTCTTGCGCTCCCGACGAATGGTGCCAGGGATTAGCGGCCGCGGCCGCCCTACCGGCTTGGACTTAGCGTGCCCTTCCGATTGCTCTTCAGCTCTCTCCTGGACTGCCTCTTCGGGGAAGTCATCCCCACCCGATTCCGTTTCTGCGTCCGAGTCCGCATCCTGGTTAACGTCAGAATCTGCGCCAATTTCCGACGTCTTTTCAGTGTTGCTTGCAGTGTTGGCGCTGCCTTTTACAACGTCATTGTCAGAAAGAGCCTCAGTCTCGCTGGCGCGGGTTTCGGCTCTGCCTCTATCGGCGTTGGCTTTGTCTTTACTTATCTTGTCGTCACCGCTGCCCTTGTCGTCATCGCTGCGGTCTGAATCGTCTGCAATGCGATGGTGACGGCCTGCAGAGATTGCGGAGGAAGAATCGGATTCAGCATCAGGAGACGGTGAGTACTTCGCCTCGAAACCGGGGTGGGCCTCAGTACCGCCTTCGCTCTCAGGATCTGTCACTGCTTCGGAGCCTGTGGTGTCTTCCGCGCCCTCTTCAGTTTCGGGGCTTGCGTGGGAAGGCGCATCCTGGTCTTCCCGGGTGTCCCAGTCTTTCGGGTCGTGCTGGGATGCGGTGTCTCGCTGGGCATCGGCTGCGCGCTGCGTGCGATCGTAGTACAGCAAAAAGCCACCGGCGATGCCGAGCACGAGTGCGAAAATCAGGAGTAAAGAAGCCATCATCTCCTGATAATAATAGGTACCGGCACCCCACGGTGCCGGTACCAGTCGGAGTCGGAGCGATTAATTGGAATTAATCGTTAACCGAAGTCCTATCCCCGCGTTCTACCGGGTTGGTCGGGTCTGCCGACCACTGCGACCAGCCGCCGATGTAGTGGCGCAGGCCGGTAAATCCTGCGTTCTCCATCGCCGCAAGGGCCAGTGCGGAGTTGTTGCCCGAACCGGAATAGATGATTGCATCCTTGGTGTTTTCCTGAGTCAGCCCAGCCGCGGCCAACACCTCACGGATTTCATCCGGGGACTTCAACGTGCGCACCCCATCGTTGTGGAAAAGGCGCTCGGGAACATTGACCGCACCGGGGATGTGGCCCGCCTTCAAATCTAGGTTCTCGCGGCGGCCGGCGAAGCGGTTACTCGAGCGGGTATCGATGAGCACGCCATCGTGCTCGCGGACGTCTTCAATCGTGGCGGTAGGCAGCTGGCCGGGAGTGACCTCGAATTTCGAGCCGACCGCGATATTGCCCGGACCCGTGAGAGTCTGGTAACCGTTCGCGAGCCAGTTTTCTAGGCCGCCATCGAGGATGCGCACATCAGTTAGGCCGGCCCAGCGCAGCGTCCACCACGCGCGGCCGGCAAAAAGCCCGCGGCCCTCGTCATAGACCACCACGGGGCGGTCTTCCTGCAGGCCCCAAGAACGGATCCAGGCTTGCAGCTTATCTTCGTCCGGAAGCGGGTTGCGGCCATTGCGCGAGCCCGGAAGGCCGACGAAGGCCGCACCGGTATCACCGAAAAGTGCGGTGGGGATGTGCTGGGACGCAAAGTCGATGAAGCTCTGGCCCGTCTTGGGGTGCCAGTGGGTGCCGAGAAGAGTGAAACGATCGCCGTGGTAGATGGATTCTTTGAGTTCCTGCGGGGAAACTAAAATGCTCATGCCTCCCAGTCTAAAGGCATGAGCATTATTTTTCGCCCGGTAATTTAGCGAGCAGAAATATCCAGCTCCGCGCCGCCATCGGCGACGTCGACGTGGACGGTATCGCCATCGGCAATGTCACCGGCCAAAAGCTTCTTCGCCAGCTTGTCACCGATAGCCTGCTGGATGGTCCGGCGCAGCGGGCGGGCGCCGTAGGCGGGGTCATAGCCGCGGTCGGCCAACCAGGACTTGGCGGAATCGGATACCTGCAGCGTCAGGCGGCGGGCCTCCAGGCGTTCGGTGAGACCGCGCAGTTGGATGTCCACGATGCCGCGCAGCAGTTCCTCCGACAGCGGCTCGAACATCACCACGTCATCGAGGCGGTTGATGAACTCCGGCTTGAAGGCCCGCTTTACGGCCTCCATCGTCTCGTCCTTCGTACCGCCGGCGCCCAGGTTGGACGTTAGGATGATGACGGTATTGCGGAAGTCAACGGTGCGACCCTGGCCATCGGTAAGCCGCCCCTCATCCAGGACCTGGAGGAGGACGTCGAAGACGTCGGGGTGGGCCTTTTCCACTTCGTCGAAAAGCACGAGCGTATAAGGCCGACGCCGCACGGCCTCGGTGAGCTGGCCGCCGGCTTCGTGGCCGACGTATCCCGGAGGGGCACCGACGAGCCGGGAAACGGAGTGCTTCTCGCCGTACTCGGACATATCGATGCGCACCATGGCGGATTCATCGTCGAAGAGGAAGTCCGCCAGCGCCTTAGCCAGCTCCGTCTTGCCCACGCCGGTAGGGCCGAGGAAGAGGAAGGAGCCGGTCGGGCGGTTGGGGTCAGCCACGCCCGCGCGGGAGCGGCGCACGGCATCGGACACAGCGGTCACGGCCTCGCGCTGGCCGACGACCCTCTTGCCCAACACCGATTCCATGTTCAGCAGCTTCTCGGTCTCGCCCTGCAGCATCTTGCCGGCGGGAATGCCGGTCCACGCGGAGACGACCTCCGCGATGGTATCCGGGCTGACCTCCTCATCCAGCATGGTATTGCGCTGGGCGGCGGCCTTTTCCTCGGCTGCTGCCAGGTCCTTTTCCAGCGGCGGGATCTTGCCGTAGTTGATCTCGGAGGCTAGGGCGAGGTCGCCGTCGCGCTCGGCAATTTCTGCTTGGCGGCGGAGATCGTCGAGATCTTCCTTAATATCCTGCACGTCATCGATGGCCTTCTTCTCGTTGGCCCAGCGCGCCTTGAGCTCGCCGAGCTTTTCGCGCTGGTCCGCGAGCTCGCCTTGCAGGGCGGCCAGGCGGTCTTTGGAGGCGGCGTCGGATTCCTTCTTCAGCGCGAGCTCCTCGATCTCCATGCGGCGAACGATGCGCTCGAGCTCATCGATTTCCTGCGGCGAAGAGTCGATTTCCATGCGCAGGCGGGAGCCGGCTTCATCGACTAGGTCGATGGCCTTGTCCGGCAGGAAGCGGTTGGTGATGTAGCGGTTCGATAGCTCCGCTGCAGACACCAAGGCGGAGTCCATGATGCGCACGCCGTGGTGCACCTCGTAGCGCTCCTTGAGCCCGCGCAGGATTCCGATGGTGTCTTCCACGGACGGCTCTGCGGCGTAGACCTGCTGGAAACGGCGCTCGAGGGCGGCGTCCTTTTCGATGTACTTGCGGTACTCATCCAGCGTGGTTGCACCGACGAGGCGCAGCTCGCCGCGGGCCAGCATGGGCTTGATCATGTTGCCGGCGTCCATGGAGCCTTCTCCGGTAGCGCCGGCGCCGACGATGGTGTGCAGCTCATCGATGAAGGTAATGATTTCGCCCTCAGACTGCTTAATCTCATCCAGGACAGCCTTGAGGCGCTCCTCGAACTCGCCGCGGAACTTGGCGCCGGCGACCATGGAGCCGAGGTCCAGGCTGATAAGCGTCTTGCCCTTCAGGGACTCGGGGACATCGCCAGCCACGATGCGGCGGGCCAGGCCCTCAACGATCGCAGTCTTGCCGACGCCCGGTTCACCAATCAGCACCGGATTATTCTTCGTCCTGCGCGAAAGCACCTGGACGACGCGCCGAATTTCCTGATCGCGCCCGATGACCGGGTCGATCTTGCCCTCGCGCGCCCGCGCGGTGAGGTCGGTGGCGTACTTTTCTAGCGCCTGGAATTGGTCTTCCGGGTTCTCCGAGGTCACCTTGGCGGCCCCGCGCACGGAGGGGAAGGCGCCCTTGATGGCGTCGTAGGTTGCGCCGCGGCCGGTCAGCAACTCGGCGGCGTCGGTCTTCGAACCGGCGATGGCGGCGAGGAGGACTTCGGTGGACACAAATTCATCGCCAAGCTCGCCCGCCAATTCCTGCGACTTGGTCAGTACGTTTAAGCCATCCCGGTTGAATTGCGGGTTGGACATATTGGCACCCTCGGCGCTGGGATAAGAGTTAACCAGCTCGCGCGCTTCTTTCAGCACGGTATCCGGGTCAACGCCGGTGGCCTTGAGCACTGGCGCGGCAATGCCGCCTTCCTGCCCAAGGATGGCCGCCAGCAGGTGCGCCGGGCGGATATCCGGGTTGCCATTCGCGGAAGCGGTCTGCAGGGCTTCCTGCAGAGCCTCTTGTGTTTTGGTGGTGGGGTTAAAAGAACTCATGTGTACGTTTCTCCTTCTAAGATTTATTCGTCCATTTTAAGGATTCACTTGGTATAACGCACATAAAGTTGAGCCTATTCCACTCAACCCAAATTTTTTGAGTCACCCCGGCTCAACTTCCCATGCTACGCTCCCCAGCTCTGCCGCAATGCCGCAACAGCCCTATCGAAGTTCGGCCGCCCCAGGAGTGAGCGTCCCGCGCTAACGAGGGCTGGGGGTAGACGGGCATCGGCAAGCAAGCGAATTGGCGGCCAGCAAACCGGGCGCAGCAGAGGTGTAGCAGGCCGCGGCACGACAAAGCCGGGCCGCCACACCAAAAGTGCGGGAGCCCGGCTTGCACAGAGTGAATTTGTGAAGGCTAGGTTTCTTGTTTCTGGCCCACGTGGCCAATGCCCTCTTTGAAAATCGTGCCGCGCGGCGGAAGCAAGCCCATGAATTTGAATGTCAGGTACACGCCGATGGAAATGGCCAGCGAGACGGCACCGAACGCGCCGGTAAACCCGTACATCACGGCCATCGGCGCGATGATGGTCCACGAAATCTCGAACGGGCCGAAGCCGATGTAGGCCATGCCGTATTCGGAAAGCGTTCCGGACTTCAGCTTCGGGTCGACGATCTTGAGCACGGCGATGCCGGTAGCCACGGTGGCCGTCGCCCAGCCCCAGCCGAAGATGCCGCGCTCGATCCAGCGCTCGCCAAAGAACTCGGCGGGGAACCACATCAAGAAGAAGGTACAGAAGATGGTGCCCAGGATGAACAGGACAAGCAGCGCCTGCCAGTAGGAAGCGATAGCGGCAGGAACGATGGCGGCCACGCCGAAGGCGATGAGGTAATCGGTAGCGGCACCGGAGATTGAGGATACGGAATCCTTATCCAGGTAATCCTCGGCGCCGACGAAATTCATGATGGCGCGGAAGATGAGGCCGATAACCATGGACATCGCAAAGAGCGGGATCGAAACATTTTCCCAAATGCTGGAAATACCCTGATTGACGCCATAAGCCGTCATGACCGTGAGGATGATGAAGCCGAAGTGCAGCGCGAGCGGCTCAATGGAAGAGGGGTTGGTGGTGGCGCGGCCGAGGGAGGGTCGCTCATCCAGGTTCTTGATGTAGCCGCGGCGAATCTCTTCCGGCAGCTCCTTGGGCACGTAGGATACCTTGCCCTTGCGGATGCCCCAGTTACCAGCAATGACGCCACCGATAATCGCGGCCAGCGTGCCGACGGTCGCGGAGGTAAAGCCCAGAGACGCTGCCGCCTCGGCGCCGACGCCCTCCAGCGCGCCACCCACAGCGGCCGCCGTGCCGAAACCACCGGTAAAGCCAACCGGCAGCATCATGCCGAACCAGTTGGGGGTATCAAAGACCGGGGCAAAGAAGAGCAGGCCGAGCACGATGAACAGGCCCCACTGGCCGGTAAACATCATGGTGGAATAGCCCCACATATTGCGCGCGCCCTTGCCCATGTTGCCGCCGACCTCCATGGAATACGCCATCGAGGCAAAGACCACGGCAATGAGGATAGAGGTGTAGTCGCCGAGGTTATCGGAGAAGTTGATCCACCCCAGCACGTTGGGCCCGACGAGCAGCCCGAGCAGCCCGGCGGTAATGGGGGCAGGCAGCAATAAGTCCTGGAAGATAAACTTCACTTGGTGGCGCAAAATATTGCCGATGACCATGAGTAAGGAAATCCAACCCACGTCCAGCATGAGCGTATAAGCGGAAAAATCTTCCATGGGAATCCTTTCTAGCTGTGCAGTTATGGCAGGCCGCTCACGTGTAGCGAGCGCGCAGATAAAAAGTACATTACCTACCATCTAGTGAGCCACAACATACGGCGCATTTTCACCCCCGCTACAATGGCACGGTGGAGCACTACCTCAGCATCATCATCGGCGCGGGCCAGGCAGGCTTGGCGACGGCCCACCAGCTCACCTCCCGCGGGCTTATCCCCGCCCAAGACTTTTTGCTTATCGATGCCAACCCCGCCCCCGGCGGCGCCTGGCGTCACCGGTGGGATTCCCTGACGCTGGGAAAGGCCCATAACATCGCGAG
>NZ_JBEHFW010000019.1:0-9344 GCF_040225475.1 Corynebacterium sp. KPL2861
CCCACCCCCTTAGTGCACACTTTCCACCCGTGGTAGCCATGAATCTGCTGGTCTACGTGTCAATATGCAATACCTCACAGCAAAAAGGCCCAAGTCGGGTTTCTTTCTATTGGTCAATTGGTTTAAAGTATGTTTTGCGCCACTCTCAACGCTCTTCTTTCGCTTTTCGACGCCCGTTTGCCCACCCTCTTTGAAAGCAGGTCACCGCCATGCCCGAGCACTCAAGCCGTGAAATCCTCGACAAGACCCAGGCCGGCCGAATCGTCGACGCCGCACGAATACGCGGCGGAAAGACGTGGGAGGACCTTGCCGAGGCCATCGACAAGCCGCTGGTTTGGGCCACGGCCGCCCTGCTGGGTCAACACCCACTGAGCGCTGCCGACGCAGAGGCCATTGGCACCCTGCTTGACCTCGACAACGACGTCGTCGAGTCCCTCCAACTCCAGCCCTACCGCGTGGCCTCCCCCGACCTCGCCTCCGACCCGACGATCTACCGCTTCCACGAGGCGCTCAACGTCTACGGCCCCGCCTTCAAGGCATTGATCCACGAGGAGTTCGGCGACGGCATCATGTCCGCCATCAACTTCAAGGTCGACTTCTCCCGGCGCCCGGACCCGGATGGCGACCGCGTGGTGATCACCCTCGACGGCAAGTTCCTCGACTACCGGTGGTGAAGGTTTGGTCTGAAGCAGTCCGCTCCCTTCCGACCAACGCCGAAACCGCCCGGCAAAACCCAGGCCGGCCGAACACGAAAACCGCGTTGGACTGAAGCAGTCCAACCCGGATTCGGCAGGTTCGCAGGAGCTGCTTGCCCTCGCGCACCCGCTGAAGCTCGAAACGCAGCTGCGCCTCGGACGGCGACTGCACGGGGAGGAACGACGCCTCGCGGTAGCGCCGCGATGCGGCTCTGCCGCGTCTGTACGGAGATCTACGACCCCAAAAGAGTTTTCATCCGTGAGTGATTAAAGAACTTCGCCCCTTGCTTTCCCCTGTCTCGGGGCCAGTCGGGGCGATCGTCGATTTGCCATTCGCCCGAGCGACTTCAGGTTTGAGCTGCGACAGATTCCACCGTCTTAAGTTACATCTAGCGTTACATAAGGCAGTTTTAGCCAAAAGGCTAAGCCCCCACCAGCGTTTCTGCTGGTGGGGGCTTACCTTAGTAGCGGGGGCAGGATGCAAAAGATGTCGCCAGCCACGTAGAAGCTGTGGAGCCTGGACAGGGCGGCACAGGCTCTGCAGCAGGTCGGGCTGATCGCAGCGAAAATGCCGGAGCTCATCGACGCGGAAAACCGTCACCTCACGAGCGCAGTCGAGAGCCTGAAAACGCCGCTGCAGAGCATGGCTCAGCTGCTCATGGTCGTGGTCGAGATGGTGGAGGGACCACTGAGTCTCAGCGACGACGCCGTAGCCAGGCTGAGCGTCAGCGTCGAGAAGCGGCTCAACGCGCAGCTGAGCGGACAGCTGCGCACACAGTTGAGGGAGATGGTGGATTGGAATTTTAGGGAACTGACGCCGGAGCTTCAGCGTACCGTGTCCGATGGACTGGAGTGTCTCGAGGGGAGGCAGCGGGCGCTTGCTCGAGAGCGTGAGGAGTGGGACAAGACTATCCAGGCTCTTGCTCGGGAGCGGGAGCGCTTCGATGCTGAAAACGCCTGGCGGTGTACATGGTGATTTCCGTGATCGTGGGCTGCGTTGCCACTACTGCCGTTTTCGGTTTCGGGTGGGGACTGCTGCAGGCGCTGGGATTGCCTGACGGTATCGGTGGCATGTGGGATCGTGCCTGGGGTGCTGATGATGGTGCTATCGGCATTGCCGGGGGTCTCGGAGTGCTTTTCTCCACAGTGAGCGTAATTGCCGTGCTGGGCTGGGTTACCCGTAGGCTGTGGACTGCACACGATGCCTGGCGCCCATAGTCAGCACCGGTCACCGTCGTGATGCCCTGCGTGCTATCTCATCCATCCGGCTATCTGCTGCGTGCTGATAGGCCATTGCTACACTGACACCACTATGCCCAAGGCGTGCCATGATCTCGGCCAGAGTAGCGCCTGCCTGGGCGAAGCGCGTGCCCGAGTAGTGACGCAATGAGTGAAAGTGTAAATCCTCTCTACCTGCACTTTTACGAGCAGAAAGCCAGTGATAGCGCACGCCTGCGTACGTGATCTCTGTCAATTTTTGTCCAGGCTCCACAGCTTCTACGTGGCTGGCGACATCTTTTGCATCCTGCCCCAAAAAGGACACAGTCCTGACGCCCGCGATTGATTTAGGTCCGTTAATCAATCGCTTACCGCCCTTGAGGGTCACCACCCCTTTCGTGACAGCAATCACGACGGCATCAACGTTGTTATTTTCATCCTTGATGATGGTGACATCGTCGGTGGTGAGAAGCAGAATTTCGCCGATACGCAGACCAGCAGCAGCCGCGATCAAGATGACATGCCGTAGCTCAGAAGGAAAAGCCCTGATGATTGCGTGAAGTTCATCATCAGTGGGAGGTGAAACATCAACACCCGTCTTGGCCTTGCTGCCCCCTCGAATGGTGCACGGCTGGCGTGGTATTAGGTCATCCTCCAGCGCAGTCTTCAGCACCGATTTAAAAAAGTCGTATTGGCGCGCCGTGGATGTCTCCTTACCGTCGGCGATGTTCCGTGAGTACCACTCACGCACACCGTCGCTTGTGATAGCCGTGAGGGGCGTTTCTGCCCACTCTGCCAGGCGGTCGTCTAGGTATCGCTCGTATTCCTCACGGGTGCGTGCTGAGAGAGGCTGCCCTCGCCGATTGGTGCGGTTAGCGATCCACCGCTCTGCATACTCCCTAAAGTGGGGATAGTGACACGTTCTATCGGCTTCGACGGATCTACCCAGCGCCCCTCGATGATTGCTGTGCGCTGAGTGGATAGCCAAGCTCGCGCCTGTGTCTTGGTGTCAAAAGTGTTGGGCGCTTTATACCGCTCCCCCTCGTGCGCACCGCGCTCTAAAGCGCCCAGACGGCAGCTTATCGATGATGCCCCAAGACTCACGTGACATGGTTTTTGCTCCTTTATTCCCGTGGTACCTGCGTGGTACTCCAATACCAGATTCCAACAGATTACAGCGGATTCCAGCGGATCAAAATAGCTTTTACCCTGCCCGTTCGGATTCACTACCAGCATACTACCACTGGTTCGACCCCAGTTGGAGGAGCAGACTACATCCCGCCCAGCATTGCGCTGACCGGGATTTTTCGTATACGCCACACAGCTCGAGTTCAGAGGGTTGCGGAAGATACAGGTTAAGTACAACGGGGACAGGAAAAGGGGCCTAGCCAATCAAGGCTAGGCCCCTTCCTTACTGCACTCTATGCGCTCGCTGCAGGCGCAGAAAGCGCTGAGCGAGCGTCAACGAGCAATTAGTCGTTGATGTAGAGGTACTGCTTGTTCACGAACTCGTCCAGTGCGAAGACGGAGAGCTCGCGGCCGAAGCCGGAGTTCTTGACGCCACCGAATGGCAGTACTGGGGAGTAGTACTGGCCCAGGTTGACGTGAATCATGCCGGTTTCGATCTGGTCAGCAACCTTGGTAGCGCGGTCGGCATCGTCAGAGAAGACGGCACCGCCCAAGCCGTAGTTGGAGTTGTTGGCCAGCTCTACGGCTTCCTTTTCGGAGGAAACCTTGTAGATCTCTGCTACTGGGCCGAAGAACTCTTCGTAGTAGGAGTCGGAACCAACTGGGACATCGGTAAGCACGGTCGGCTCGTAGTATGCAGCCGTCTCGTGCAGGTTGCCGCCGGTGCGAACCTTAGCGCCGTTTTCCACAGCGGTCTTAACCTGCTTGTCCAAGTTCTCTGCGGCATCGCGGGAGGACATTGGGTAGTACTGGTTATCGCCCGGCTGCGTTGGGTCAGCCTGCTTCATGCCCTCAGCAATGCGGACCATTTCATCAACGAACTCGTCGTAAATGTCGTCCATGACGATGATGCGCTTGTTGGAGGTACAAGCCTGGCCGACGTTCTCGATGCGCTTGACCCAAGCTTCCTCGGCAGCCTTGGTGACATCGGCTGCATCCAGAATGATGTAAGGGTCGGTGCTGCCAAGCTCCAGCACAACCTTCTTCAGGTTGCGGCCGGCGGTCTCAGCCACAGCGGCACCAGCGCGCTCAGAACCGGTCAGGGATACACCCTGGACACGCTTGTCCGCGATGATCTCTTCAATCTGCTCGTGGTTTGCGTAAGCGTTAATGTATACGCCCTCTGGCAGACCAGCCTCGCGGAAGATCTCCTCGATGGCTGCAGCAGACTTCGGGGTAATTTCGGCGTGCTTCAAGATAATGCAGTTGCCGTTCATCAGGTTCGGGCCGGCGAAGCGGGCAACCTGGTAGAAGGGGTAGTTCCACGGCATAATGCCCAGCAGGGTACCAATCGGCAGGCGACGGAGGGTGGCCTTACCACCTGGCACGTCAACCGGCTGGTCCTTGTTGTGCTCTGGGGCGTTGTCTGCGTAGAACTGCAGGATGTCGCCGGAGAAGTTAATTTCCCACTCGCCTTCTGGGGTGGACTTACCCATCTCCTGTGCGGCAATCTGAGCTAACTCGCCCTTGCGCTCCTTAAGCAGCTCCGCTGCGCGGGACACAATCTTTGCGCGCTCCTCAATTGGGGTCTCGCGCCAGGTCTGGAAAGCCTCGTTGGACTTAGCCAGAACCTCTTGAACCTGCTCATCGGTAAGGGTGTCGAATTTCTCTACTACTTCATTGGTAGCGGGGTTAGTTACCGCAAAATCCTTAGACATTAATGGATCCCTTTCTAATTGGTTTCTTGGAATCACTGTGGTGGCGAACACTCTTCGTGTGCGCCTGCCCACAAGAATACTCAAGTTCGATTGACGTGTCACCCATGAAAATGGGGATTCTTTTTAGGAGGCCGCGACGACCGAGCCGTCCTTCATCTTGATGCCCTCATCCTGCTTCATATAGGTGGCATCGCGGGTGAGCATCTGGCGCACCGCCTCCTCATTCTTCTGGATTTCCGCCTCGAGCGCCTCCGGATCTTGGCGGAGGAGATCGAAGCGCTCTTGCACCAGCGGTGCCTGCATTTCTAGGATGGGGCGCATCACGGAGTTGTCCACGCCGCAGGCATCGGCGACCTCATCGCCGTGAATGATGCGCACGTGTGCGGCGGTCCAGTCCGCCAAGGTGTCATCGGGCATGCCCGTGAGCTCCTTGGCATTGACGACGAATCCGTGCATGAGGGCATCGACAAGCTTACGAGACGACTCGTTGATCTCGCCGTCGACGGTGTGGATGGCGTCCATCGTCTCTTGGGAGGCCTCTACCCCATCTTCGCCTTCGAAAAGGTCCGTAGAAATGCCCAGCATGCGCCCGGCAATCTTCCACAGGTAGAATGCGTCCTTCTCTTCCTCAGCCGTGAGCTTCCAGCCCATGTTCTGCAAGCCCGCGTAAGGAATATAGGTGAAGTCGAACCAGGTGCGCAGCATGTCGAACTCGCTGATCGGCGCACCGTAGTGGGAGTAGTCCAACTCCTTGCGGGTGTGCACGCGCCGCACGTGTGCGTGGATGGCGCGCACCATGCCGGTGTGCATGAAGCCCTCGCCACCAGGCTGCAGGGCATCCGGCAGGTAGAGCGAATAGGTCCAGTTGGTGGTGTAGGCAAGGCGCTTGACGGCGCCATCAGTAAGCTCACCGGTATTGACCAGCAAGTCTGCAATCGCCGGGGTGGAATAGGTATGGACCAGCGAGCCCGGGCCCAGCGCCAGGCCGTGGCTGAGCGGCGGGATGGACAAGTAGACGCGGCGCCCGCGCTCCAACTTCTCGGCATCGATGCCATCGAGGGCCTTGGTCATGTCCTCGATGAGGGCAGCAACCTCCGGGAAGGTCTCCTCGTTGGCGGTACCGCGCGCCAGGGCATCGCGCAGGTTAGGCATGATTTCCTTGACGGTGTGGCCGCTGGTAAATAGTGCATCAGCTACTGGGTCCATCTTCCAGAAAGCCTCGTGGTATCGGTCGGCGCGCTCTTTGCCAAAGGTGGCGATGAATTCTTCTTTATCTCCGCGGCCGGCAGGCCACTCGCCTACGGTGCCTAGGGACATATTGGTGGTCATGGTGTTCTCCTCTGAGAATTTTGTGGAGATGGGTTAGCTGCGAGCTTCTTTAGAGTCATCGTGCAGCGTGTAATCGGACTTGGTCTCGGGCTCGTTTTTCGCAATGTGTGCCTTAATCACCGCGGTGACATCGGACCATGGCGGCTTATTCTTATTAGCGCGCTTAATCTTTGCTTTTTGCGCACCCGGCAGCTTGTCCCGCAGGCGGGCAGCCTTGGCTTCTGCCCGCGCTGCCCCCTGATAAAGCAGGGCCCACGGCTTGAGGTTCACCTTTTCCCAGCGCGTGCCCTTGACCATGAACTTGGTGTCTTCCACACCGCAGATGGTGGTCAGCGCCCCTAAGGCCACATTGGGGACCAGCGGGTGGATGGTTTCAAGAATGCTCATCAAGGCGGTGGCTACGCGCTCGTGGTAGGTGGAGGAATATCCGCCATTGGCGTAGATATAATCCGTCATCTTGCGCATTTCATCGCCGGTCTTGGGGATGAGCCGCTCTTCAGCACCCATCATATAAAGGATATATCCCCAGTACTGGGCCACATCGTCCCAGTCCTGGCCGGAGTGCGGGCGGCCAAAGCGCTCGTCGATGGCCAACGGCATCATCCCGAACCATCCCTCACCGGAGACCAGGAAGCTGGAGCCGATCGGCCGGCCGAATTCGTTGTAGTGCTCCTTGCCCCACATCTTTTCCAAGCCGCGATTGGCCTGGGAGTGCAGCAGGCGCACGCGCACGGCAGCCTTGCGGCCTTCACCGAAGCGGTCAAAGACGTCCTTCTTGCCCAAATCCGTGAAGAATTGCGCCGTTTCAATAGAACGCTGCATGGCTTTGAACTCGAACATCCCAGTCTCACCCGTGGCCGCCGAGGTGCGGTCCTCCATCGTGGTGGCCCAGTATGCGAAGGCAATAGCCAGAACCTCTGAGGTGCGGGTGACGTTGTAGTAAGCCACGCGGCCGCGCTCTGCGGCCTCAAGATCCAGCCACTCCGGAATGCGGTCTACCTCTTTAAAGAAGTCCACCAGTTCCGGGGCCGGGTCCTCTACCGTCTCAATGCCGTGATTGAGCGCCTGCTCAAACTTGGCGCGCGATTCCTTGGCACCGTCGCGGCGGAAGGCCTCTGCCAGCTTTTCACCGGTCTCATCGGTCTGCCACATGTGGTCATCGAGAAGCTTGGTTTGCAGGCTATCGTAGCCTGCCCACTCATCTTCTACCGTGTGCCAGGAGTCAAAGACATTGTGCCGAAGCTCCGACCAGCCTGGGGCCGCGGTGCGACGCTTCGGCGCCGGGCGCAGGTCCATGCCATCGCGGTAGAAGTAACGGAAATCCTCATAGGGATTATCGGACATGGGCAGGACCTTTGGTTCCGCCTGCGACGTGTTGGCAACGTCAGAGGTATCTGTGGGAGCAGTCATTGTGTTTTATTCCCTTCCTTATTATTAGGCCTTGGTAACTAACAGCGAATACAGCAACTAGTTCCGGCGGGCTTCCTTAGAGTCATCGTGCAAAGTCCACTCGGCCTTGACGTCTGGCTCATGGTTGTTGATGTGCTCTTGTACTTCTTCCAACGCATTGATCCACAGCGGGCGACCTTGCGCGGCGTTGTGCTTCTTGTATTCCTCCGCGCCAGGCTTTTCATCGGCTTCGCGAGCTTCCTTTGCCTCCGCGCGCGCCTTGGCTTCGAAGTCTTTGGCAGCCTGGGAAAAGTCCATATCGGCCCAGCGGGTTCCTTCCACCATGAACTTGGTGTCCTCTTCTCCTACCAGCGTGGCCAGCGAGCCCAACATTTCTAGTGGAAGGTCTGGATTCATCTGTTCCACGATGGACATCAGCGCCGTAGCCACCCGCTGGTGGTACGTCGAAGAGCGCCCGCCGTTTGCGTAGATGAAATCAGTCATCTTGCGCATTTCATCGCCGGTCTTGGGGATAATGCGCTCTTCCCCGCCCATCATGTACAGCACATAGGCCCAGTACTGGGCCACATCGTCCCAGTCCTGGCCGGAGTGGGGGCGACCGAAAAGTTCGTCGATGGCCAGCGGCATGAGCGCAAACCAGCCTTCGCCGGAGACCAAGAAGCTGGAGCCAATCGGCCGCCCGAATTCGTTGTAGTGCTCCTTGCCCCAGAGTTTTTCCAGACCGCGATTGGCTTGAGCGTGCAGCAAGCGGACGTGGACTGCGGCCTTGCGGCCTTCCCCGAAGCGGTCGAAGACGTCCTGTTTACCTAGGTCCACGAAGAACTTGGAGGTCTCCAGTGCACGTTGCATGGCCTTGAACTCGAACATCCCGGTCTCGCCGGTGGCCGCAGAGGTGCGGTCTTCCATGGTGGTGGCCCAGTAGCCAAAGTTGAAGGTGAGAAGGTCCGCGCTCGGTGTGGCATTGTAATAGGCAACGCGCCCGCGCTCAGCGGCTTCAAGGTCGATCCAGTCCGGGATGTTATCGACCTGTTCGAAGAACGCCACCAATTCCGGCGATGGATCCTCAACGGTCTCGATGCCTTCATTCAGCGCCTGCTCAAATTTGGCGCGCGATTCCTTTGCACCATCGCGGCGGAAGGACTCCGCTAAAGCAGCGCCCTGCTCATCGGTTTGCCACATGTGATCATCGAGCAAACGTGTTTGCGGGGTGTCATAACCTTCCCACTCATCATGGACAGTGTGCCAGTGATCGAAGATATTGTGACGCAGGGTAGACCAACCAGGCTTGTCCACGCGGCGTTTCGGCGACGGGCGCAGATCCATGCCATCGCGGTAGAAGTAACGGAAATCCTCATAGGGATTATTGGACATGGGCAGAACCTTTGGTTCCGTCCGAGTTTCGGTAGGAGCAGTCATGGGGAGTAAACAACCTTTCCAATCTTGGTGCTACACCACACATATTTCCTATCTATGTGGTCCAGTTCACCATTTAGCTGTGTCCGTAAGCTTATAGAGAGATTGCCCTCAACTGCAATGAATTTTTAATCCAATTTTCTGAGAAATTACCGACCGCCAACGCCGCCGCTACACCCGTCTTCACAGGACCTATCCCCTCCTGCGCAAATAGCAAAAATGGCAATCTTGGCAGATTTTGCAAACCTGTTGCCCGCTCACCCCATTTAGGTGTACTAAGCGCACACATGTCCGCTATGCGAACGAATTTGTAACCTGTATCTCTCTTCAGGCTGTACCATGACGTGCATTACATACTGTGAATTGGCAATAAACCACAGCCACGAAAGTGAGGTCTATTCACCCCTATGCCTAGTTCCCCTTCCCAACCCGC
>NZ_JBEHFW010000020.1:0-7223 GCF_040225475.1 Corynebacterium sp. KPL2861
GGCTACCGTGAACTACTAGGCATGCAGGTCGCAACATCAGAATCCGTGGAATCATGGACCGGATTCTTCCAAGACCTCAAAGCCCGTGGTCTTGGCGAAGTCTATCTCGTTACCAGCGATGCGCACCTAGGAATCCAAGCCGCTGTTGGTCAAGTACTGCCTACTGCAGGTTGGCAACGCTGCCGGACACATTTTGCTAAGAATCTGTCGTCAAAAGTGTCAAAACGCCAGTGGACAACACTATCGGGAATGTTTCACTCCATCTTCCAGCAAGCCGACGCGCAAGCTACCTGGGACCAAGCCCGCCAGGTCGTAGATTTCTGCACGCAGCGTTTCCCCGACGCAGCTGACTACCTGGAAGAATCATTAGATGAGATTCTCGCGTTTACAACCACGCCCAAAGCTGTATGGACGAAGGTATGGTCCAATAATCCAACGGAGCGTTTGAACCGTGAAATCAGGCGGCGTACCGACGTTGTAGGAATCTTTCCCAACCGCGCAGCTGTCATCCGCCTCGTCGGCGCGATACTAGCTGAACAGCATGACGACTGGATTCAGCAGAAACGCTATATGTCACTAGCAAGCTTGGAACACACCCGACGCCTGATAGCTACCAACACCATCCACACCAACGACGCAGACACCATCGAGGCAGCCTCCTAATGAACCAACATCAACCCCGAGCCGGACCCCAACACCGACCCTGACACTGTCCCCCGATTCACAGATTCAGAAAGGACAGATACACCACTCCACCGGACTTGACCACGGAACAAAACCTGGGACACTTCAGGAAGAGCAGATTTACGTTTGGCTTGGATCGTTGTCACTGGAACGAAAGCACGCGGTGAGATCCCTTCAATGCCCATCAGGCGCATCCGCTTGGCCACAGTCTTGCGATTCATACTGATCTGGTAGCGCTCACCTAGTTCTGCGGTGATCCGCGGAGCACCATAGACCTCATCGGAGTCTTTCCAAATCTGATGAATCTTGCGGTCAACATCATTGTAAAATGATGCACGATCATCCTTACCGGTTAAGCGTTGCTGCTGTATATGGGTCCATTTGTAGTATTCAGACCGAGACACTTTTAATAGTCGTGCCATGCGTTTGATGCTGTAGTTCGCCTTGCTCTGGCTACATTAATTCGAACTTTTCTGTTCGCGTTGCCTTAAAGCGAAGAAGGCTGTCGCTTGTGACAAAAGCTCGTTATCCATCTTGGCTTCAGCCAACTCACGACGCAGACGAGCGTTCTCCGCACGAAGATCCGCTTCGCGTAGCCCATCGGAGGATCCTTAGGCGTTGACGCTCATTTTTCACCCATCGGCCTAAAAGACCTGGTGCGACACCAATTTCTTTCGCTACATGAGCAATTGGGCGCTGCGATTCGATTACCAGGTTCGCGGCTTCGCGTCGATACTCAGGTGTGTATTTCTGGCGTTGTTGACTCACAATGAACATCCTCTCTTACGGACACAAGATCCGCACTAATCGGGTGTCCACCAAACGAGGGCAACCTCAATCGAGATTGAAGTTGTCAGGTTTGAGCGAGTGTCAAGCTGACCTGAGACCAGACTCCACCAGAGCTTGGGATATCAACCCCAACGAGCCTGAAACAGGATTATGGAAGCAGAACCCGCCACAAGAGATATTAGAAATCAAGGCAAATGCCTAGGAACAAAACTCGGGAAACTTCACATAAGCGTAAGTATGAAGTCCCAAATAAAGCTCTGGAGCCTACGCGGCTCCAGGCGACATCGTTCCGGTATCCGGCTCGTCGTAATGAAAGCTTAACTGGTCCCGCTGACAATTTTCAATAGAGCAGTAGCCACATCGCTTGGGTTCTTCACCAACGATCAACCGCCATCGAGTATCTCCAGTCCAGCTGGCGGAACCTCTTTTTCTCACTGCATCGCGGTCCACTCGATGTCTTCGAAGCCCCAGTCGGATAAATGCCAGGTGATGGTCTCGGTGGCATCGATAAGCGCGTGCTCCATTGTCTCTTCATCGTCACCGGTAACGGAGAGCTCGAGCATCACTGAAGTATCTTCTTCGTCCAATAGCCCCACGTCCAAGGGGCCGCCATCATCGAGGCCGGACACAAAGCGCGCGGTCCAATTTTCGCCGCCAAAGAAACTGGAGTCCTCTTCTATAGCGCCCTTTTCCTCCAAGTCCCATATAGCTTCAATAATGTCCCAGTTGCCGGTAATTGCAGCGGACAGCTCGGCGTCACGCCCGTACAGCACCAGCTCATGGAGCCATGAATAGTCAATAATGAAGCTGCTCATAATGCCTGCCAGTGTATGCGAGGAGAACCCCACTCCCTGAACGCACTCACCGAGCGTTTTGCTTATAAACCCAGCTGTTCAAGTTCTGTGCAGAGGGCATCGATCTGCGCGCGCGTATGGGTTGCCATGAGGGTAACGCGGAGTATCGCAGCGCCACGTGCAACAGTGGGCCACCGGATTGCCGGGACGATAAATCCACGGTCAAGCAGTGCAGCGCTAGCGTCCATCGCGGCGGCTTCATCGCCGACGTGCACGGGGATAATCGGCCCTTGCTGTGGCGTAGTCCCGCGTGTTTTGTGCCAATAAGCAATATTGTCCTGCAGTTGGTTAACCAGACTGGGATCAGACTCAATGAGCTTTAACGCCGCGAGCACGGCGGCCGATGTTGCTGGCGTGGGAGAGGTAGAAAATACGAAGGACCGGGCTTGTTGCCGCAATAGCTGGGCAACCGGCTTGCTCGTTGCCACGAGGCCGCCTTCGGCGCCAAGCGCCTTGCTAGCGGTAATAAGCTGAATATCGGGCTGGACGCCGAAATATTCTGGGAGGCCAAGGCCGCGGTTGCCGACGGTGCCAAACGAGTGAGCATCATCGACCATAAGCCACGCGCCGTGTTCGCGTGCCAGCCGCGATAGCTCAGGCAAGGGTGCAAGCACCCCGTCCATGGAAAAGAGGCCATCGGTAATAACCAAGGCATACTTGGTGGTCCTGGTGACCAAAGCGTTTTCTACAGCGCGGGTATCGCGGTGCGCCGTAACGACGAGGGAGGCGCCACTCGCCTTTGCGAGCCGGCAGCCATCGATGATGCTGGCGTGGTTGCGCGCATCGGAAACAATGGTGAGCTCGGGCGAGGCCAACGCCTGCAACGTCGATAGATTGGCTTGGTACCCGGTGGCAAAGAATACCGAGTCTGGATACCCAGTCAGCTGGGCCGCAGCGGCTTCTACCGCAACGTGTAATTCAGACGTGCCGGTGGTCAAACGCGAGCCGCCTGAGCCTGCGCCGTAGTGATCAACGCTGTCCTTTACGGCGTTTTTAATCTCCGGATGCTCTGCCAGGCCCAGGTAATTCGACGAGCTAAAGAGCACCGCGTCTTTGGCCGTCTTCCCGGTGGCCGTCCGCAAGGAGCTTTCCGGGACTTGCCCACTTGCAAAGACCGAAGGGCTGCGCCATAGGCCGTCTTCTCTCCACTTATCCAGGCGCGCAGATGCGACTTGTTCTAGGCTCTCGTTCACTTTTCTGCCCCAAAATCCACGAGTACGGCGCGGTTTTCCAAATAATCAATCAACGCTTCGATATCGGCACCTGGTTTGATAATGAATGCCCGCGCCCCCTCATCCGACCCAGGCTCTTTAATGTGCGGAAGGCGGTGGTACGTGGCATCAATGCAGACGTAACCGGTGGTATAGGCCGGATCATCAGACACACAGAGTTCTGCTAAGACATCGGGATGCGCGGCTACCTTGCTCGCCAGCACGATGGCTTCACGAGCAGCGTCCTTGCCTTTGAAAGCCTCATCTGTAGCACCGCACGCGTCCATGTGGCTTACGCGGACTCCTCGCTGTGCATCTGGTTCGCAGCGAGTGCCCGTATCGGCTGCGATGAGCATTGCTCCGCGCATATTCCTGGCGCTAAACGTCTCTTCAATGACTACCTGGAAATGAGCGGTCATGGGGCGCAATAGTTCCTCGATGACGTCCTTAGCCTGCGAGGGCGATTGCACCGCTTCTTCTTTTACTCCTACGGCAGGGACGTGCAGAATATCGGATCCGGCCACAGCTTCCACCGTGATGAAGGTATTTTCCGCCATTCCCTTCGGGTGCACCAAAGCTCGCTGAGATAGCGCCGCACAGACCGTTGGAACCTCGTGTTCCCTGACAATTCGCTCTGCTCCCGAAATGTGCTGGCCTGCGGAATCCGACCGCATTCTCACTGAGAAATAAGTCATAATCTGAGGGTACCGGACTAATTGAACAGTGTTCAGGGAAAGGGGAAATTAGCGGGACACGGCCAAACTCCAGGTCTTGCTTCCGGCGTAGGTATGCACAGGCCGTGCGCTTTCCGATGCCTTCTCCTCAACCCACGTTCTACACCCCTTATTTTCCGGCTAACCAGGCGATTTGTGTGAAAACGGCGTTAGCCTATATAGTTAATTCTCGTTGCACAGAGAACGGCACGTTCGAAGTACAACATGGATATTCCTCCATAGCTCAGTTGGCAGAGCATTCGACTGTTAATCGAAGGGTCACTGGTTCGAGCCCAGTTGGAGGAGCTACGAATATGCAGGTCAAAACGATAAATATTCTACCCTATGCCTGGCGTGGTATTCACGTGGTACAGGAGCTATAAAACGGGTTACGTGCGATCCCGCAAAGGCGGGTAATAGCGGTTTAGGCGTGCCCTCCGGCAGCGTGCTGCTCTGTGCGGGCGTCGCACCCCCTGGCGCACCGATCATCGCGCCCTCCGGCAGCGTGCTGCTCTGTGCGGGCGTCGTACCCGAGGTATTAATCGACCATTGCTTTGATACGTCGATTTAGTGGGACGCCACCAACGAACGATAGAAATGTGTCGTTGACCTGCATATAGGAAAATGACGGAATGCAAATATGCAAGTCAAAGCGTTTGCGATTAGCAGAAGAGCATAAGGGGTGCGACGCCATCTTTCCAAAATGCTCTAAATTAAGCATGACGATCGTGACGTTTTACCAGGTCACGGCTTTTATGCTTCTGACACATGGTAACGCCACATGCCACCGATACCACCATTTCCCAAAATGCGAACATGTTTTCGAGCCCCTCAACCTACATCAAGATTTCGCAGTGTGCTCTATGTCACATTTTTACAACATGTCTCTCCCCTATAAAAAGGTCTGAGTGAAAAGCACGCAGAATAAGTATGGAAGGGGTAAAAGTAGTCGTTTATCCAGCTCAGCAGTGGTTTCGCTCCATACTTATTTTTTCTGGGCGACACAGCGAAAATAGGTATGCGCAGGTCAGAGGGGGTGGAATCTCTCCTATTTTCATACTTATTTTTCCGGCCCCGAGGAAAAAGTATGGAATCTCGCAGAGACTGACCTGCGTGTTTGGAAAAGAGGTATGAGAAAAACACCCGCTGAGCTGCGCATACTTATTCTGCGGCAAAATAAGTATGGATTCGGAGGAACACACACGCCCGACGATGCAACCGGCATCAAAAATGAACTTTTAGCAATTGCGTTCGATCGGCCTGTGTTCTGTACCCCTTCCCGTACCGGATAATAGCGGGTATAGTGGAGTATGCAGGATAGCCCTGCTGTCTTTTGCTAGGCGTGTTATGTCCATGAGGTTTTTGGACTCGGAGTCTAGGGACTTTGTGGACATAACAGACTTAGGCCATATTAGTGCACACCTTGGTTCCCTGAACCCAGCCGTCCCAGCAGTTCCGTGACGTCATCAGGTACCGGCGAAGCAGCATGGATCGTCTGCCCCGCCACCTGCACCTGGAAGGTCTGGTACCTCCGCAACGTCCGCACCAGCCGCTTCAACGACAACCCCGAGCGCTCCTCCAGCAGATGCCCCACAGCCATCGCCGCCATCACCACACTTAGGTGCGCCTCGATGGATTCCCGCTTGTGGTGGTAGATCGGCCAGGCCTCGAGATCGGACTTCGACATCCGAAACGCCTTCTTAAATCTTCAACATCTGCCGGTAGGCGTGGATCACCTGTTCGGCAGGCAGATCCACCCGGGACGTCTGGTACCCCTTGAGCTCGGCCAGGGCCTTGTTCTTGGTCACCAACGCCCAGTTGACCTGCTTATTCGGCGCCTTGAGATCCACGAACCGGTTGCGCTTGACCGGCAACTTCCCGGCCACGGCCTTCTCCGCTTTGGCGACCTGCTCATCAATACCCTTCAACGTGCGGCGTGCTCTGTCTCAGGAGTACCGGTAGTAGGTGACCGAATGCGGCACACCGCCTGGGCCACGGCCCGTCCGGTCGGCTCACGTCCAGATCTGCTGGTCCTCATAGTCCTGGCCGGGGTTGTTCTTGCGCCACTGCGCCACCGGATAGGGGATGTCGTTGAATTTCACTCCGAGGATGCAGTGCAGGCCGGCCTCGATGATCGAGACCTTGTTGCCGGCAGAGAACTTCCCGGCGTCGACGACAACGGTGACCTCTTCCACGCCGTAGGCGTCCTGGACGTTTCTGATCATAGGAAACATGGTGCGTGTTTGAGCCATGTTCCCCCTCAAACGCACCCACGGCCAGCGGGAAGCCCCGGGCATCCGCCAGCAGGCCGACGGTGATCTGCGGCTCGAGCCTGCGTTTTTGGAAAAGCCCGGCTTGCGGAACTTATCGCCCTCATCGGTTTCAAAGTACACGGTGGTCACGTCGTAAAGAACCAGGACACCGGGTGCGATCCCGGCATGGTTCGCGCAAGCCTGGGTAAGCCGGTCGCGGAAGTCGTCGGTGGCGTAGGCCGGCAGGTGTCGTTGGATGGTGCGGTAGCTGGCGAAGGCCACACCGAGTTCCGCCAGTGTCTCAATGCTGTCGACCTTCGATCCTGCCTGCACGATCCGGGCGGTGACGAGGTCAAAAACACCTGATCATCCCTGGTTCCTCATCGAAACCCAGCTCGCTGTACGCGGCACGGATGACCTCGAGGAGGCGGCCGGCGCGCTCGGAGGTGATCGGCACCGGCGCATCGGCGGATCCGCTGCCGGCGGGTGTGGTGTCCACACCAAGATCCAGGCTCACCTGGTCGCCGTCAAGAAGACACTGGTCCTAGGCCTAAAGCAGCGCAAGATCTTCGTCAGTGTGCGCCGAACCGAGATGTTTCATGGTCTTGGCGCCGCGTTTCTGCGAATACACGACCTGCACGGCAGTCGACCCGAAGGCGGTGCGCACGGTGCGGATATACGGGCTCATGAAAATCAATCTAACCGCCCACCCCGAAACCC
>NZ_JBEHFW010000021.1:0-6445 GCF_040225475.1 Corynebacterium sp. KPL2861
CGTCTCGCCACAGTAGTCATTCTGGTCCATCTCCTCATGCGGGTTAGGTTCCCACACACAAACCATTAGACACTCTCGGATCTTGCCCTCGAGTTTGGACTGTCGTCAGACCTGCTCGTCAAAGACTGGGCGCGGAAATGGCGCAAAGACGGCGTTGAGGCGTTGAAACCGAAATCGAAGGTCAGGCCTAAAGGCTCGGCCGCACCGAAGCGGCTTACAGAAGAAGACAAGCTGCGCCGCCAGATCGCACGGTTGGAAGCTGAAAACGCTTATCTAAAAAAAATTGCGGGTCTTGAGGAATCAGGCACACGCCTGAAAGTTCAGGCGATCGTCATCCTCAAGTCTCACCACCGCTTAGAGTACCTCCTAGAGGCAGCAGGTATCCCACGGTCGACATTCTTCTATCACCAGAAACGACTCAGCGAGCCAGATAAGCACGCTGCGATCAAGGACGCGATCCTAGAAAGCTTCGAGGCTAACAAGCATCGCTACGGCTACCGGCGGGTGTTGCTGGACCTGCGCAACAAGGGCTGGGTGGTCAACCACAAACTCGTCTACAAACTCATGCGTCAGATGGGTCTTCGAGCCAAGATCCGCCAACGCAGGCCGTATGTTTCCTACGCAGGAACTATAAGCCACATCGCTGACAACAAACTCGACCGCAAATTCACCCCAGACACGCCAAACACCGTCTTTGTCAGCGACGTCACCGAGTTCAGGGTCGCAGGCCGAAAAGTGTATTTGTCACCGGTGATGGACTTGTTCGACCGCTCAATCGTTGCTCACACCGTGGCCACATCGCCGACGGCAGCGTTTACTGCCGATTCTTTGTCCAAGACGATCGCAGCCTGTGCACCGAAGCCTGGGTGGATGATGCACACCGATCAAGGATTCCAGTACCAGCATTCCTCCTGGCGTAACCTGATCGGTGACAACGGTGGTGTTCAGTCGATGTCGCGTAAAGCCAACTGCTACGACAATGCAGTAATGGAGAACTTCTTCGGGCACGTAAAGACCGAGATGTACCACGGGGAAGTCTTCGACACCGTCGAAGACTTCAACCAAGCGATCGACGAGTACATCCAGTGGTACAACACCGAACGCATCCAACAACGACTCAAGGGCCTGACCCCGATGCAATATCGGAATCAGACCCTCGAACCCCTCATCGCCTAGAATTAAACCAGTCCAACTTTCGGGGGCCAGTTCAATTTTGGCGGGTGGGGCGTCCTTTTCGTTTGGAAGTCAAACCTGCAGTTCAGCGCCCGTTGACGGGTCGCTCTTCATTGCTGGTGGCTCGGGGGCGATCGGCACGGTCGCCATCCAACTTGCACGCCAACGCGGATGGCACGTTGCCGCATCCGCGTCGAAACCCAATCACGACTACATGCTTTCGCTCGGCGCGCACAAGGTAGTTGACTACGGCAACCCCCATTGGCGCGAGCAGATCCTGGAGTGGATGCCCAATGGCGTCGACGCTGTCTTGGCGGTGCAACCGGGCACCTCGGCGGAAAGTTTGCCCGTCGTGAAGGACGGTGGAACATTGGTGTCGATCTCCGGAGATGCACACATCTCCGAACGTGGCATACACATAACGGGGTCCCCTATCAAATGGACGTTCTCGATGATTTGGTGCAACTCATGGAGCAGATCGCCGCAGGGGAGATTCATTTGGAGCTTGAGCAGGTTTATCCGTTTGCAGATGCCCTGGCTGCCCTGGCGAAAGTACAGACCCGGAGGGCTCGAGGCAAACTCGTGCTCAGACGAGAGTAAAGCACATGGCCGAGGAACCATGCGGATTCAAGAAGGTGCTGCCTTGCCGAATTCTCAGCCGGTCCGGGTTATTTACAACTCTCTACCCCGTATTTAATTCATGGCTTGCGGGTAAGAGGCGGACGATGTTGAGCCGGAAGGGTTGGCATGTCAGACCGCCCAAGGCACGGGCACTGCTTGGGGCTCGGGACTACAGGGGGAGCATCTTGTACGGAGGCTGATGACTTCTTCGAAGACGGGACTTGCTGCCACCGGCTACGGTTTGGCAGCGGCCACAGCGACCAGTTCGGCCGCGACTCCTGTCAATCGTCGAGGTCCTGACCAGACGGCCGTCAGGGGGCGGCTGATCCCTTGACCCTCAAAGGGAACGCGCAACAGGTCCCCGCTCTCGAGCTGGCTACGAAGGGCGAGTTCGCTCAGGACAGCAGGACCCGCCCCGGAAGCAACAGCAACGCGCACCGCGGCGTTGCTGGCAAGCACCTGCATCGGCTCGACAGTGACGACCCCAGCCAACACCTCTTGCAGCGCCTCGCGGGTACCTGAGCCAGGCTCCCTGACAACCAAGGGGGTTTCCGCCAGCTCTTGCAAACCGATCCTGCTCGTACGGTTCGCCCATTCATGGTTGGGAGCGACAACTACCAGCAACTCATCCTCTTGGACGACCCGGGCATTCAACCGCATGGGAACATTCGGGGTCTCAACGAAACCCAGTTGAAGAATGCCCCTTTGCACTTCTTGGAGAACCTGCGCCGAATTCAGCACCTGCACCTCGATGCGGACCGGCGGCAATCGACGTTTCAACTCTGTCAGCCAGACCGGTAGCAGGGTTTCTGCGATGGTCATGCTGGCCCCCACACGAAGTTCCAACGTTTCGTTGCTGCGGCTAGACCGTGACCAATCGTTGAAGCGTTGCCCGGCATCAAGTAGTTCACGGGCTTGAACAGCCAGCAACAACCCCAGTGCCGTCGGTTCCGAACCGCGGGGGCTGCGCTCAAGCAAAGCCGTTTTCATCCCCGCCTCCAGCTCCGCGATGGCTCGGCTTGCGTTGGGCTGCGCCATCCCCACTTTCCGTGCGCCTGCCCCCACGCTGCCTTCGTCCACCACGGCAACGAAGAGTTCCAGTACTTGAAGGTTCGGCCAAGCTTCGCTCATATCAAAAGCATATACCATGATGCGAAATTGCCGTCTAGCGGGCTGACGGGGATCAGTGAAGTATGGAAGTATGTCAACGCAAATACAACAGACAGATCCCATAACAACCCGCCGCGGCTCCTACGCACTGAAAAAATATTCCCCCGGATTGCTTTTGTGTGCGGTCGCTGTGGCAATCGCGATGACCGTTAACGTCTTCCTTCCCGGTGTCAGCCCACTGATCGTCGCGATCGTGCTCGGCATCGCCCTGACCAACGTGGTTCGCCTACCCGAGTCCACGGCACCGGGACTGACGCTGGCTTCCAAGAAGCTGCTCCGATTGGGAATCGTCTTCCTGGGCCTGCAACTGGTGCTCTCAGACATTGTCTCCCTCGGTGCGCCCATGCTCGTGGTCATCGTGTGCATCGTGGCCGGAGGCATTTTCGGAACCATCCTGATCGGGCGGCTGATGAAGATGCGTTCCGCCCAGGTTCTGCTCATAGCATGTGGTTTCTCTATTTGCGGCGCCGCCGCTGTGGCCGGAGTCGAAGGGGTCACCGACTCAGACGAAGAGGACGTGGTCACCGCCGTGGCCTTGGTGGTCATCTTCGGCACACTCATGATTCCGGCGATTCCCTTGCTCGGCCAGCTGCTGGGCATGGAGCCTGAACTCAACGGCATGTGGGCCGGTGGCTCCATCCACGAGATCGCTCAGGTTGTCGCCGCCGGAGGAATAATCGGCGGCGGGGCGCTGGCTGTCGCCGTCATCGTCAAACTCGCCCGCGTCCTGCTGCTCGCCCCGATCGTCGCGATTTTGAGCATTCGCCAACGCCGGTCAGGAAACGTCAAACCCGATGAAAAGCGTCCTGCGATCGTCCCACTGTTCATCATTGGCTTCCTGGTCATGATCGTGCTCCGTTCCACACTGGACCTGCCCGAGGGCCTCATCCACGCAGGAAGCCTCGCGCAAACGGCTTTGTTGTCCGCCGCAATGTTTGGACTGGGATGTGGGGTGAAGATCCGCAACCTCATCCGGGTCGGAGCCCGACCCTTCATCCTGGCCGCAGCCTCAACCATTCTCGTCACAGGCATCGCACTTGCAGGCATCGAACTCGTCCACCTCTGATAGGGAACCACATCCTGCAGTCTCCGCCCAAGCTGATACCTCGTCCGCCCACCACATGACCTTTTAGGAAGGAACCTGACTTGACATTTCTCACCGGTCCAGCTCCGATTATCGTCGGCGTCGACAGCTCCGATTCTTCAAGGTGGGGGCGCCCTTTCTCTTTATTCGGTGAACGTTGCCCAGGCGGAGAAAGTGCAGGTAAAACCACACGCTAGCGAGACCTGGGGGCGTGCCTTCACCAGCCCTTGTAAAAGCCGCCCACGAGGGGAAATGTGCGTAAGGCTACCTGTAGGCGTGCCTGGAACCGTAAATGTCCTGCCATGTGGCAAGCGCCGTGGGGCGTATATTCACCCGCCCCCATCGCCGCATCTATGCGTTCTTCAACGCCCGATACACAGTAGGGCGAGTGACCCCAAACTCCCGTGCTAGCTCTGCCTTTGGCTCCCCCGCCAGCACGCGCCTCTTAATCTCCGCTACCTGTTATGGGCTAAGGGCGGGTTTGCGGCCTTTGTACTTTCCTGCCTTTTTCGCCAGCGCAATCCCCTCTGCTTGGCGTTCGCGGATAATGGCCCGCTCAAACTCCGCAAACGAACCTAAAATGCCTAGCATTAAATCCGCGCGTGGATCTGTGGTGTCTTTCGCATGAAGCGTCCTGGGTTTAGTTCCGCTTCTTTTACGGCCCTGTGTTGATGGGCTGGGTGAGATAGTACTCGGTTTCTACTTCCTGTGGGGTGGCGTAGTCCAAAGCTTCATGAAGCCGCTTGGTGTTCCACCAATGCACCCACCGCAAGGTGGCCAGTTCGACTTCTCCGACCGACGTCCACGGGCCTTGGGCATGAATCAGTTCAGCCTTGTAGAGACCGTTGACTGTTTCGGCTAGCGCATTGTCGTAAGAATCGCCGACTGTTCCCACACTCGGGCGGATTCCTGACTCAGCTAGCGCAGTGGAATACTTCCACGACACATACTGGCTGCCCCGATCGCTATGGTGAATTAACTGGTTTCCATGAATTCGCCCTGCAGTCGTTAACGCATGCTCCAAAGCCTCCATCGGCAGCGCGTCGGTGCGCATTGTCGATCGTGTAGCGACACCAACAATTTTTCGGCTGAATACATCCACGACAAATGCGGTGTAGGCGAATCCTGACAGGGTGCGAACGTAGGTAATGTCGGCAACCCACAACCTGCCTGGCGCCTGCGCACGGAAGTCTCGCTGTACAAGGTCTGGGCGATGATCCGGTGCCTTCGGGCTAATCGTTGCCACAGGGGTTCGTCCACGTCGGCGGCCGGAAACACCTGCGAGTTTCATCAGACGTGCGGTCTTGTCGCGGCCGATATGAAAGCCTTCACGGTTCATGGCGTGCCACATTTTGCGGATGCCGTAGACCGAGAAGTTTTCCGCATGCACACGCTGTATCTCTGGGATGAGCAGGCTATCGCTTAAGGCTCTTGCGCTGGGAACACGTGTGGTGGCTTTGCGGTAGCCGCGTGAGGTGATGAATCCACGATCTGCTTGTTTAAGGACTCTGCAGATGGACCCGGGCCCCAAACTGATCTTTATACGCGTCGATGTAAGAGATCATTTGGTCGTGGGTCGGTCGAGTTCCGCTGCGAAAAAAGCCGAAGCAGTCTTAAGAATCCCGTTTGCTCGTTTCAGTTCGCGGTTTTCTCGGCGCAGACGCCCCAAGCTCTTCTTCCATTGTTTCGCCGCCTGAAGCGTCAGAGTCATCACGTACTGAAGCGCTGTCACGGTACCAAGCCCGCAACGTGTGGTGAGATACTCCAAGCAGCTCACCGACCTCCGTGTAGGCGCGTTGCAGTGAGCAAGACTCCAGGCGGACCATTTCGATGATCTGATGGACCGCCTTCTCCTTGAACTCGACGGAATACTTTCTAGGCATAGTTCAATCCTTCCTTAGCTGAGGTAGGAACTAAACCCAGGACGCTTCAGTTCTGTCGTGCGTCGTTGGAGTCTAACGCTTTGGTGGCGAAGTTGGCGGCGATCATCTCCCAGGTGAAGGTGTAGGCTTCGCGGTTGTTTTTCGCCAGCCAGTACTGTTTTACCGTGAGCCAGATGTAGAGGTTCATGGCTCGTGGTTTGTTGAGCTCTCGCAGGACGTTGAGGTCGATAGGGATGGGGGATTCTGCAATGTGCTTGAAGAACTGGGGTGTGAGTTTAAGGTAGGACTCAATGAAGCTGCCCTGGTTGGGGTCGCGGGAGTCGAACCAGAGATCCCATTCCTCCATGATCTGGGTGTGACGTCCACGTGCGTGAACGCCGTCGTCGCTTTTTACGGTAATCATTGAGCCAGCAAGGCGTAGAAGTTGCTCCCGCCTGTGAGCGTGTCAAGTTGTTTGTGTGTGGGGCTAGGTTTATAGGTATTTGTCGAAGCGGTCGGGAAAGGCCACGGCCAT
>NZ_JBEHFW010000022.1:0-5757 GCF_040225475.1 Corynebacterium sp. KPL2861
AATGGCCGTGGCCTTTCCCGACCGCTTCGACAAGTACCTATAAACCTAACCCCACACACAAACAACTTGACACGCTCCCTCGGGATGGTCAGCCCCGTCGATTTCGAAAACCACATCACCCAAACCAAAAACGAAGAAAAAATCGCTGCCTAACCACTAGGTAGCTCTACTACGTGTCCACGATTTGCGGGCAACCCCACGCGCCAAGCTCGAAGCGGTCAAAGAACTAGCCCGCCGGCAAGAATACGACGCCACACAAGAACTCCTCCAAACCCAAGACGTCGGCTACACCTCCAAACTCTTCGTCCAAGCGCTCTTCCCTTACCGCAAAACCGAGGGAAACAACCGCACCGTCTAAACCCCACAGGGAACAATCACCATTCTTTCCCAACGCGGAGTCCCCTACGGCAAGTACCCGCAGCTCATCATGGCCTACATCATCACCCGCGCCGTAGCTAATGCTAGACGCCTCAAAGAAGGCAAAAGCACCCATGAAGAAGCCCTACGCATCCCGCTAGACCATTCAATGAGCCACTTCCTTCAAGCAATCGGCGTCACCGGACGCGGCACCGGAGGAGCAACCGGAAACCTAAGAAATATCCGCGAACAACTCCTACGCATCGCTGGCTCTTTCATCACTGTCCAAAGCGGCGACGGGGTTCACGCACGGGGTCGCAACACCCAAAGTCTCGAAGACTGGAATCTCTGGTTCGACCCACGCGATCCTAACCCGGGCAGCTTCATAGAATCAGAACTTGTCCTCACTCCCCAGTTCTTCAAGCACATTGCCGAAGCACCCATTCCCATCGACCTCAATGTACTGCGCGAGCTCAACAAACCACGAGCAATGGACCTTTATCTCTGGCTCACGGTAAAGCAGTACTGGCTGGCGAAAAACAACCGCGACGCCTACACTTTCACCTGGGACTTGATCGCCGCAAACTTCGCCACCAAGATTCTACGAACAGGCCAAGACTGGGCACACTTCCGCGCTGAGATTAAAAAGCCATTGTTGAATTAACGATGGTGTGGCCCGCTGCAGGAATTGAAGCCAGCACCGACGGTGTTACAGTCACTAAAACCTCCCCATCAGTTCAGCAGAAGCCACCGCGCCCCGAACTCGACTAAACCAAACACAGAGAAATAGCGCCCTCTGGGGCGCTTTCTTTTTGCCTAAAACAGCTTGCGCATATTTACCGATACCGGGCTGGCTATCCACAGGGGTTTGCCTGCGGTTTTCTCTATTTTCCCAGGTGGCTTATAACTATATCCCCAGCCGATCAACCAATAAAACCGTTCACTACGGGTTACTGTTTATTCTCCCGCCTCGCCTTGCGGCTCGTTGGGCTGCCGCCCAAATCAAAGATTTGGTTGCCGCCAACCAGCCCTTGTTACGGGTACGTCGTGAAAGAATCAACAACTAAGACTTACCTACCCACCTTAGAAAGCCATGACCACACCACAATCCCTGATCGCTCGCCTGGCGTCTCCAGATTCCACTGGGCGCACTGAAGCTGACATTCAGTCCGACATCAAGACCCTGCTGACTACCGACGACTTCGACTTGGATACCCCACGGTTGGAAGAGCAGATCGGTGATGGTTCTTACCGACGAATCGACATCGTCACCGGCGCCACTGTCATCGAAGTAAAAAAGCGGCTCACCAACGAGAGCGCCGACGCGGACTACATCAACCAACTCGCTGACTATGTCACTACCCGCATGAGCCAAGATGGTTCCCGTTACAACAGAATCCTCACCGACGGGAAAACCTGGTGGCTGTTCGAGCAGTCCCCCCGCCGAGGGCTCCTTCGCCCGGCGCAGCACCTTCGAGCTTGCCCCTGGAGCTACCGGGGTCGGGCTTATTGAATGGCTCCAAGCCGTGCTGGCTACTCGGAGCAATTCGCGAATGTCATTGTGATTGAACCCATCATAGGCGAGAACTCTCATTTATGAGACATCGGAAACCCCTTAATTCTCATTCCACCAGCGAGAGCATTCCACATGCTGTAGGGTGCGGCTCATCTGAGAAGCGGGATGTCAGGATGGCGTGTATCATAGATTTGGTCCGCCTATCGATACAGAAAGGTTCTATCATGAATCGAGTCGCGCTTCTGACAGTTGCGTCTCTAATCACTGCAGGTATTGCCCCCGCAGCTTCTGCCGAAACGGTTGAACAAGCAGAGAAAACTCCTGTTTGGTCTGAAGAGCAATTTGATAGGTCTCTTAAGGATATCACTCCTGAAGAGAAAAAGCGGCTTGAGCTAATTAGTAACGTCGGTGAACATATTGATTACGACGATGAGGGTAACCTCAAGTCCGATCTCAACGATGATCAGCTCCGTAGTGATTATGGTTTCGAAGACAAAGATGTCAGTTTTTTCCACTCAGTGCTTGCTGAGGATGAAAGCGTTGTTCAGCACAAGGAAAACGAGCCAAAAATTGTCACTACATATGATCACAAGCTCGGCCACATATCAAATAGCGATCTGACGGTTGGGGCGGCTGCAACTCTTACCGCAGCGGCAATGGATGGGCCAGCTGCTCTTGAGGCGGCATTCTTTGCTTGGGGTGCTGTAGCAGGCGGGCCGATCGGAGCTGCTATTTCTGGCGCTGCCGGTCTTCTTGGGGCAACTTACTTTGTCGATCTTGCTACTAAAATCACAGGGGCGGTCGCGCAGGGTAAAGGTATTACCTGGTACTCTAAGTGGGGATTTCCGCCAATTACCGCAGAGATTGAGGATGACTAATGCGGATGGATAAAGATCCAAAGTTTATTCGCTTTCCAGAATCTCTGTGGGCTTTTGTCACTATATTCCCCTCGGATATTATTGAGAAACATGGAGTTGAACACTTTTTCAATTATGGATATTTGTGGCTCTATTCAATATTGGGAGTAATCCTTTTTGGCATTTCCATGATCATGGGTGAAAAAGCGGTATCTCCTTGGATGCATCGTGTGCGTTCCATTTTCCTCTTTGCTGCAACGATAGCTATTACAGCTTTCTTCCCTAGCTTGGTTGGGCGAATAGTCGTGGCGTTCCTAGCCATCTGCTACTTTTTCTGGCCCAATAACCATATAGTCTTTCGTCGAGCAGCGGAATGATCGGTGTTTTAAGTGGAGCTAGCAGTCTATTAATCACTTGATAAAAAGTGATAGGATCTCGCTAAACTGTCTTCCAAAATTTGGCCACAGTGTTCGTTGCTGGCCCAAACGACGAGGCCCAAGCCAACAGCTCATCACGAGTAAGCGCCTTGTGGCCTTCGTCATCGCCACTGGGCCCATGGTTGGGGTCAGTGGAATAACGGTACTTAAATCCATGAAGGCGCGTGTGTTCAGCAACAAGCTGATCCCCTTTGAAGACGCTCACCAGCTTCGGGGTGAGCCTGACTGTTACCGATTCTCCTACCAGCTGAAATGGCACTGAATAGTACTGGTAGTCACAAGTGATGTGCCAGTTGCGATCGACCTTGAGCCGCTTATAGGACACTTCCGTAAACGGTGCGGGCGGAAGATCCCGCATCACCGGTGCCTCTTCTTGCTCAAAGCGCAGGCGCCGTGTTGTGCCATCAGCCCGCGTCATTGTGTCGTTGATGTCAGCAAGGCGATAAGCGATCGCCTCATTAAGGCCGTTGAGGCTGTAGAAGACCTCATCGCCGAAGTAACCCAGGATTTTGGTGTAGACGATTTTCACAGCGCGTTCTACTGCCGCTTTGTCACGAGGCCTGCCAGGTCTTGTCGGCACAATTGTGACCCCATAATAGTCGGCAAACGCTGCGTAGCGGTCAGTGACCATTCGATATGTAGATTTCTTCTTCGGCCGGTAGGTCGCCGTAGGAGCATTATCCGGCACGATGACCGCCGGTATTTTGCCGAGATAGTTCAACGCTTTGATGTGGCACTCAATCCACGCCGGCATCTTCTCATTCGCAGCAGCAGTAACATACATCAGCCCTGAGTATGGGTTGACCTCGACGAACAGTGAGGCCTTGAATGCAGTATCACCACTAGCCTGATCCACCACTGGCACTTTGTCACCGGCCCAGTCGACATAGTGAAGTGCCCCGAGTTTTGTTCCTAGGCATGTGCCTTGGTTTCTATTATTCCCTGTCGCGGGTTCTGCTTCCACAATTTGGTTTCCGCTTCGGCTGGGGTTTGGTATCCCAGGCTTTGGTGGAGCCTTACCTCGTTCCACCATGACACCCACTCAAATGTGGCGATTTCTACCTCGACAACATCATTCCACCTGCGATTATGGATGAGTTCGCCTCTTGTGAGGAGCCGTTAACGTTTTCAGCCAGAGCATTGTCATTTCAGTCACCGACAGTCCCAGTGGAAGCGGCAATCCCGTGCTGGGCGAGACGCTCGTTGTGGACAACGCTGACGTACTGCGATCCGTGATCCGAATGGTGAATGAGACCTGTTGTTTCCTCAGCACACACAATCGCTTGATTGAGAGCTTGCAGCGGTAATGCCTGCAGTGCGCATGGGCCCGACCCCGAAGCCTTTCTTCATGCGCACGTAGGTAATGTCGGCCACCCACAGCTTGTTTAAGGCCCTGGGCTTTGAACTCACGATCGACCAAGTCTGGGCGCAGATCCGGCACGTGAGCTTTTCGGGTTGTGATAGGTGATCCGCCTTTGCCTGTGCCAGAAACACCAGCCAGGCGCATCAGCCGGGTAGCGTGTTCACGACCGATATCTATTCCATCACCGTGAAGCGCATGCCACATTGTCCGCACGCTTAAGACACCGTCATTATCCCGATGAATGGCACTACTGCGTTCAACTAGAACAGCCATCACGAAGGCGACGAGCACTTAGCCCACGGGCTGTGGCCTATGGACTGGCGATAACCACGCGAGGTGATAAACCCGCGAGCCCGGTTATTCTTTTAACGCCAGTGCAGATGAACTCGACAGAGAAACAATTCCGGTATTTATCGATGAACCGGATCATAACCGAGGCTTGGGGCCTGGTCGTGAGGAGAAAAAAGCTGACGCGGCCTTCAGCAACTCGTTGGTATCTCGAAGCTGGTGATTTTCGCGGCGTAGCCTCGCGTTTTCCGCAGCCAAGTCTTCAGGAACAGGCTCTGTGATGTTTCCCGCACGACGAGCAGACTTAAGTCCATTGACGAGCTATGTGCCATGAAACCCCCAGCTTTGGAGCTACTTCCTGGCACGCGGGGTGCATTGACATGTTTTCCGTCAAGATGCGGTCTTCTACAAGGCGGACCACACGGTCCTTTGCATCCTGGTCAAATTTTCTTGGCATGTTCCAGATTTTCCCATCTACTCAAACGGAACAGGTTGCGTCCATTAGTGTGGTGTATCTGTAACCCGTGGTAAGCCTTGTGCCGGTGCACAATAAGGCGACCATCACGGGTACCTTTCGAATCAACTTCAACCTATCCTCGAAAGGAATATAACCGCGATGGCCGCTAACCCCCATCATATCGATCCCACTGCGTATCTGGAAGAATTGCTCCCCCAAGCCTCCCCAGACTTGATGCGCCAGATGCTTACAGACTTCATTAACCAGATACTTTCAGCTCAGGCTGACACGGTCTGCGGCGCTGATTACGCCACGGTATCTCCACAACGGACTAATACCCGCAATGGCTACCGTCACCGCTGCTTAGACACCAGGGTAGGAAGCATTGATGTTGCTATCCCGAAACTACGTCACGGCGCATTCTTTCCCGACTGGCTCTTAGAAAGGCGCACCCGCACCGAAAGAGCCCTGACTACCGTGAT
>NZ_JBEHFW010000023.1:0-3520 GCF_040225475.1 Corynebacterium sp. KPL2861
CGCTGATGGTACTGCAACCGGGAGGTTGTGGGAGAGTAAGTCACCGCCGACACCAAACAACAAACAACAACAAAATAGTGATTCTGGTAGTCCCCGAAAGACCACCACCCCGAATAATTCTGGGTGGTTGGTGTTTCGGGGATTACTTGGTGTTTTACCCCCGCTTGTATTTGTGGGTTGTTCTCTGTCGAGCTGGGGGAATGCGTGGTAGGTGTCGTGGTTTTACCCCCTAGTGTCAGGTGTGGTGGGTAGTCTCTAGCCTTGTTAGACGAAAACACATTCGACACTTTTAAGGGTGTAGTACACCCCGGGGGATACGACCACGATGACAACTAACACACCACCACCCACCACCAGGCACGAGCCAGTAGGCGACACCACGCCGGGGAATAGCCGTAAAGCCGGCGAGCCACTGGACTACGACACCAACACTGATCCTGATACCAACACTGATCCTGATTACGACTCTGATGGTGAGGCTGAGGGGGAGGTACCGGTAGTCTTTTACGCCACCAACACACCCGGCAATCCTATTGCCGCAGCTGGAGCACACGCCCGGAAGAACTCCTGGTTTTTCTACCAGTCACTGTTGCCAGACCTCGACGACGACGTCGATCTGACACTGACCAGCCTGGCTAAAGACCTAGGCCTAACCCACAGCACCCTGTCGGGGATTATCAGGGCACATTTCCGCATGCAAGAACTACCGCTAGTGGCAGCCACGAATTCTGAGCAGTGGATCCTGGATACACCACGCCTGAGGGTTATCGACAGGGAAATAGAACGTATAGGCGACAACCACGACCACATAGGCCTCGTGGATGCCGCCCTGGCAGACTTTCTCACCCCGACAGCACCGTGCCAGCATGTACCCACAGTGGCAGAAATCCGCCGGTTTATCCGCGACTTCATCGACACCCACAATCTGGCAGACGATGACACCGACAAGGTCGAGCCCACCCTTAACGTGTCAGTGCATAACAACCGCGCCACCATGAGCCTCACGTGTGATAAAGCTACGGCCGCTATTATCGCCCGCCACATCGATTCCCAAGCCGACAATAATCAGTGCGGTGCCGGTGAGGCGCTTATCCAACTCATCCTGGATAACACGCATACGGGCCTGATCCCCGGAAAGTAGACACGACGGGGGTTAACTATGCGACTTTAGCCAGTGTAGCTGAAGTCTCGGCTTCAAAGACATCAGGAGCTACGAGGTTGCACCAAGAGTGGCGCCTGCGGGTGTTGTAGCGCATGCACCACCGGAAGACTTCCTGTCGGCAGGTGATCGGATCCTCAAAGACTTTCCGATCACGCATCACTTCCCGCTTTAAAGTAGCGTTAAACGATTCTGCTAGGGCGCCTATCCGCACTCGTTCCTACCGCTCCCATGGACTGGCGTACACCCAGCGACGAGCAGTAGTTTCTGAACGCTTGTGAGGTGTACACGCTGCCGTGATCGGAATGAAAAATAGCCCCGTCAAGACTGCCACGCACACCGTGTGCGTGGGCTAGAGCCTCGATGACCAGTGAGACACGCATGTGGTCTGCGAGTGCATAACCTGCAAGTTTTCGTGAATAGGTGTCAATGACCGTGGCAAGGTACATGTTCTTACCGCCCTTACACGGCAGGTAGGTAATGTCGCCGACATACGCACGGTTCGGCTCGTCAGCGGTGAATGTACGGCCTACTAAATCTGGCATGACACGGTGACCAGGCTTACGCCTAGTGGTGATGCATCGACGCCGTTTGCTAAAGCCTTTTAGTCCCATGGCTTTCATGATGCGTGCGACCTTCTTGTGATTGACCGGGGTATACGCCGGGTCTTCCTTGAGGCTTGCAGCGATGCGTTTAGCCCCATAAAGCCCGTGCTCATCATCGAAGATGGCCTTGATTCTTGCACCAATAAGGGCATCGGAACACATCTTTAACCTGCGATTTTCGCGGGTGTTGACCCATTTATAAAACGAGGAGCGATTGAGCTTTAACACATGGCACATCCGCTTGACCGAATACTCGGTTCGGTGGTCATAGACAAACTGGAAGCGGATTACCAGCGTGTCTCTTCGGCAAAATACTTAGCGGCCTTGCGCAGGATATCCCGTTCTTCACGCAGCTTAGAGACTTCTTTTTCTAGCTGGCGGATTCGTTCAGAATCAGTCGTCGCCTGGGCCTTGTCGCGCATGACCTTCGTGCGGGCACGTTTGCCGGTGCCGTATTGCTGAAGCCAGGAGAAAAGCGAGGAACGATTGACTCCTAGCTCTGCTGAAGCCGCGTGAAGTGAAAGGTCCTCATTGTTTTCATAGAGGGCCACAGCATCACGTTTGAACTGTTCGGAGTACCTAGGCATGGTGGTAGATTACCTTTCTTTCCAACCCAACCGGGCTGGATATCAGGTGTCCACCAAACAGGGGTCAGGTCCGTCTATCGAGAAGGGGGTCGCTGAAAAGAAGGCGGACGGCACCGTAATTGTCCATGATCAGGACGGAAAGGTTGCTGCTACCCTTCAGAAGTCTTTCCTTGTCTCCGATGGATCTGTCAATCATGTCGACTATGACGTAAATGGTGACACCGTTGTAGCCAAGTACTCTTCGCCACTTGTCAAAGGGAAAAAGACTCCAGTAGTGAATCAGGATGTAGGAGATTGCATCTTTGGTTCCATGGGTGCAACGGGTGCGGCACTGGCCATGGGAGGAATCATCCTTAGTGGGGGAACAGGGCTAGCCGTGGCGGGAGCTGTAGTAACTGCCGGTGCTGCTAGTGGACATGCAGGTTACACTTGCGGTAAAGCTGCGAAAGGCCGTTAACGGCCTAGGCAATTAGAAATAGTCTAGAGAGAGATGATCCTTTTGAAGAATTCCTCACAACGAACCGTAGGATTTTGGCTTTCCCTTATCGGCTGGCTTATTTTCACCTTCAGTGTAGGCTATGCAATCGCTAGTGGAAATACTGTCACTATAGTCCTTCTGTCAGCGGCATGGGTACTTTTGACCGGTTCAATGGTTTCCCTGTTTTTTAAGCAAAAAAGGGAAACCCTTTAGTACACAGATTGGCGGTCCTAAGAGCTCTTGCTCTGAGACCGCCAATTGACATTAATACAGGTTTGAGCGGCGCGCACTTGGGTCAGTTAAAGCGAGGGATGAAGGTACTGTCGCATTCTTTCGGAAATCCTCCGCTTTTGGAGACACTCTAATTTTACGCTGCTGAAAATCCTTCTTCGCATAGAATGCGTCTAATGTCATTGCCCGAGCCGTAGCCAGCGCAGGAGAGGTCAAAGAGGGCCCTGACCATCGACGAAGCCTGCCGTATTCCACTAGGCCACTCGATGAACCACTTCCTCCAAGAAAGCGGGATTGGACAGCGCGGAACAGGCGGGAGAGTGTCTAATGGTTTGTGTGTGGGAACCTAACCCGCATGAGGAGATGGACCAGAATGACTACTGTGGCGAGACGAGATCCGGCTGATAAGGCCAAGATTGATGAGATTGAAAAGAAGCTGCTTGCTAACCCTGAAATCGCG
>NZ_JBEHFW010000024.1:0-2321 GCF_040225475.1 Corynebacterium sp. KPL2861
GTGCTTTATCATGGGCGCACATGTACGGGTACCAGAATATCAACTGGTTATCCATCGACTACGCCTGTCGGCCTCGCCTTAGGTCCCGACTCACCCTGGGAAGACGAACTTGACCCAGGAACCCTTAGTCATCCGGCGGTAAGGATTCTCACCTTACAATTCGTTACTCATGCCTGCATTCTCACTCGCACACAGTCCACGCCTCCTCACGGTAACGCTTCCACCCATGCACGACGCTCCCCTACCCAAACAACAAAAAATTGTTGCTTGCCGCGGCTTCGGCGGTGTACTTGAGCCCCACTACATTGTCGGCGCAGAACCACTCGACCAGTGAGCTATTACGCACTCTTTCAAGGATGGCTGCTTCTAAGCCAACCTCCTGGCTGTCTTCGCGATCCCACATCCTTTTCCACTTAGTACACCCTTAGGGGCCTTAACCGGCGATCTGGGCTGTTTCCCTCTCGACTATGAAGCTTATCCCCCACAGTCTCACTGCCGCACAACACAATTGATGGCATTCGGAGTTTGGCTGACATTGCTAAGATTGTAGTCCCGCTCAACCAACCAGTCGCTCTACCTCCACCAAGCTAAATGCGACGCTGCACCTAAATGCATTTCGGGGAGAACCAGCTATCACGGAGTTTGATTGGCCTTTCACCCCTACCCACAGCTCATCCCCGCAGTTTTCAACCTACGTGGGTTCGCGCCTCCACAACCTCTTACAGCTGCTTCACACTGGCCATGGGTAGATCACCCCGCTTCGGGTCCAGGACATGCCACTTACCACCCCATTAGGATTCGGTTTCCCTACGACTACCCCACACGGGTTAACCTCGCGACATGCCGCTGACTCGCAGGCTCATTCTTCAAAAGGCACGCCATCACACCATAAAAAGTGCTCTGACGGATTGTAAGCACATGGTTTCAGGAACTATTTCACTCCCCTCCCGGGGTACTTTTCACCATTCCCTCACGGTACTATCCACTATCGGTCACACTGAGTATTTAGGCTTACCGGGTGGTCCCGGCAGATTCACAACAGATTCCACGAGCCCGTTGCTACTCGGGAACCCAACAACCCCCACATCATCATCTTCAGCTACAGGACTCTCACCTACTCCGGTAGATCATTCCAAACCACTTCACCTAACAACAATGCACAGGGCGTGCCACTGGTAGATGACACAAAGCTAGGCCCCACAACACCGCACACACAACCCCTACCAGGTATCACATGCACACGGTTTAGCCTCATCCACGTTCGTTCGCCACTACTAGCAGAATCATTATTATTTTCTCCTCCTACGGGTACTGAGATGTTTCACTTCCCCGCGTAACCCCCACAACAGCTATGAATTCACTGAAGGGTAACCCCACATAACCAGGGCCAGGTTTCCCCATTCGGACATCCTCGGATCAACGCTTTATTGACAACTCCCCGAGGCTTAACGCAGCCTTACACGTCCTTCATCGGCTCAGCATGCCAAGGCATCCACCATGCGCCCTAAATAACGAACACACCAACCACCACACACAAACCACACAACCAACAAAAGCCATGCAACCAGCATGTGGTGGCAACAAGTAAACTTGACAAAATAAACAAAAAGAAAAATCACATCACACACACAACACCACCCACACACAAGCAGATGGCATCATGCAGATGCTCGCGTCCACTATACAGTTCTCACACAACACCCCGAACCAGCAACAAACACCACCACAATGAATGGCATCCATCAACCAGTCAGGCACACAAAAAAAGGGGATAATGCCCCAGACACCCAACAATGCACCAACGACTTACCACTCAACATTAATTTTGTATGCATGGACACTTTTACGCATGTCACAAAGCACTGTCTCAACACTTAGACCTGCTGATTAAGGTGTGTCTCCTACCCGGAATTTCCAAATTCGGTGGCAGCAGAACACTTGCCTACTCAACCACCAACCCACCATCAACTATGTGGGCAACCCACAACTGTGGGCCATTGGCTGCAACTGCAGCCCAATAATAAAAGCTCCTTAGAAAGGAGGTGATCCACCCGCACCTTCCGGTACGGGTACCTTGTTACGACTTCGTCCCAATCGCCGATCCCACCTTCGACGGCTCCCTAACACGTTTAGGCCACCGGCTTCGGGTGTTACCAACTTTCATGACGTGACGGGCGGTGTGTACAAGGCCCGGGAACGTATTCACCGCAGCATTGCTGATCTGCGATTACTAGCGACTCCGACTTCATGGGGTCGAGTTGCAGACCCCAATCCGAACTAAGGCCGGCTTTCAGCGATTCGCTCCACCTCACAGTGTCGCA
>NZ_JBEHFW010000025.1:0-1581 GCF_040225475.1 Corynebacterium sp. KPL2861
GGCTGCTGGTGAGCTTGGCTGTCATTACGTGCATGCTTTGAATTTTTGCCATGCTCATGGATTGCCAGTCATACATAAAGCCAAACGAGTTGATCGCCGCGGTAGCCAGGCTTTACAGCTTGTAGAACTAGTTAAAGGCGGACTTTCGGTACATCAAGCCGCCAAAACGTGTGGAATGCATCCCACCGCTGCGTATGCCGTTGCTACAGAAGCTGGGTGTCATATCCGGCTATCGAGGTATGCCCGGAAAGTCCGCCAAACACAGTTAAGGGTGGAATACTTGCGCCTTCGGTTGGCGAGCTTGCCTGTTGGTGATGCTGGGGCTGGGGTAGGAATTGATCGTCGATTGTCTTTAGACTTCGAAAAAGGACTCATCAAATCCGGAGGGCCACGTAAAGAGTTCATACCTGTCGGCGAGGATGCCACCACGTATAAAAGACTTATGAAAGCGCTGCGCCAACGCCATGACGTCATTGAATCTGGACGGTTTTGTGCCCCTGCCTTGCCTGGCGGTGTGGATCCGTATAAACGCATCAGTGATCGCTATATTTGCTTTGAAGAACGCGTTATTATCGCCGATCTTCTTCGTGAGCATGTGCCGCTGCGTGAGATTGGGCGCCGTTTAGGGAGAAGTGCCTCGTCAATTCAGCGTGAAGTACGCAGAAACCACAGCGCCCAAGGCCCGTATCGTGCAGAAACAGCCCAGTTAAAGGCTTGTGCGCGTAGGTTGCGGCCGAAAATACCGAAACTGCTGGCCAACAAAAGGTTATGGGACTATGTATGCGCACAATTGCGGGCACAATGGTCACCTGAGGAGATTTCCAATCGCCTGCCCATCGACTACCCCCTTGATAAGGACATGCGCATTAGTCACGAAACGATTTATGACGCCTTTTATCTACAGGCCAAAGGAAGACTCAAAGACCTTGGCTTGGAACTTCCTACCGGTAGAAAGAAACGCAAGAAACGCCAAACACGCACCACGACACCGGCTCAGCAACGCTTCGTTGACGACATGATCCTCATCGACGACCGGCCAGATGAGGTTGCTGAACGTATTTTGCCAGGCCATTGGGAAGGCGACCTCATCCTTGGTAAAAATAACCAATCCGCGGTTATCACGTTAGTAGAACGCGTCAGCCGATTTGTTGTCCTTGGCCACCTGCCAGGCAGGCATACCAGCAAAGAAGTATTCACAGCCCTGCACAAGGCTGTTGCTGGGATCGATAAAGCTATCTGGTCATCAATTACCTGGGACCAAGGAAGTGAAATGGCTGGCCATAAAGCCTTTACCATGGCCACTGACATTCCCATCTACTTCTGTCATCCAGGATCACCGTGGGAACGAGGCAGCAGTGAAAACACCAACGGCAGGCTCAGGAGAAACCTTCCCAAAAACAGCGACCTGTCCATCTACAGCGCCGAGGACCTGGAGATGATCGCCAACATTCACAATCACAAGCCACGCAAAGCACTCAACTGGCGCACCCCAGCCGAAGTCATGACAAGCGCCCTGACACAAACCGGTAGTATCACACCAAAGTAACCATCATTGTTGCAACGACCCCTAGAATCCAAGCT
>NZ_JBEHFW010000027.1:0-1303 GCF_040225475.1 Corynebacterium sp. KPL2861
GGACCTGACCCCCATTTGGTGGACACCTGATATCTAGCCCGGTTGGGCTGGGAAGAAAGGTAATCTACCACCATGTCCAGGTATTCCGAACAGTTCAAACGCGATGCCGTGGCCCTCTATGAAAACAATGAGGACCTCTCGCTGAACTCAGCATCAGCCGAGCTCGGAATCAATCGAGCCTCGCTACATTCTTGGGTCAAAAAGTACGGCACCGGCAAACGTGCCCGCATTAAAGCCGTGCATGATAAAGCCCAAGCGGCGAATGATTCTGCGCGAATCCGCCAGTTAGAAAAGGAAGTCTCTAAGCTGCGCGAAGAACGCGATATTCTGCGTAAGGCTGCGAAATATTTTGCCGAAGAGACACGCTGGTGATCCGCTTCCAGTTTGTCTATGACCACCGAACCGAGTACTCGGTTAAGCGGATGTGCCATGTGTTAAAGCTGAATCGTTCCTCGTTTTACAAGTGGGTCAGCACCCGTCAAAAACGCAGGTTAAAGATGTATTCCGACGGTCTTATTGGTGCAAGAATCAAGACCATCTTCGATGATGAGCACGGGCTTTACGGTGCTAAACGCATCGCCGCAAGCCTCAAGGAAGACCTGGTGTATACCCCGGTCAATCACAAGAAAGTTGCACGCATCATGAAATCCATGGGACTTCAAGGCTTTAGCAAACGGCGTCGATGCATCACCACTAGGCGCAAGCCTGGTCACCGCGTCATGCCGGATTTACTAGGCCGTACATTTACCGCTGATACGCCGAACTGTGTTTATGTCGGCGACATTACCTACCTGCCGTGCAAGGGCGGCAAAAACATGTACCTTGCCACAGTCATTGATACCTATTCACGGAAACTTGCAGGTTATGCACTCGCAGACCACATGCGTGTCTCGTTGGTCATTGATGCTCTAGCCCACGCACACGGTGTGCGTGGCAGTCTTGACGGGGCTATTTTCCATTCCGATCACGGCAGTGTGTACACCTCACAAACCTTTAGGAACTACTGCTCGTCGTTAGGTGTACGCCAGTCCATGGGCGCGGTAGGAACGAGTGCCGATAATGCCCTGGCAGAGTCATTTAACGCCACCTTAAAACGTGAAGTGCTACGTGATCGGAAAGTCTTTGACAACCCAATTAGCTGTCGCCAAGAGGTCTTCCGGTGGTGCATGCGCTATAACACGCGCCGGCGCCACTCTTGGTGCAATCTCGTAGCGCCTGATGTCTTTGAAGCCGAGACTTCAGCTACACTGACCACAGCAGCATAGCTAACCCCCGACGTGTCCACTTTTCGGGGGTCGGGCCC
>NZ_JBEHFW010000028.1:0-768 GCF_040225475.1 Corynebacterium sp. KPL2861
ACCATTGTAGCATGTGTGAAGCCCTGGACATAAGGGGCATGATGATTTGACGTCATCCCCACCTTCCTCCGAGTTAACCCCGGCAGTCTCTCATGAGTCCCCAACCAAATGCTGGCAACATAAGACAAGGGTTGCGCTCGTTGCGGGACTTAACCCAACATCTCACGACACGAGCTGACGACAACCATGCACCACCTGTACACCAACCACAAAGGGAAACTACATCTCTGCAGCGATCTAGTGTATGTCAAGCCCAGGTAAGGTTCTTCGCGTTGCATCGAATTAATCCACATGCTCCGCCGCTTGTGCGGGCCCCCGTCAATTCCTTTGAGTTTTAGCCTTGCGGCCGTACTCCCCAGGCGGGGCGCTTAATGCGTTAGCTACGGCACGAAAGTCGTAGAAAGACCCTCACACCTAGCGCCCACCGTTTACGGCATGGACTACCAGGGTATCTAATCCTGTTCGCTACCCATGCTTTCGCTCCTCAGCGTCAGTAACTGCCCAGTAACCTGCCTTCGCCATCGGTGTTCCTCCTGATATCTGCGCATTTCACCGCTACACCAGGAATTCCAGTTACCCCTACAGCACTCAAGTTATGCCCGTATCGCCTGCACGCCCGGAGTTAAGCCCCAGAATTTCACAGACGACGCGACAAACCACCTACGAGCCCTTTACGCCCAGTAATTCCGGACAACGCTCGCACCCTACGTATTACCGCGGCTGCTGGCACGTAGTTAGCCGGTGCTTCTTATCTAGGTACCGTCACAA
>NZ_JBEHFW010000029.1:0-712 GCF_040225475.1 Corynebacterium sp. KPL2861
AAAGCTTCGTCCCTAGCGAAAGGAGTTTACAACCCGAAGGCCTTCATCCCCCACGCGGCGTCGCTGCATCAGGCTTGCGCCCATTGTGCAATATTCCCCACTGCTGCCTCCCGTAGGAGTCTGGGCCGTATCTCAGTCCCAATGTGGCCGTACACCCTCTCAGGCCGGCTACCCGTCGCCGCCTTGGTAGGCCATTACCCCACCAACAAGCTGATAGGCCGCGAGCTCATCCTACACCGAAAAAACTTTCCAACCACCACACTAAAGATGGCTCCTATCCGGTATTAGACCCAGTTTCCCAAGCTTATCCCGAAGTGCAGGGCAGATCACCCACGTGTTACTCACCCGTTCGCCACTCGAGTACCCTGCAAGCAGGGCCTTTCCGTTCGACTTGCATGTGTTAAGCACGCCGCCAGCGTTCGTCCTGAGCCAGGATCAAACTCTCCACAAAAAGAAAAATTTCAGAACAACAAGATCCTGAAAAGGCCGTGAAAAGCCCAAACCTAACCAAAAGAACAAACCACCACAAACCAATAAAGGCTCATGCTGGCGTCCAAAAATTACTACAAAGAAAAAATCACTGCCTCCCCAACCCGACGGGGCACAAAAAAGGGAGACAAAAAGTTGAACACAATCACATGCCAACCAATCCATCAATGCAGCCGAAACACTAAACAGTATTCAAAAAGATGCGTATTCCAACACCTTACCG
>NZ_JBEHFW010000030.1:0-711 GCF_040225475.1 Corynebacterium sp. KPL2861
GCCCTCTTGGCAGCTCGTCTGTCTTCAATATTGCAGATCATCAACCACAGCGTTTTCAGCGCTGATTCATCGTTGGTGAACTGCACCCTGTTGCGGGTAGCTTTACGCAGTTCATTGTTGAATGATTCAATCGAATTCGTCGTATAGATTACCTTCCTGGCTGCTGGCGGGAACTGCAGAAACGGTACGAAACGCGCCCAAGCATCCCGCCAGACCTTGACTGAGCGGGGATACTTTTCTGCCAATTCAGAGGCTTCACATTCGTCTAAAGCAGCCTGAGCTGTGGATTCGTCTGCAGCGGTGTAAATCTTTTTCAACGCGGCCGATACGCCCCGGCGATCCCCGTAGGCTACCCATCGGTTAGCTGCGCGAATCAGGTGCACGATACAGGTTTGCACCATAGAGTTCGGCCACGTTGCCTCTACTGCTTCTGGCAAGCCTTTCAGCCCGTCACAGCAGACGATAAAGACGTCTTTGACCCCACGGTTAGAAAGATTGGCACATACCTGCGCCCAAAATGAAGCGCCTTCTTCTTTGGCGATCCATAGGCCCAAAATGTGCTTAATACCGTCAAGATCCACACCAATTGCCATGTACGCGGATTTGTTGACCACTCGGCCACCGTCGCGGACTTTAATGCGCAGCGCATCGAGAAACACTACGGGGTAGAATTCGTCTAACTGGCGGTTTTGCCAGACCATGACCTCATCG
>NZ_JBEHFW010000031.1:0-689 GCF_040225475.1 Corynebacterium sp. KPL2861
GTCAACTCCTCAAAGGCAACCGCAGCCTCAACCGGCTCCGTCACATCACTATCAACAGTGATCTTCACATCAACCGTGCCAGCAGACTCCTCCGGAGTAAAGGTCGTCTCACCCTTACCCAGAACAGTCTGACCATCAGCCTTGCTAATCAACTCAGCCTGCAGCGTGTATTCCTTACCAGGAACCAAGCCCTCATAGCTGACCTCATCAACAATCTCAGCACCAGCAACAACCTCATGCGAACCCTGAGCAAAATCAGCATTCGTCGAAATCTCCGGCTTCAGATCCTTCTTAGAGTCATCAGAGGTTACGGTCTGATCCTCATCATTGATGTCCTTGTGCTCAGCAATCTTATTCGGCTTCTCAGCATCCGGAGTGTCCTCACCCTCAGCGTCAACCTCAGTAGAGGTCAACTCCTCAAAGGCAACCGCAGCCTCAACCGGCTCCGTCACATCACTATCAACAGTGATCTTCACATCAACCGTGCCAGCAGACTCCTCCGGAGTAAAGGTCGTCTCACCCTTACCCAGAACAGTCTGACCATCAGCCTTGCTAATCAACTCAGCCTGCAGCGTGTATTCCTTACCAGGAACCAAGCCCTCATAGCTGACCTCATCAACAATCTCAGCACCAGCAACAACCTCATGCGAACCCTGAGCAAAATCAGCATTCGTCGAAATCTCCGGCTT
>NZ_JBEHFW010000032.1:0-642 GCF_040225475.1 Corynebacterium sp. KPL2861
TTTTTCGCCTCATGACTCGACCCGAAACGTCGGAAATGATCCGGTTCATCGATGAATACCGGAATTATTTCTCTGTCGAGTTCATTTGTAAGACGTTGAAAAATAACCGGGCTGGTGGGTTTATCACCCCGCGTGGTTATCGCCAGTCCAAAGCCCGAGGGGTTAAGTGCTCGTCGCCTTCGTGATGCTGTTCTAGTTGAACGCATTAGTGCTGTTCATCGGGATAATTACGGTGTTTACGGTGTGCGGAAAATGTGGCATGCGCTTCGCCGTGAAGGAATCGATATCGGGCGTGAACAAACCGCCCGACTGATGCGCCTGGCCGGTGTTTCTGGCACAGGCACAGGCGGATCACCAATCACAACCCGAAAAGCTAACGTGCCTGATCTGCGCCCGGACTTGGTTGAGCGTGAGTTCAAAGCTCAGGGCCCGAACAAGCTGTGGGTGGCCGACATTACGTATGTGCGCACGAAGAAAGGCTTTGTCTACGCCGCGTTTGTCACCGACGTCTACTCCCGACGGATCGTTGGGTGGGCGTTATCAGACTCGATGCGGACCGAAGCACGGACCTGACCCCCATTTGGTGGACACCTGATATCTAGCCCGGTTGGGCTGGGAAGAAAGGTAATCTACCACCATGTC
>NZ_JBEHFW010000033.1:0-521 GCF_040225475.1 Corynebacterium sp. KPL2861
TAATGCGCAGCGCATCGAGAAACACTACGGGGTAGAATTCGTCTAACTGGCGGTTTTGCCAGACCATGACCTCATCGAGGACGGCGTCGGTGACTGCGGAGATCGTCTCATGGGAAATATCGACACGCATCGCAGTTGCCATATGATGCTGGATATCCCGAATGGTCATCCCACCGGCATATAAGCTGACGATCATGTCATCAACGTCGGTCAATCTCCTCGAGCCTTTGGGCACCATCGTAGGAACAAACGTGCCGTTTCTGTCTCGTGGAACATCAATGCTTACTGGCCCGTAATTAGAATCTACGGTTTTCGGATACGCCCCATTGCGATAATTATCCGTTCCAGCACTAGCTTTAGCTGCTCTATCACCGGATGCATAGCCCAGGTGAGTATCCATTTCCGCATTTAACCCGCGGGTAATTGAAGCTTGCAACATACCGCGAACCAGGTCGTTGGCATCCGTGGTGGACGTGCCTAGGTCATCAATCAGTTTCGCGATGTCAGGGTTAGCAAGCAGC